>NZ_JBHRWK010000037.1:0-127383 GCF_042647925.1 Amycolatopsis speibonae
GGCGAGCAGCTTCCTCGGGCCCTGAGGCGACCGATCCCCACGGATCTCAAACAACACAACCCCTGAGACAAGTCAGGTGTTGCAACCACCACTAGAACCCAAGGTGAAGGGGGCCTTCGTCGTCTATTCGGGGCGGCGTCCGCGGAGGATGCCGAAGCCGACCAGGGCCGCGGACAACAGGGTGAGCGCGAGACCCGCGTAGGTGGTCGCTTTCAGGAAATCGGCCGAGTTCCGGGCCGCTGTCAGCGCGCCGGGGAAGACCAGTGCCAGGATGGTGCCGCTGAGCGCGATGCCGATCCCGGTGGTGACCTCGCTGGCGGTGTCGACGAGCGCGGCGCCGATGGTGGTCCGGTTCGACGGCAGGCCGCGCATCACGTTGGTGCCCGCCACGACACCGACCACCCGCATACCCACCGCGACGAGGGCGAGGGCGACGGCGATCCAGAGATAGCCGAGCCCGCCGAAAGCGGTGTAGACGGCGAGCCCGCACACGACCGCGACGGCGCTGAGCCAGGCGGCCTTGGCGAGGCCGATGCGGGTGATCAGCGGGGAGATGAGCGCACCGCCGGCGATCAGGACGACGACCTGGGGCAGCATCCCGATCGCCGCTTCGGCGGGCGACCAGCCGAGACCGAACTGGAGGTGCAGGGTCACGAGGTAGCCGAGCCCGGCGGTCGCCAATCCCGCAGCGGCTTTGAACGCCAGACCGCTGGACACCAGTGGCCGTGCGACGAGTTTCAGGTCCAGCAGTGGGTGCCGGGCCGTCTTCTCACGGAGGACGAAGCAGGTTCCGACGGCGAGCGCGGCCGCGGTGACGCCCCAGGGCAGGGCCGACGCGGCGCCTTCTTCGACGAAGAGCGTCGGGGCGAACAGCGCGAGGACGATCGTCGCAGTTCCCAAGACCGCGCCCGCGACGTCGATCGGGTCGCGGTGCAGGTCGGCCGGATCGTCGGCGGGGATCCCGGACCGGATGCCGAAGAACGCGAGCGCGGCGACAGGCACGTTCACCAGCAGCAGTGCCTGCCATGGCGCGACGGAAAGCGCAAGACCGCCGGCGGTGGGGCCGAGCGCGAGCCCGACCAGGCCCACGGTCGAGATCAGCGTGGTCGCGCGGACGCGCAGCACGTCTTCGTCGAACAGGCGGAACGCGAGGGCGAGCGAGCCCGGTGTCGTCATCGCCGCCGCGACACCCATGACGGCCCGGACGGCGATGAGCTGCCACGCGACGGTGACGACCGCCGTGGCCAGGCTCGCCACGGCGAGGAGCACGAGTCCGGTGAGCATGATCTTGCGGCGGCCCACGCGGTCGGCCAGTGCGCCGAACGCCAGCATCAGGCCGCCGAACACGACGGAATACGCCCCGGTCACCCACTGCAGGGTGGTCGTCGAGGCGGAGAGCTCGCGGCCGATGGTCGGCAACGCGACGTTGAGGATCGAGTTGTCGAGCATCTCGAACAGGAACACGGCCGAGAGCCCGGCCAGCGCGGGCCACGCGTCCTTCAGGGAACGGCTCTGAACAGGGGAACGCAAAGGTCGACTCCTTCGAAGTGAAGGAGTGACGGATCATTCGATGCCGCGTATACGTGTGCTCGCCTGGGGTGAGCACGTTTCTACCCCGATACCGCCACCATACGCCCCTCGTGAGTGGCAGCGATACCACGCCGTGATGCCTCCAATGTGGCGTTGGAGACATTGACTGTCCCCAACGCCACATTGGAGGCGTCTAGTCTTCCTGACCGCTGGCCCGCTCTCGTTCGTCTGGCCGTGAAGGGCCCCTTCCCTACTCTCAAGGTAGGCAAGGAGGCCTTCACGGCCCGGAACCGAGGCGGTCCAGGTGGTCGTGAGTGGCAAGTCGCGTTAGAACGACACTCACCACTCACGAGGCCCAAGTCCAGCGGTCAGGCGGGAACGCCCCGCACCGCCAGTTTCTGCACGTCCAGGTACAGGCACCCGGCCGTGCTGGGTTGCGGTGAGCAGGTCTTGTCCGGGTAGAACGACAGCTGGTTGGACGAGACGGTCAGGCGCACGAACAGCACACCGGTCGCGCTGCCCGGTGCGAGCTGGAGCGCGGTGAGCTTGTTCAGGTCGGCGGGTTTGAAGTCGCCGCTGCCCGCCTTCACCCAGTTCGTGCCGTCCACCGAGGTTTCGACGGTGACGTCCTTGGCCGCGGCGGGCGGGTCGTCGCCGCAGACGTTGGACGGGTCGATCTCGATGGCGGTGATGTTGATCGGTTTGCCCAGCTTCATCGTCACGAACCGGGTCTCGATCGTGCCGTCGGGGCGGACGATCTTGTCGGTCGACCAGCCGCCACCGCCGAGTACCGAGGCCGCCGCCAGATCGCCGGGACCGCAGCCGTACGGGGTGAAGTCGACGCCGTTGAACCCGGCGACCGCGGCACCGGCGGTGCCGGAGGCCCAGTTGAACCGCAGTGACCAGTCGGCCTTGGTGGTACCCGAGCGCACGGAGATCGTGCGGATCTCGCTGTCCACGCCGCCTCCGGATGCGTAGACCTTCGGATAGGTACCCGGGATCACGCCGGGGATGGTGTAGACGCCGCCGCCGTCGGTGACCGCGGACAGCGAGCCACCGAAACCCGAGTCGTGCCCGCCGAACCGGATGGCGACGCCCGCGATCGGGGCCCCGTCTTCGCGGTTGCTGACCTTGCCGGTGACGGTCCCGGTCGGGGTTCCCGCGGGCGGCGGGGTGGAGAAGTCCTCGGCCGGCTGGGTGTCGGCGCCGGTGATCGTCGCGGCGAAGTAGCCCATGCCGCGGGCGGCGAAGGTCTTCCACAGCTTGGCGTGCGCGCGGCCGCCGTTGATCACCGTGTCGGCCTGCAGGATCGCGTTCCGCATGTCCAGGAAGGACGGCGACGCGGGCGAGAGTTCCATCGCGCGGGTGACCAGTGCGCGCGTCAGCGGCACCCCGAGCGCGGATCGGACGTCCCACAGCGTGCTCGCCCAGATCTCACCGTCGGCGTGTACCTCCGCGCCGCCGATGATCCGGCCGAGGTCGCCGAAGGTGTAACCGCCGGGACCGGCTCCGGGTGTGCCGGGGCACTGCGGCGCGCCGGCGCCGACCGGGCAGTCCAGCGGCTGGGTGCGGGCGAGGGGCACGCCGTTGCTGACGTAGTCGCCGCCGAGGAGTTCGCCGGGCGCCGAGGTGTCCTTGATCGCGTTACGCTCGACGAGGTAGTCGAAGGCGTACCAGTCGCTCCACGCCTCCCCCATCGCGCCGGATTGGAAGGCGTTCAGGGTCGAGTTGCCCTGCGCGTCGACGACGAGCCGGTTGGACAGTCCGTGGGTGTACTCGTGGTGGATGATCGTGGCGTCGTCGGCCGAGTTCGCCGCGAGGAACGGGTCACCGGGGTCCCGGGGATCGTGGAACAGGAACATCCCCATCGTCGGCGCGTGGCCGTCCGGCGGCGTGCCCATGAACGCGTTGTCGTAGTAGCCCGGCGTCTGGGCGCCGAGCAGGGTGTGGACCTGGACGGCGTCGCCGTCGACCTTCTCGAAGTTGCCCGCCTCGCGGGTGAAACCGATCGGGAAGGAGGCCAGGTGGTCGTGGAAGCTCCCGACGTAGGCCAGCGCCTGCACCGCGTTCTGTTCCCGGTTCTTCGCCCACGAGCCCGGTGTCTTCGGGTCCCAGGAGCACGGCCTCGCCGTCGAGCACGGCGGGCCGACGGCGGCGTTGAAGTCGGTGAACTTGTACCGGTAGGTGCCGTCGGTGTTCGGCCCGATCTCTTCCTGCGGCTGGAACTTCTGGTCGCCGTTGACGTCGGCGGCGACGTGCGCGACGTTGCCGTCCAGGGTCTTGGCGTCGGCGGGCAGCCAGCCCTTCTGGGTCAGGTTGACCTGCTTCTGCGGGCCGGGCTGCGCCTCCCAGGCGAGGCCCTTTGCGCCGTCGGCGTCGTTCGCGTGGCTGACCAGGTTCTTGCGGTAGAGCAGTTTGCCGGTGCCGGCGTCGGTCACCTCCTGGAACATCTTGTCCGCGGCGGGTTTGGCCAGCGTGTACCAGGCGGGACGGATCCCGTCGGCGGTGAGGAACGCGACCTGCTCGGCGTCCGGGGCAGGTGCGGCCAAGGCACCCGCGCCGAGTGACTCGGGAAGAGCGCGCACGGGTGAGCCGTCCAGCTGGATCAGCCTGCCGTCCTTCGTGACGTGCGCCTTCAACCCGTTGCCGAACACCGGGACCCCGCCGACGGCCTGGGTGAAGGACAGATGGTGCGTGCCTTCGACGTCGACGTAGTCCTTGCGCAGGTTCAGTTTCGCGGTGTCACCGGCGCTGAGGCCGACGAGCCCTTCCTGCTCCCGCAGGTAGTTCAGCACGATGTCGCGGGGCGACTCGGCGCTCGGCCCGGTGAGGAATCCGTCGGTGCGGGACAGGACGCGGGGGGTGCCGGTCAGCTCGTCGAGATCGAGCAGGGCTTGGTTCCCGAGTTCCGCTCGTGCCTTCGCGACGGAGTTCGCCCGGGACGCCGAGAGCCGGTCTTGCGCGCCGAGGGCACGCGGGCCGGTTCTCGCCGTGTCGCGGACATCGACGTCCTTTCCGGATCTGTCCGGTGTGGTGTGGACGGCGCCCGGTGCCGGTGCCGCGCCGGCTTGGGGCGCTGTGATCAGCGCTAACACTGTCATTGCGGTCACGGCGCACAACGAGGCACGCGAACGCGACGAACGTGACGTCACTCCAGACCCCTCTCTCGGTGGTGACGCAGACGTTCTCTTCGTACCGATACAGTCACTGTGGACGTCAGCGCCGATCAGGTACGGCCATCCCGGTGAGCGGTACCCTCGGCGCCGCACCGTCCACGATGGATTCAGCGGGATTCGTAGGGGAAAATGGACGGCGCCACGGAATTCGAGCAGCTGCGCCCCGTCATGTTCGGACTCGCGTACCGCCTCCTCGGTTCTGCCGCGGAGGCGGAGGACGCTGTTCAGGACGCCTACCTGAAGTGGGCGGGCGCCGAACGCGGTTCGATCGAGTCGCCGCGGGCGTGGCTGGCGAAAGTGGTCACCAATCTCTGCCTGAACCGGCTGACCTCGGCCAGGGTCCAGCGCGAGCGGTATGTCGGGCCGTGGCTGCCCGAACCGGTCCTGACCTCAGAAGACGTGCTAGGCCCGCTGGAGACGGCGGAGCAGCGGGATTCGGTGTCGCTGGCGATGCTGGTGCTGCTGGAACAGCTCGGCCCGGTCGAGCGGGCGGTGTTCGTGCTGAAGGAGGCATTCGCCTACAGCCATCGCGAGATCGCCGCGATCCTCGACGTCTCCGAAGTCAACTCGCGCCAGCTGCACAGCCGGGCGCGAAAGGCGTTGGACCGGTCGGGCGAGCGACGGGTTTCGAACCCGTCGCTCATCGAAGTCGAGAAGCTTGTCGAGAGCTTCCTGTCGGCGGCGCGGGACGGCGATCTGCCCGCGCTGGAGAGCCTGCTGACCGCCGACGTCACGGCGTGGTCGGACGGCGGCGGCAAGGTCACCGCGGCCCGGCGTCCGGTGCACGGCGCGGCGAGGATCGCCCGCCTGTACGCCGGGATGTTCGCCGGCGCGGCACAGGTGTCGATCGTGGTCGGCGAGGTCAACGGCGGTCCCGCGGTGATCGCGACGGCCGGTGGCGCCCTGTACGGCGTCCTCGGGTTCGAGGTGGTGGACGGCCGGATCGCCGGGCTCCGCGCGGTCGGGAATCCGGACAAGCTCGCGTTCCTCTCACGGCAGCTGTCACGTTCCGGGTGGCCCGCCTGTTCTTGAGAGTGAAACTCTCGAGAGCGGAGGCCCTGAGTGGTGAAACCGATCCTGGTGACCGGCGGTACCGGCGACCTCGGCCGCGAGGTGGTGCGGCGGCTGGCGGCCGAAAGCCGGCCGGTCAGGATCATGAGCAGGCGACCGCGGCCGTCGGGTACCGCTCACGAGTGGGCGCGGTGCGATCTGAAGACCGGCGACGGTCTCGCCGACGCGGTCGACGGCGTCGCGGCGATCATCCATTGCGCCTCGACGCTGGGGCGCGGGGACGAGCAGGTGACGCGGAACCTGGTCGAGGCGGCGCGGCGCGCGGGCAGCCCGCATCTGGTGTACATCTCGATCGTCGGCATCGACGTGATCAGGTTCTTCTACTACGACGAGAAGCTGGCGTCGGAGAAGGTGATCGAGGAGTCCGGTCTGCCGTGGACGGTGCTGCGCGCGACGCAGTTCCACGATCTCGTCGCGCGGGCGTCGGCGGCGCAGCGGAGGCTGCCGGTGACGTTCATGCCGTCCGGATTCCGGTTCCAGCCGGTCAGTACCGGCGACGTCGCGGATCGGCTGGTCGCGTTGGCGTCCGGTGAGCCGTCGGGGCGGGTGCCGGACCTGGGCGGACCCGAAGTGCGCGATGCCCGTGACCTGGCGCAGGCGTATCAGCGGTCGGTGGGGCGCAGGAAGCCGATCGTGTCGCTGTGGCTGCCGGGCAAGGCGGCCAAGGCGTTCCGCGCGGGCGGCAACCTGACCCCGGAGAACGCGACCGGTAAGGGCACCTTCGAGGAGTTCCTCGCCGCCCGCGTTTAGTCCTCTGAACGCGGCACACCGAGCCGGGCTCACGCGTGCGAGTTACGGTGACCGGGTGACGATCACCGGGTTCTTCTCCTCCTTCGAAACGGGTGATCCGCAGCCGGTGGATCCGGCTCTGCGCGTCGGCACCGGGCCGGGGTCGTCGCCGACCGCGAAGGCGGGCGTCGGGTTCACCGGCGCGCACGCTCTCCGCTACGAGAACACGCTGCGCGCGACGATGTTCGAAGTGGACATCGAGGTCACCGGCCACACGGAACTGTCCTATGTGGTCTTCCCCGAGGCCGAGACCGACGCGATGCCCGGCTATCGCAGCACCTTCGTGGCACTGGACGTCGAGTTCGCCGACGGGACGGCCGCCGGGTTCAGCGCCGAGGAGCAAGGCCTGGACAAGACGCTGTACGTGGACCAGTGGAACCTGGTGCGCCGCAGGCTGGAGGGGTTCGCGGGACGGCGGATCGCCCGGATCGTCCTGGTCAGCGAACCGCCCGGCGGCGCGAGCGCGGGTTGGATGGACGATGTCAGGATCACCGAGCGCGCTGTCGAGATCCGCGAGCCGGTCGACCACGTCCGCACCACCCGCGGCACGCATTCCAGCGACAAGTTCTCGCGGGGCAACAACTTCCCGGCGACGGCGGTCCCGCACGGCTTCAACTTCTGGACCCCGGTCACCGACGCGGGCGTCACCAACTGGCTCTACAGCTACCACCGGCACAACGACGCCGAGAACCGCCCGGCGCTGCAGGCTTTCGCGCTGTCACATCAACCGAGCCCGTGGATGGGCGACCGGCACACCTTCCAGGTGATGCCGGGGATCGGCCCGGTCGAGGCGGGCCGGGCCCGTCGCGCTCTCGCGTTCTCCCACGACGACGAGGTCGACCGGCCGCACCACTACGGCGTCCGATTCGCCGACGGCATCACCACCGACATCGCCCCGGGGGATCACGCCGCGCTGTTCCGGTTCACCTTCCCGGGTGATCGCGGCTGGCTGCTGTTCGACAACGCCCGCAACCGGGGCGGACTGCGCGTCGACGCGGCGAAAGGTGTGGTCAGTGGCCACACCTGGGTCCGCAGCAGGTTGTCGACGGGGGCGCGGCGGATGTTCGTCCACGCCGAGTTCGACGTCCCGGCCGAACGCGGCGCGAAGATCCGCCGCCCCGCCTGGCGCACGGTGACCGGGTTCCTGGAGTTCGCCGCCGGTGAGGTGACGATGCGGATCGCGACGTCGCTGATCAGCCTCGCGCAGGCGAAACGGAACCTCGACCTGGAGATCCCCGCCGGGACGGGCTTCGAGCAGGTCCGCGACGAGGCCCGCGCGCGGTGGGCGGAGGTGCTGGACCGTGTCGAGATCGAGGGGGCGACCGAGGACCAGCGCACCACGTTCTACTCCAATCTCTACCGTCTGTTCCTGTATCCGAACTCCGCGCACGAGGACACGCCGAAGGGCGTCCGCCACGCGAGCCCGGTCATCCGCAGGCTCTGGCCGAGTACACGCACCAGGACCGGCGCGAAGGTCGTCGACGGCGAGATGTACGTCAACAACGGCTTCTGGGACACCTACCGCACCACGTGGCCCGCGTACGCCCTGCTGACCCCGGGCCGGTGCGGGCGGATGATCGACGGGTTCGTCCAGCAGTACCGCGAGGGCGGCTGGATCTCGCGCTGGTCCTCTCCCGGCTACGCCAACCTCATGACAGGCACCAGTTCCGACGTGGCGTTCGCCGACGCGTACCTCAAGGGTGTGCGCGGGTTCGACGTCCAGGCCGCCTACGAAGCGGCGCTGAAGAACGCGACCGTGACTCCGCGCGGGCAGAGCGTCGGCCGGAAGGGCCTGCACGAGTCGATCTTCCTCGGGTTCACCCCGACGTCGGTCCACGAAGGCCTGTCGTGGGCGCTGGAGGGCTGTGTCAACGACTTCGGCCTGGCAAATCTGGCCGAGGCGCTCGGTCACCGCGACGACGCCGCGTACTTCCGGCAGCGCTCGCAGCAGTACGCGAACCACTTCGACCACCTGATCGGGTTCTTCCAGGGCCGCAACCGCGACGGCAGCCGTCACTTCGCCGCCGAGGGCTACGACCCCGAGGCGTGGGGCGGCGACTTCACCGAGACGAACTCCTGGAACACCGCCTTCTCCGTGCCCCACGACGGCGCCGGGCTCGCCGCGCTGCACGGCGGCACCGAAGCGCTGGAGGCCAAACTGGACACGTTCTTCGCGACCCCGGAGACCGGCCGCAAACCGGGTTCCTACGGCGGGCTCATCCACGAGATGACCGAGGCCCGCGACGTCCGGATGGGCCAGTACGGGCATTCCAACCAGCCGTCGCACCACATTCCGTGGATCTACAACCACGCCGGCGCGCCTTCGAAGACGCAGCGGATCGTGCGGGAGGTCCTGCGGCGGCTCTACGTCGGCGGCGACCTCGGCCAGGGCTATCCCGGCGACGAGGACAACGGCGAGATGTCCGCCTGGTACGTCTTCGGCGCGCTCGGGTTCTACCCACTGGCGATGGGCAGCCCCGAGTACGCGATCGGGTCGCCGCTGTTCACGAAGGCGACCGTCCATCTGGAGAACGGGAAGGACCTGGTCGTCGAGGCACCCGGCAACACCGACGACGCCGTCTACGTCCAAGGGCTGACGATCGACGGGCGGCCGCACGAGAGCAGCACGCTCCCGCATTCCGCGCTGGCCGAGGGGGCGGTGCTGGAGTTCACGATGGGCGAGCAGCCGTCGGACTGGGGCCGGTCCCCCGCCGAGCCCGCCGCCCCGGACCCGCTCACGGACATCACGGCGGGCTCCGGTGCCCTTTTCGACGACACCACCAAGACCGAGGTCACCTTCTCCGAGCGCGAGCCTGTCATCGATTTCCCTGTCGAAGACACCGCCCGCGAGGTGGTGATGTACACGCTGACCTCGGGAAGCCGCCGGGGTGACCCGCGTTCGTGGGTGCTGGAGGGATCCGACGACGGCGAGCACTGGGCGCTGCTCGACCAGCGGGAGGGCGAGACGTTCCGGTGGCGTCGTCAGACGCGGCCCTTCGCCCTCGCCGAGCCCGCGCGGCACGCCCGATACCGTCTTCGCATCACCTCGTCCACCGCCAGGCGGGTCACCCTCGCCCAAGGAGAGCTGCTCGCCCGATGATCTCCCGCATCACCCAGGCCACGACCGACCGTCTGGTCGCCTCCGATCCCGGCCTGGTCCGGCTCCGGCTCGCGTTCTCGGCCGTGCTCAGCATCGTCGTCGCGGTGCTGGCCATCCTGCCGTTCCATCAGCCGCTCACGATCACGCTCGTCGCCGCGATCGCCGCGATGACCTCGGCTTTCACCGTCAACGACTCGACCTCGGGGCAGCAGGCGGTGACACTGCTGCTGGGACTGGTGCTCGGCGCGGCGTCGCTCACCGCGGCCAGTGTGGGTTCGGCGGTTCCGCCGCTGGACAGCGTGGTGTTCGTGCTGTTGATCTTCGTCGCGGTCTACGCCCAGCGTTTCGGTTCGCGCGGGATCGCGCTGGGCTCCCTGTCGTTCTTCCTGTTCTTCTTCGCGATGTTCCTGCAGACGCATCTGAAGCAGGTCCCGGTGCTGCTGCTGGCGCTGACCATCGGCATCGCGGCCAACGCGGTGGTCCGGTTCGTCCTGGTGCGGCGGCGCACCGACGCGGAGTTCCTCCGGATCCGGCGGGCGTTCCGGGCCAGGCTCGCCGCCGTGGTGCGCGCGGCCGAGGACCACCTCGCCGTCGGCGGCAGCGAGCGCACCCGCAAACGGCTCCGCACGACGAACTCCCGTATGCACGAGTCGGTGCTGCTCATCGAGGACACCGCGCCGGAGGTGACCGGCGCGGACTCGGCGAACCGGCTCCGCCGCCGGGCGATCGAGGTCGAGCTGGCGGTGCAGTGGCTGACGATCACCGTGCAGCGCACCTGTGCCGAGGACCTCGACGAGGACGTCCGCGAGGATCTGATCGCGCGGATGCGGCGGTTCCGGTCACTGATCGAACGCGACCCGCGCGAGCTGCCGCTGATCAGCGAGACCGAAGAGTTCAGCAAGATGCTGGTGGAAGGCAGCCGGATCGACGAGCACGCCGCACCCGGTGACGGCGTCCGCCGCGCGCTCGCCGAGCTCGCTTTGGCCGACGTGCGGGCGCAGCGGGTCGCCGAGCACGACGTCTCCGATACCGCCGACGATCCCGCGGATCCCGACGAGGAGAAGTCGGCGGCGTTCGCCTACGACAACCAGACGCGCAGTGCGATCCAGGCCGTGGTGGGCGGCGGGCTCGCCGTCCTGGGCGGGGAGCTGGTGTCGAGTCAGCGCTGGTACTGGGCGGTGCTGACGGTGTTCGTGGTGTTCATCGGCTCGTCGTCGGCAGGGGCGACGTTCGTCAAGGGCGTCCGGCGGCTCGGCGGCACGCTGATCGGGATCGTGGGCGGGCTGTTGCTGACGCTGGTCGTGTCGGGCAGTGTGCCGGCGACGCTGGCGCTGATCCTGGTGTGCGTGTTCGGCATGGTCTACATGGCGCGGGTGTCGCAGGTGATCATGGCGTTCTTCATCACCAGCATGCTCGGGTTGCTCTACAGCCTGCTGGGGACGTTCAGCCTCGAGGTGCTGTGGATCCGGGTCGCGGAGACCGCGGTGGGCGCGGCGGCAGGGGTGCTGGCGGCGGTGGTGATCATGCCGGTGCGCACCCGCGCGGTGATGCTGGACGACGTCTCGGCGTTGCTGGACGAGCTGGACGAGTTCGTCCAGAAGGCCGCGGGCCTGTTGTCCGGTGCGGAGAACGTGAGTGTCATCGAGAAGTCGCGTGATCTGGACAGGGCGGTGGACAAGGTCCGCACGACGATCGAGCCGCTCACTCATCCGGTGAATCTCAGCAGCCGCCGTGACTACGGCTGGCATGTGCTCACGACGGTGGAGACGATCGCCTTCCGCGCCCGGCACGTCGCGGCGCGGTCGCAGGCCGGGCTCCTGGTCGACGAAGCGGACCGGCTGCTGCTCTACACCGGGCGGATCCGGGAGAACATCGCGATCCTGGGCAAGGCGATCGGTGATCCCGGCGGTTCGGGGCACGGGACGCTGGTCCGGGACGACGGCACGCCGGTGGCGGACCGGATCGACGATCCGCGTGCGCGTTCGGTGCTCACCAGCCTCGGGCATCTCGACGAGACGGTGATCGCGCTGGGCCGCGCTTTCGGGGTCGGGGCCACGGATCCCGCGCCGTCCGGAAAAGGGTGACGGCCTTCTTCGTCGAGGTTCGAAGAAGGCCGCCGCCTCAGGGATCAGTTCGTCGGTTTGGGACAGTTCTTCCACGAGAAGTGGTAGGTGGTCTTGATCGAGCCGTCGGTCGAGTCCATGGTGACGAAACTGGTGGTCTTCTTCGGATCGGAAGTACCGACCGCGGCCCGCAATTCCGTGTTGATGTTGAAGTTGCGATCCTCACCGCAGGGCTTGTAGACGATGGCGCCGACCTCGATGTCGTCGGTGAACTGCCAGTTGTCCTCCAGCGGGCCCTTGAGGTTGTGGGCCACGTAGGACGTCGGGGAATTGCCCTGGAAGTAGTAGTTCGCTCGTTCGACTCCGGTCGCTCCCGCGACCAAGGAGGCGAATCCGCGATAATCGGTGCCCGCGATGCCGTAGGTGAATCCCTGTGGCACGTGAACATAAAGGTTGAGCTGACAGTTCTTGCGCAGATCAGTCGGTTTCGCACCGATTCCGACCTGGGCGGTGTATTCGCTGTAGGTGACCGTGAACGCGGTGTTGTCCGGCGATACGGAAATAGCCGCGGTACCGGGTCTGCATCCGGTTCCATTGACCGTCACGACGTCGATGACTATCTTGTCGGACGGCAATGGGGGCGGCACCCAGCCGCTCGGAGTGACGACCGAGGAGAAAAGCGTTACGGCAGCGACCAGCACGTTGAGCATGGGATCCTTCCCAAAGAGCTTCCACGCGGCGGGAACCGGGCAGGATTCGATGTCAGCGAGACGATCTTTCCCCGGCCCCCGCCGATCGGAGGAAAATGGATTCGGTCACCGGATACCGGGTGACCGCCGAAAATGGGGTCGTCGAGAAGACTCGCCGCCGCCGGACAGGGCGACGACGAGCGGTGATGTCCTCGTACAGGGCGGCCAAGGCCCTGACCAGGTACGGGAGGGACGGCCTTCTTCCAGGCCGGGAAGCAGGCCGTCACCTGGGGGACGAGGTCAGGAGCCCGGGCAGATCTTCCACGAGAAGTGATAGGTGGTCTTGAACGCACCGTCGGTGGAATCCATCGTGATGAAACTTGTGGTCTTCTTCGGATCCGAAGAACCCGCGGCGACCCTCAGTTCCGTGTTCACGTTGAGATTCCGGTCCTCGCCGCACGGCTTGTAGATGATGACGCCGCCTTCGGCCTCGTCACGGAATTGCCAGTTGTCCGAAAGCGGCCCGTTGATGGGGTGGCTCACCTGCGCCGTCGGCGAATTCCCCTGGAAGTAGTAATTCGCCCGCTGCAGCGCCTTGGCGCCCGATTCGAGCGAGGCGAAACCGCGGTAATCGGCACTGGCGATACCGTAGGTGAAGCCCTGCGGCACGTGGATGTTGAGATTCAGCTGGCAATTCTTCCGGAAGTCGGTGGGCTTCGAGCCGACGCCGACCTGTGCGGTGTATTCGCTGTAGGTCACGGTGAAGGAACTGTTGTCCCTGGCGACGGCGACGGCGGACGAACCCGGCGGACAACCGGAACCATTGACCGTGATCACGTCGATGACGACACGATCGGGCGGCGGCCCCGGCGGCGGCGACCAGCTATTCGGCGTTAATATCGACGAGAAAAGTGATACCGCGGCAACCACTGAACTGAGCATGGGGTCCTTCCCAAAACTTCCACACGGGGGGCGGGGAACTGGGCGGACTCATGTTAGCGAAACGATCTCCTCGATGCCGCCCGCCGATCGGACGAAACCGTCTCGGCAATCGGTTCATGAATTGATATTATGGTCTGTAACCGTTTTCCGAGGACGGCGAAAACGACGGCATCCCCGGAAAACACCACCCGGTTCGCACGATATGGAAATGGTGTTCGCGGTTCGCTGTTGACGATTCCGGGGAGACAGAACCCGTTCAGTCCGCGACCAGGCTCGCGGCCTCGCCGAGCACCGACACCGCCTCCGGCCGCCACGGGCCCGCGGTGATCACCACCACGTGGTCCAGCCCCCATGATGCGAACTCGGCGCACCGGCGGGCGAAGTCCTCCGAGGACTCCCCCGGAGCCAGCCGGGTCGCGATGGTCTTCTCGATCTCCTCGACGGGCCGCTCGACGTCGGCGCAGTGCCGGGCGAGGACGTCCAGGTGCCCGCGGACGGTCTTGCCGCGGTCGGGGACGTCGAAGAGATTGCACGCGTCGGCGTACCCGGCGACCAGCCGCAGGGTCCGTTTCGGCCCCGTGCCCCCGATGAGCACCCGCGGCCGCCGCACCGGCAGGGGGTTGTTCACCGGCCGTTCCAGCCGGTAGTGGCGTCCGGTGAACGAGGAGGTGTCGCCGTCCCACATCCGACGGGCGATCAGGAGGGTCTCCTCCAGTCGCTCGAACCGTTCGGCCACCGGCGGCAGCGAGAGCCCCATCGCGCGCGCCTCGTCCTCCTGGTAACCCGCTCCGATCCCCAGCCAGGCACGACCTCGGGAGAGGACGTCCAGGGTGGTGACGGCTTTCACGAGCAAGGCGGGCGCGCGGAACGTGGCGGCGCTGACCATGGTGCCGAGTCTGATCCTCTCCGTCGCGGAGGCCAGGAAACCCAAGGTCGTGTACGCCTCCAGCATTTCCGAGTCCGGGGCGCTGCCCGGCGCGGTCTGCAGGAGGTGGTCGGCCACCCAGAGGGTGTCGAGGCCGGTCGCGTCGGCCACCTTGGCGACCTCGACGAGGTTGTCGACCAGGCCGGCTTGTCCGCCGGGCCAGGAAAAGTCGGTGACGCTGACACTGATTCGCATGGGGTTCACGTCCTTACGTGGGAGGCACGGCAGCGGCCGGAGGGTGCGGCGCGCGGGTGGTCGTGAGTGGCGATTCGGGTTAGAACACGACTCGCCACTCACGACCCCCTTGACCCGGGCGTTTCGGGGCGCGCGAAGGGCGGCGGCCCGCCGATCGGGCTCAGGTGGATGCCGGCGATGAGCCAGCGGTCGTCGTCGCGGACGAACACGTGGGTGACGCGGAACCGGCCGTCGACCCGGTTCCCCTGGTGCGTGCCCTCCTGCGCGTGCACGCCGACGGACACGGCGGCCGAGCCGTAGTCGCGGACTTCGACCTCGGCCCAGTCGAG
Source organism: Amycolatopsis speibonae (assembly GCF_042647925.1). Taxonomy (NCBI): domain Bacteria; kingdom Bacillati; phylum Actinomycetota; class Actinomycetes; order Pseudonocardiales; family Pseudonocardiaceae; genus Amycolatopsis; species Amycolatopsis speibonae. The sequence continues at coordinate 14,810 of NZ_JBHRWK010000037.1, forward strand.
TTTCTCGGTGACCAGGTCGCCGCCGCGGTAGCGCTGCAGCCACTGCGGTTTCCCGAGGACGAAACCCAGCGGCCCGACCAGCGTGAAGTCGGCCGCGGTCATCCCGTCGAGTGCTTCGGTGTCGCCGCGGACCTCGGCGTCGGCCCAGCGGGCCCCGAGGTCGCGGATCTCGTTCTCCGTACCGCCCATGACGTTTCCTCGCTCTCGTTCGATGCCCTCAACGTTAGATATCGAACGATTCGATGTCAAACCCTTCGATTGGTGCGCTATACTGGAGGACGTGCAGAAACCGACCACGGCCCCCATCGGCGTCGTCCTCGCCAAGACCGCGAAGACCGCCGGGCGCGCCTTCGACCAGGCCCTGGCCGTCGAAGGCGGCTCACAGCCCGTCTGGCAGATCCTGATCACGCTGAAGACCCGGCGCGTGGCCAACCAACGGGAACTCGCGGCCGCGGTCGGCATCCAGGGCGCCACGCTCACCCACCACCTGAACGCCATGGAGAGCACGGGCCTGATCACCCGGCGGCGTGACCCGGACAACCGGCGAGTCCATGTCGTCGAACTCACCGAAGAGGGTGAAACGGTCTTCCACCGCCTCGCGAAAGCGGCGATCGCACACGACAAACGGATCCGCGCCGGATTCAGCGCCGAAGAGATCACCACACTGGCCGCGCTGCTGTCGCGACTCGCCGCGAACGTCGCCGGTGGCGGCATCGATCAAGAAAACAGTGACTGGACGCACCCGAACGGCGACTCGGGACAGGACTAGCATCGCGGTACAAAGTCGATGTCGCCTCAAGCTGGAGAACCGCAATGACCCAAGCCCCTGTCAACGTCACCGTCACCGGTGCGGCCGGCCAGATCGGCTACGCGCTGCTCTTCCGCATCGCGTCCGGTCAGCTGCTCGGCCCGGACACCCCGGTGAAACTGCGGCTCCTGGAGATCCCGCAGGCGGTCAAGGCGGCTGAGGGCACCGCGATGGAACTCGAAGACGGCGCGTTCTCGCTGCTGGCGGGCATCGACATTTTCGACGACCCGAAGCAGGCTTTCGAGGGCGCGAACGTCGCCCTGCTGGTCGGCGCCCGTCCCCGCGCCAAGGGCATGGAGCGCGGCGACCTGCTCGAGGCCAACGGTGGCATCTTCAAGCCGCAGGGTGAGGCCATCAACGCCGGCGCGGCGAGCGACATCAAGGTCCTCGTGGTCGGCAACCCGGCCAACACCAACGCCCTCATCGCGCAGGCGCACGCGCCCGACGTCCCTGCCGACCGCTTCACCGCGATGACCCGCCTCGACCACAACCGCGCCCTCGCGCAGCTGTCGAAGAAGCTCGGCGTACCGGTGACCGAGCTGAAGAAGGTCGCGATCTGGGGCAACCACTCCGCGACCCAGTACCCGTCGATCGCGCACGCCGAGGTGTCCGGCAAGCCCGCGACCGAGGTCCTCACCGACCAGCAGTGGCTCGCCGACGACTTCATCCCGACCGTCGCCAAGCGCGGCGCGGCGATCATCGAAGCCCGCGGCCTGTCCTCCGCCGCGTCGGCCGCCTCCGCGGCGATCGACCACGTCCACACCTGGGTCAACGGCACCCCCGAGGGTGACTGGACCTCGGCGGCGGTCGTGTCCGACGGTTCCTACGGTGTCCCGGAAGGCCTGATCTCCTCGTTCCCGGTCACCGCCGCGAACGGCGAGTACAAGATCGTCCAGGGCCTGGAGATCGACGACTTCTCGCGTGCCCGCATCGACGCTTCGGTCAACGAGCTGACCGAAGAGCGCGACGCGGTGAAGAAGCTCGGCCTCATCTGAGCCTGAACCACCCGTGAAAGGCGGCCGTGTCCCGAGGGGCACGGCCGCCTTTCACGTTGTCAGGCGAAGAAGTCCCGGGCGGGCCGGGGCACCCAGAGCAACGCGACCAGCACGACCTGGACGAGTCCCACGACCGGGATGACGACGTGGAACATCGGTGAGGACGTCCACGAAAACACGCTGAACACCAGCGAAAGCACCTGCGTGGCCGTGATCAGCCGCCGCGTCCACGTCCGCCCCGTCGCGAGCTTCCACACCGGCACCACGCACAGCACCAGCAGGATCCCGTGGAACACCGCTCCGGACTCGATCGCCACCGAGGCGGAGCGAGCGACCTCGGCCTCGCCGAAACCCGGGTACCGCTCCGCGATCTGCGCACGCAGCGCGCTCTCGTTCGCCCACAGCACCAGCGGAACCACCAGATGGCTCACCGCCACCGCGATCAGCAACGCCCGGGACAGCCGGACCGCGCCCGGCACCGATTCCCGCGTGACCGTGCTCATGTCAGCTCGCCCGCCGACCCGCACCGATGATCGTGTCGAGGTTCGCCCGGGTCGTTTCCAGCTCGCCGATCGCGTCGTCGATCCGGTTCCGCTGCTGCCGCAACGCGTCGACGAGCTCCGGGCAATCAGGCGTCAGCCAGCCGTCCTCGTCGACGATGCAGGGCAAAATCTCCTGGATCCGCGCGGTGTTCAGCCCGGCGGCGAGCAGGATCCTGATCCTCCGCACCACTGCCACGTCGGTCTCGCCGTACACGCGATAGCCGCTCGGCAGCCGCTGCGGGATCAGCAGACCTTGCTCCTCGTAATACCGCAACGCGCGCTCGCTCACGCCTGTCCGCCGCGCGAGTTCCCCGATCCGCATCCGCACTCCCGACTTGACTCTCACGTCAATGTCAAGGTTTACCTTAGCCGCCATGACCACCGTGACCGTCCTCGGACTCGGCCCCATGGGACACGCCCTCGCTGCCGCGTTCACCGCCGCCGACCACCCCACCACAGTCTGGAACCGCACTCCTGGCAAGGAAAACGGCCTCGACGTCACCACCGCGGCCACTGCGGCCGACGCGATCACGGCGAGCCCGCTCGTGATCGTCTGCGTGCGGGACTACGCCGTGGCACAGTCGATCCTCGACGCCGACGCGCTCAAAGGCCGCACCCTGGTGAACCTCACCGGCGGATCACCACAACAGGCCCGGGCGATGGCGAAATGGGCCACCGAACACGGTATCGGCTACCTAGACGGCGTCATCATGGCGACCACCGACGCGATCGGCGGCCCGGACGCGGCCCTGTTCTTCAGCGGACCCGCCGACCTCTACGAAACACACCGGCCCACCCTGGCCGCGCTCGGCGAGAACGCGCGATACGCCGGCGATTCCCCCGGCCGGGCCGCCGCTTTCGACGCCTCCCTGCAGGACATGCTCTGGACCTCCATGAGCGGCGTGGTGCACATGTTCGCCCTCGCCAAAGCCGAAAACATCGCCGCCGCCGACCTCGCCGGACACGCGAAAGCACTGCTCGGCTTCTTCCCGGACATGATCGACCTGCTCGCCGAACAGGTCGGCACGGGCCACTACCCCGGCGAACACGGCACCCTCGACTCCACCGCGGCGACCATGGACCACATCCTCGACGCGATCCGCGCGCAGAACCTCGACAACGGAGTACTGTCTGCCGCCCGCGCCGAAATACAGCGAGCCCTCGACGCCGGCCACGGATCAGACGGCTTCGGCAGGCTCGCCGCGCTCTAGGACCGGAACTGCCGCGCCTTGATGCCGTACTGACCCATCTTCCGGTACAGCGTCGCCCGGCCCATCCCGAGCTTCTCCGCCGCACCGACCACAGTGGACCCCGGCTCGGCGAGACAGCGCACGATCTCGTCCCGCTCCATCGCCTGCAACCGGCTCAACCGATGCCCCACCCCGGAGAACACCTCCGCCGGCAGATGACGGCTGTCGATCACGTCCGACCGTGACGCCGCCTCGTGCACCACCCGGCGCAACTGCTTCGCGTTCTCCGGCCAGTCACAAGCGGCCAGCGCCCGTACCGCGGCCGGGGTGAACACGACCTCACGACCCCGGTCGCGGCGCGCGAAATGATGGGCCAGCGGGAGCACGTCATCCGGCCGGAACCGCAGCGGCGGAACCTCGACGACCACCTCCACCAGCGGACCGAGCGCCTCCGGGATCGCACCGGGATCCTCGGCGGTGAGCACGAACGGCGGCGGCTCACCCTCCCGACGCGCCTGCGCGAACAACCCCGCCAGCTCGGCGGCCGCCCACGCCGGGAGCGTGTCCACCCCGGAAACGATCACACACGTCTCGTCCTTGACCAGCTCCGGAGTCCACAGCGTCAGCCACGTGTCGACATCGTCCGGCGCGGGCGGACGCGCGTTGAGCACCCGGTCCCTCGGCCGCACCGACCGCCGCGCCGCCGAAGCGAGCGCCGTCTTCCCCGCACCCGCCTCACCGACCACGGCGACCACCCGGCCACCGCTCAACGCCGAACCCACCTCACCGAGCGCGGCCACCCACCCCGGCGACAGGCTCGGGACATCGGCCGGATCGAACCGGTCGGAATGAACCCGGAACACCTCACCACGCGGCGCCGGCCGCGGAGTCCGCCCCGACGCGCGCGCCAGCATCAACGCCGCCGTGTTCCCGGCCGCCGCCTGCGCCAACGCCAGCAGCAACTCCGACGACTGCTCCGACCACGTCGTCAGATTCACGCTCCCGGCCAGCGCACCGGTCAACGGATCCAGCACCGGCACCGCCGCACACGTATAACCCCGCAACCCCGTGCAGTAATGCTCCGCGGCCCGCACCAACGTCGGCGCGCGATCGGCCAGCGCAAGCCCCAGCCCGTTCGTCCCGGCGTTGCTCTCCGCGAAATAGAACCCCGGCGCCAGATGGACCCGATCCAGCGACCGCTTGATCGACGCGTCAGTGCACAGCCTGCTCAGCACCAAACCCTCGCTGTCGGTGATCATCAGACTGACCGGCTCATTCGCCAGCGTCGCCTGCAGACCCCGCAACACCTCGTTACCGCACTCGTAGAGCAGCGAACCGGTGTCCAACGACCCGGTGAACACCGGCCGGACCTCGTCCTCGGGCGCGCCGTACCGGGCACTGCGCTGCCACGACGCCCGCAACCGCGGCGCGATCACCGCACTCGCGCTCTTCGCGTCGAACGCGCGCCTCGCCGACACACGCGGGTTCTCCACATCGACCTCCCGGGACGCCACAGCGCGTTCGGAACAGTGCGTTCGGACCTCGGCCCAGCGTACGTCCGCGACCACCGGCCCACAGCACGGTCGGTGTCTCAAACTGAGACACCGACCACCTCCCTGACCTGCGCCGACACCCCTACCGTTCACCCCCAACGTGCCAACGGCGGTCACGAACGCGGAGGAAACCCATGTACACCAAGGACGGCGAGAACTACTTCATCGTGGACGCGCACGTCGCGCTCTGGGACGCCCGGCCGGAGAACCAGGCCAACATCCACGGCAAACAGTTCATCGACTGCTTCTACGACTACCACCGCAACCTCAGCCCGGAATCCGAGCTCTGGTCCTACGAGGAGTACCTCTACTACGGCGGCGCACGCCTGATGAAGGACCTCTTCCAGGACGGGTACGTCGACCACGCCATCTTCCAGCCCGCCCACCTCGGCGCCTTCTACAAAACCGGCTTCGGCCAAACCGAAGAAGCCTTCGCCCTCACCCAGGCACACCCAGACAAACTCACCTACAACCACTGCTTCGACCCACGCCTCGAACAAGCCGGCCTCGACCAGCTCCGCCGCGACGCCGAACGCTTCGGCCTCAAAGGCGTCAAGCTCTACACCGCCGAATGGCGCGACGACTCCCGCGGCTACAAACTCGACGACCCCTGGTGCCGCCGCTACCTCGAAACCTGCCTCGAACTCGGCATCCGCAACATCCACGTCCACAAGGGCCCGACCATCCGCCCCCTCGACCGCGACGCCTTCGACGTCGCCGACGTCGACAAGGTCGCCACCGACTACACCGACCTCAACTTCGTCGTCGAACACTGCGGACTCCCCCGGCTCGAAGACTTCTGCTGGATCGCCACCCAGGAACCCAACGTGCACGCCGGCCTCGCCGTCGCGATGCCGTTCATCCACACCCGCCCGCGCTACTTCGCCCAGATCATCGGCGAGCTCCTCTACTGGCTCGACGAAGACCGCATCCAGTTCTCCAGCGACTACGCCCTCTGGACCCCGAAATGGCTGGTCGAACGGTTCGTCGACTTCCAGATCCCCGCGGACATGACCGAATACGCGCCACTGACCACCGACCAGAAACGCAAGATCCTCGGCCTCAACGCCGCCGCGATGTACGACCTCCCGGTCCCCGAGGAACTCCAGGTCAAGCGCGTCGAAACCCAAGCCGTCTCGGTGGCCTGACATGCACGAACAAGACGCCTACGCCGCCCTTCACACCGTCTTCGACCCCGAACTCGACGAACCCATCACCGACCTCGGCTTCGTCCGCTCCCTCACCGTCGACGGCGGCGAAGTCACCGTCCACCTGAGGCTCCCCACCTCCTTCTGCTCACCGAACTTCGCCTACCTCATGGCCTCCGACGCCAAAGACGTCCTCACCGCACTCGACGGCGTATCGCACGTCCTGGTCGTCCTCGACGACCACCACGACTCCGACCTCATCAACCGCGGCCTCGCCGCCGACGCCGGCTACCGCGGCACCTTCGGCGACGAAGCCGAACACGACCTCGACGAACTCCGGCTCACCTTCCGCCGCAAAGCCCACACCGCGGCCATGGAACGCGTCCTCACCCTGCTCCTCCGCGAAAACCGGGAACTGGCCGAGGAACAACTGCACGACGTCACCCTCGCCGACCTGCCCGACCACCGCACCACCCACGCACTCCTGCGACGACGGGCCTCGCTCGGACTCGACACCGCACCGGAAGCACCGGTCCTCGTCGACGACCACGGCACGCCCTACCCCCGCGAAGAAGTCCCGCTACGACTGCGCTTCGCCCGATCCGTCCGCATCTCCATCGACGGCAACGCCCACTTCTGCCGCGGCCTGCTGCGCACCCGCTACCCGGAATCCGCCGCCGACCAGACACCCCGAACCCAGGAGGTCCACGCATCGTGAAAGCGATCCAGGTGATCGGATACCACGAGAAGCTCCAGCTGACCGAGGTCGCCGAACCCCAACCCACCGGCCCCCACGACGTCATCGTCCGCATCGGCGGCGCCGGCGTCTGCCGCACCGACCTCCACATCCTCGAAGGCCAGTGGGCCGGGAAATCCGGCGTCACCCTGCCCTACACGATCGGCCACGAAAACGCCGGCTGGGTCCACGCCGTCGGCAGCGCCGTGACCAACGTGGCCGAAGGCGACAAAGTCATCGTCCATCCCCTCATCACCTGCGGACTCTGCCGCGCCTGCCGCTCCGGCGACGACGTCCACTGCACACAATCCCAATTCCCCGGCATCGACACCGCCGGCGGCTACGCCGAATACCTCAAGACCTCCGCCCGCAGCGTCGTCAAGATCGACGACTCCCTCGAACCCGCCGACGTCGCCGCCCTCGCCGACGCCGGACTCACCGCCTACCACGCCGCCGCGAAAGCCTCCCGCAGGCTCAGGCCCGGCGACCGCTGCGTCGTCATCGGCGCCGGAGGCCTCGGCCACATCGGCATCCAGGTACTCAAAGCCCTCACCGCCGCCGAACTCGTCGTCATCGACCGCAACCCCGACGCCGTCGACCTCGCCGTCACCATCGGCGCCGACCACGGCATCCTCGCCGACGGCAGCCAGATCGAGCAGGTCCTGGACCTCACCGGCGGCGAAGGCGCCGAAACCGTCATCGACTTCGTCGGCGAAGGCGGCGCAACCAAAGACGGCCTCGCCATGCTCCGCCGAGCGGGCGACTACCACGTCGTCGGCTACGGCGAGAACATCGACGTCCCCACCATCGACGTCATCTCAACCGAGATCAACCTGATCGGCAACCTCGTCGGCTCCTACACCGACCTCTGCGAACTCATGGTCCTCGCCGCACAAGGCCGGGTGAAACTCCACACCGCCCGCTACCCGCTCGAAGAGTTCCAAACCGCGCTCGACGACCTCGGCGCCGGACACATCCGCGGCCGGGCCATCCTCGTCCCCTGACCCCGTGAGTGGCGATGGAGCAAGGAAAGTCCCTTCGCCTGTGAAGGCCTCGTGTGAAGGACCCCTTCCCTCCTCTCAGCCGAGGAAACTCGGCCTTCACACCTTGCTGTGGGTAGGCGCCAGTACCGGTTCGGTCGCGGTGGTCGTGAGTGGCGATTCGGATTCTTTTCAGGAGTACGGCGAGCGTGTCGGGCTGATGAAGGGGACTTTCGCCGCATCGCACGCGGGGACGTTCCCTTCACCTCACCTCACCTCACCTCCCGCCGAGTTCCGGTCCCGGAAGCCCCCAACGCCACAGTGGAGACACGGCTGCCTTACCCCGATAACCCGAATCGCCACTCACGACCACCGTGAGGCCACAATGGACCCGTGCACCTGGACGCGCTCCTCACCGGCCAACCCTCCGAAGTCCTCACCAGGACCCTCGAACTCTCCCGAGCCGAGCGGAAAACCCTCATCCCCGAGCTCACGGCCGTGTTCAAGGACAGCAGCGAGTTCATCGAGATCGAACCCAACACCTACGGCGCCCGAAACCCGCTCAAGGGCCAGCGAGCCGCGACCGCCCTCTGGGCCGTCCTCCCCGCCGGAGACCCCCTGCTCCGCAGACTCTGGCTCGCCTCACCCACGATCCTCGAACGCGTCCTCCAGGACCGGTCACTCGCCGAACGCAAGACCATCGCCCTCCGCATGATCGGCCACCAGACCGCCTGGGAAGCGATCCGCCGCATGATCCTCGACGGCGACCTCGAACCCATCCGGACACCGGACTACTACTCGGGCTGGTTCCGCTGGGCAGGACGCTTCGGCGGAAAATCCCTGGCCGAACGGCTCCGCACCGAACCCGAAGCACTCACCGAACTCTGGGAACTCCTCGCGCTCGAAGGCAACGGCGACGCCAGCTTCGCCGCCTTCGACAAGTACGTCCGCGACGAAGACAAGTGGTCCACCGCACTGCTCGAACTGACCACGACCGGCGAAGTCGACCGCACCAGGCTGCTCGACCTCACCCTCGAAATCCTCGCCCGCGACTTCGCGGCCTTCCGCGCCCAGTGGTACGCAGCTCTCCACGAGACGTTCGCACCCACACCGGACGAGCGCGCGGCCGCCCAAACCCGCTACGCACGCCTCTGCGGAAGCGGTCTCCCCCGCACCGTCTCCTTCGCCGTGAAAGCACTGTCCCTAGTGGACAAACAAGGCACCCTCGACGACGAAGTCGCCCTCCAGCACCTCCCCGCCGCCGCGGCCGGACGCGGCGCCGCCACCGCCAAACTCGCTCTCAAACTCGCCGGACGCATCGCCGACCGGCGACCCGAACTCACCGACCTCGCTCACGAAGTCTTCGAGGCGGCCCTCACTCACGAAGCCTCCGACGTCCGCACCATCGCCACCGCCCGGCTCGGCGTCACCCCCGACGCACCGGACGTCGTCGAAGCCGCCGAATATCCGGAGCCCACGCGACAGCCCTGGGACCAGCGCAAAACGCTGACCATCCCGCTCGACATCCCGGACACGCCCGCCGCCGTCGCGGAAGCCCTCTCCTCCCTCCTCGCCGACCCCGACCAAGCCGACCTCCTCCTGGCCGTCCTCGACGGCACCCACCGCGTCCCCGGCCAACTTCAGGAAGCCCTCAAGCCGCTGCTGAAACGCGCCACCAAGATCGCGGGCGAGAAGTACGCCGCAGCCGTGCCCAAACTCGTCGCCACGCTCATCCTCGGCCTCAGCGGCCGCGACGTCGCCCACCCACCGCAGGTCGACGGCTGGCGCCGCCCGCTCCACCATCGCGTCACCGCCCTGCTGGAAGGCACCGCCCGGCCCGTCTCCGCGGCAACTCACCAGGGAGGCTGGCTCGACCCGGTCGCCTTCGTCTCCCGCATGCTCGAACACCCGGAAGCACCCGAGGACGACGTCGTCGACGCACTGCTCCGGCTCGCCCCGGACACCCGGACCGAAGCTCTCTCACTCGCCGCGGCACTCACCGGCCCCCATGCCGGCACCATCCGCTACGCCCTCGGCGGACCGGCCATCGAGGACACCGGCTGGACCGCCCTCGCCGCCGCCCGCGCCCGGTACCCCGAATCCGCCGACCCCGCCGCCGCGCTCCGCGGTGAACCCGGACCGCCGATCACCTGGACGGCGAAAGTCGCCCCCAACGAATACGGCCTGGCCACGCTGGACATCGAGCAAGCTCCCGAAACCGTCTCACCGAACGCTCCCTGGCTCGGCGCACGTTTCGAACGCCCGGATCACCGGTGGCTCGGCTTCACCGAATGCCACGAAGCCGTCTCCTCACCCTACGACCGCGATCGCCTCGAAGCACTGGTCGCCGGAAACCTGTTCTTCAACGACCTCGACGCCGGCTATCCGGTGGAAAAGGCCGCGTTGCTGCCGTTCCTGGACAGTCCTTCGATACCCGGGTACCCCGGCACGATGCTCATAGCCACCACGCTCGTGCTGAAACGACCCGCCTCGGCCCAGCTGGGCACCGATGCCGCACTGACCCTTTTGGACCGGCGCATGCTCGGCCCGCGCGCACTCGGCGAAGCACTGGGAGTACTCGGCCCCCATCTCGTTCCGACGAGACTGGCCCCTCGGCTTTCGATCATCGCGAACGAACACCCGATCGCCATCCTGTCCACACTGGACGCATTGCTGCCGAAGCTGGAGCCCGCCCACCGCGGCGTCTTCGCGCTGCTGGAGCTCGCCGCGGATCTCGTGGAACGCGGAGCAGGCACGATCAGCGCCGAAACGAAGGCTTGGCTCGCAGGGTTCAAAGGCAGCTCGAAGGCAGCGAAGGCGGCATCACGACTCGGCCGCTGACAGACGGGCCGCCAGTACGTGCGAACACGGCCCCCGGGTCTCCTGGTGTTTGGCCCACCATGCGCAGGTACAACCAGGCGGCGACAACCGCACTCGCTGCATCGACCCCGCACGCGTGATTTCGTAGCCGCCGTCAGGTAACGCCCGGACAGCTCCGGCGGTGACGAGCTCGCGCGCCTTCGCCAGCCGGCTGTTCGCCGGAGCGCGCCCACTCGGCAGTTCACGCGGGAACCACGTGCCGTCGACGACGTCGTGGCCGGCACGACCCTCGACGAGTTCCGGCACGTCAAGGCCCGCCGCCAAGGCGTTCAGCCAGCCTCCCTCACCGGAGAAGCCACGGGACGGCTCCGGGGACAACGTCACGACGAGCCTCGCTCGCTCCAACCGGAGCACCCAGCTCGCGACCTCACTGTCCGGTCGCGTGTAGACGGTCAGCCCCTGGGCGAACCGGACAAGCGGCTCGACCACCCTCAGCCGGTGCAGACCGGACGCCGGAATCGACTCCGGGCCGGACCGTGACGTCAACCGGAGCCCACGCCCGGAAGCCACCGCCCACGACCTGCCGACGGTGGTGGGCAGCCGACGCAGGAAGGCCCGCGTCTCGAACTTGTCGAGCTCCACTTTCTTGACCGCGCCCGCCGTGACAGCGGCGACCTCGGCGAAGCCCGCCACCCAGCGATCCGGGAGTGGTACCACCGACTCGTCGTTCTGCCCGTCGAGAGTGCGCAGGTGGATGCCCTCACCACGAACGGTCAGGTGCAACGGATCCTGCGCCACGACCCCGGCCAGGACGGCTCGCGTCGCGTCGGACAGGTCCACGTTGGTGCAGCCTTCGCCGAGACTTCCGACGTCCGACAGGTCGAGCCTGGCGTAAACCCCACAGCACGGCGAGAAGGCTTCCGCACGCAGCGTGGTCCGGTCCGCGGTGAACACCGGATCGGACTCGGCGATGAGCCGGTTCACCATCGACGGTGGCATCCAGAACCGCGTACGGGCGACCTTCCCCAGCACGAGCAATGCCTGGGCCGCCTGCGCTCCGGGTTCGAGAAAACCCTTGAAGAGCACGGGCGTCCGGACGCCCTCTTCGACCGGCTCCAACAAGATCTCGGTGATCACCGGACAACCCTAGCCAGAGCCCGTGACACTCTTTGCCGATTTAGTCTTTGAGGATTTAGAAATGATCTTGTTCAAAGCCAAGACATATAGCTCGTTATACACTTTTAGGGTTCAACACCGCCCGGACACTGTCGGCGGCAGGCCTCGAGACGGAATCCGAGGCCTGCCGCCGCCCTCCCCCACCCGGAGGTTCGACGTGCGCGACGCACTCCCCTCCCCTGGTTTTCGGCCTACCGCGCCGGTCTCCAAGTGTCGCCCACGTCAGGGGCAGGGCTTTGATACTCCGAAACCAAGCCGGGGTGGGTGATCGTGCGCCCACCGCCGAAGGACGTGCGCTCGTCTTCGCGGCTGGTTCGTCCGGCCGCGAAGCCGATTGCCAAACCAAGCGGCAGCAATGCGAGTTCGGCTATCTGGATCCAGTTGGCGAACATCGGTCTCCCCGCTCTTCGGCCAGCTTCGTCCCCCAAGACTATTCGCTAACTATCCTAGTTCGAAGCGTCTATTCGTGTACTATTCGCGCTCTAGTGCCGGACAGGGGTAGCATGATCACGCACCGAAGAGCAGCTCCCCCGCCTCGACCCGCGAAAGAAGAACATGCCCACCTCGCCGCCCCACCCTGGCTCCGACCGTGTCCGGCTCGCCACGAAACTCCGCGAGATCCGGGCCGCCACCGGTCTGTCCGGCAATCAGTTCGCCAAGACCTTGGGCTGGCCCCAGTCGCGGGTGTCCAAGATAGAGACCGGGACGCAGTTCCCGACCGGTGACGACATCACCGGCTGGCTCGCCGCGGCAGGCGCCGGCACCGAGGAGGACGCGGTCACCGCTCTGCTCAGGCGCGCTCGCGTGGAGTCGGTGTCGTTCCGCCAAGAGTTCCGGAAGCCCGGCGGAGCCGCCGCCAAACAACGATCGGTCCTCGAACTGGAACAGCAGGCCTCTCGCATCGCCCAGTACCAGCCGGCACTGCTTCCCGGACGGTTGCAGACGCCCGCGTTCATGCGGTCATTGCTGGCACTCCCCTCCGGCCCGGCGCGGACAGGCGGTGCCTCCGACGCCGATATCGAGCAGCTGGTGGCTGTCCGGATCGAACGACAGGCACAGCTGCACGACCCGGGAAAAGCCTTGTCCCTGACGATCGGCGAGGCGACGCTGTGGACTCGGATCGGCGATCGCGATACCCAGCTCGGCCAGCTGGACAGACTTCACACTCTCGCCGGCCTGCGCACCGTCGACCTGCGGATCGTGCCGTTCGACAGCGTCATGCCGATCGCCCCGTTGCACGGCTTCAGCATCTATGACGCCGGCCTCGTCGTCGTGGAACTGTTCGCCGGCGAGCACCTGATCATGGATCCTGACGAGATCGCCTTGTACGAGGCCCTGTACGGCCGTCTGCAGGCCGCATCCGTATCCGGCGACGCGGCGGCCCGGCTGATCCGAAATGTCTCGCACCGACTGGCAGGCGACTCCTGACCACGATCACACCGCGGTACGGCACGTCCGGCACTCCGCGTGTGGCTGCTCCAGGCTGGTGACGAAACTGTGGTCCATGGTGGCGAGGCTGAAGCCGTACTGACAGTTCAACGCGAGCTTGGGCGCGTTCGTGATCAGGCACATCACCGCGTGCGCGACCAGATTGCCCGCGACACCGGCCGTCACCGCGTTCGCCGCGTGCTCCGGGATGTTCGCGGCGGGTCGCCAAGTCGCCAGCGGTGGCCGCTCGGCGTCACGATCCTGCTCGGTGAGGCGGGCACACTCGTAGCACGGCCCGGCTCCGGGGCGGTAGACGCCCAGATTGACCTGTGGGCCGTGGTATCCCCCGTACACCCAAGGCGTGCCTGTCGAGGCGCACGCCTGGTTCGTCCAGGTCCGGATCTCCGACGGGCGATCGGCGGTCATGATCAGGACATCGCAGTCGGCGGCCAGTCTCCGCAGGGACGCCACGTCCCCGATCCGCGTCGGCTCCCCGGTGACTTCGACGTCCGAGTTGGCCGCGCGCAACCTGTCCACCGCCGCGTACACCTTCGGCAGCCCCAGATGCTGCTCGGTGTAGAGAATCTGGCGACCGAGGTTGGACAGTTCGACCACGTCCGGTTCGACGCAGTGCAACCGTCCCACCCCTGACATGACGAGGCTCAGGGCGGCCGTGCACCCGACGCCACCCACGCCGACCAACACCACCCGCGCCTGAGCCAACGACACCTGGAAGTCCCAGCTCGAACTTCTTCGCGTCAGATCGATCCACCGGTACAGCGACCGGCTTCTCGAGTGACGCTCGAGTTGTCGCGCGGTCAACGCGGCACACGTCGGCTCGTCGGCGTTCTCGACATACCCGTGCTCGGCCAGCGTCTCGATGGCGGCGGTGACCTCGTCGGGACACGAGGCAGGGAACCGATGAGCCAGGTCCGCGACGACCTGGCTCATCGTTCGCGTGCCGTCGAGAAGGTCCAGTAACGCCCACACAGCGCCGTCCCGGTCCCTCAACTCGGCGGCGATGCCGAACACCTCCCCGCCGATCCGGATCCAGCCGTCACCGAACCGGACCGGACGATGCTCATCTTTGATTCGTGGACGCACGCCGAACCCCTCCCAAGGTCAACCGTTGTCTCCGCTGTAAACGTGGCGAATCGCGTCGGTACGCTCCACCATCACGATCTCGATCATCACGGTCACCTCCTTTCCCCCGACCACGCCGGGAACGAACCGGACGCGCCGACCCGCTTACCGACGGAAGCATCTCCACAATGTAGAGTGCCCCGTTGTGGACACCTCAAATGTAGAGCGATACATTGCAAGTCGTCTACATGCTTCCGCAGGGCCATGCGGGTGATGCTGGGATCACCCTCCGTAGCAAGACAGTGAAGAGGTGGTGACTTCGTGGGCACACTGACCCCCACCGCCATCAAGCGCTGGATCGCGCTCGAGATGAAGCGCCTGAGGGAAGCGGCAGGCTACGACCGCGCCGCCGCGGCCGAGCGCATCGGCAAGGCGACGACGGTCATCGCGCACATCGAGACTTCGCGCAACCTGCCCGCGCCCGCCGACCTGGAAATCCTGCTCGATTTTTACGGAGTGCCCGAACGGGCACCGCGTTTCCTCGACCTGACCAAGCGAGCGAAACGCGGCCGCGACTGGTGGATCAATTTCGACCACGGGGTGTTCGACTGGTTCAACCTGTATCTCGGCCTGGAAACCGGCGCCGCCCGGATCAGTACCGTGGACATGGTCGTACTACCCGGCCTGTTCCAGACCCGCGACTATGCTCTCGCGATCATGCGAGAAGGCCGTCGATGGGACAACAAGGCCGAACTCGAAACCATGGTCGACCTGAGAATGGCGCGACAGGAAATACTCGATCGCCCCGGCGACACGCCGCAGATATGGTCGATTCTGGACGAGAGCGTCCTCCACCGCCAGGTCGGCGGACCGGCAGTGATGCATGATCAGCTGCTGCACCTGATGGATCTGTCCGAGCGATCGAACATAGACATCCAGGTGCTTCCTTTCACCGCGGGCGCCCATGGCGCCTCGGACGGGATGTTCGTGCTTTTGGACTACCCGCCTGAATTCAGCGGCGACCCCGGAACCGTGTACGTCGAAAACCGACGAGAAGGCCTCTATTACGACGACAAAGAAGACCTGCGTCGATTCCGCAATACATTTGAGCGCCTTCAAGCTCAAGCGGAGAATCCGGGACGGACACGGACTTTCATTCAAAACTTGGCAAGGGAACTCAATGAACAATGACACCACCCGTCCCACCCTCCTCGGCCTTTCAGGCTGGTGGAAGTCGAGCTACAGCGGCGGCGCAAGCGGCTGCGTCGAGGTCAATGACTCGGTAGCCGGTTACGTGGGAGTGCGAGACTCGAAGCTCGGCGACGCCAGCCCTGTCCTCGTCTTCGAACCGCACGAGATCCGAGCCTTCGTCCTCGGCGCGAAGAACGGCGAGTTCGACCACCTGCTCCCCTGATACCTCCCCTGACACAAGGTGGTCCGCTCCGGCAATCGGGTGATGGCCGGAGCGAACACTCCGCAGTTCGAGCTTCAGGGTTGAGCCTGGCGTTGGCGATAGGCGCGTTGCTGGCAAGCTCGTGAGCAGTAGTCCCGAGGCCTGCCCCGCCCTCCCCCGTCCAGCGGCTTGCCGCAGATGACGCACTCCCCTGCCTCGGTTTCGTCACGCATTACCTCACTCCCCTGGCTTTCGATGAGCGCCTGCACGCCGTCCAGGGTGCGCTGCAGCCCGAATTCGAAGGGATCGAGCGGCGCGTCCATCCCCCCGCCCCGCCAAAGCGCATCCAGCGCTGGATAGCGGTCAAGGCGCTCGAACAGGGACTCGCGCTCACTCCACCAGCTCTCGTGAGACACGCCCGTGCGCCGCTGAAGTTCCGCGGTCTCGCCCGCCTGACGGGCGACAGACTCGACGAATCCGCCCACCAGGTTCACCACCGCGATCACCTGCGCCGGCGCCAGGCCGCTCCGTGACGCCACATCCAGCGCGTGGTCGTACCCGGCCATGATGTTCGGCCCAGGCAGGCGACGAGTCCCGGCACTGTGGACCACCCACGGGTGCCGACGGTGCAGCTCCCACGCCCGCCGCGCCCAGCGTTCCAGGCCCGTCCGCCAGCCGAGCCCGTCCGAAGGTTCCATCGGGAACTCGCCGTACACGGCGTCGCGCATGAGTTCCACCAGTTCAGCCTTGCCGGGAACGTACCGGTACAGCGACATCGTGGTGGTACCGAACCGCTCCGCGACCTTGCGCATCGACAGGGCGGCGAGCCCTTCGGCGTCCGCGACCTCGATCGCCGCCGTGACGATGCGGCCGAGGCTCAGCCCGGGCCGATCCGGCTCGGGCGCTCCCCACAGCAGTTCGATCGCGCGCTCCGGATCCGGCTGCGCGTCGTCTTCCGCCACCACTACCCCCTTGACGCTCGTCACTCTCACGTGTTTAGCTGATAAACCTCAGTATATCTAATAAACCATCTACAGGAGCGCTTCAGCATGCCTGAAATCAGGTTCTTCGTGTCCCCCGACGGCCGGGACGACTGGCCTGGGACCGCCGACCAGCCCTTCAGCACCCCGAAAGCGGCACAGGACGCCGTCCGCGCCGTCGCCGGCGGGATGACCGGCGACATCGTCGTCACCTTCACGACCGGCGTCCACCGCCTTGAAGAACCTCTTGTTTTCGACGAGGCGGATTCCGGCGCGAACGGCTTCCGGGTGATCTACCAGGCGCACGACTACGGAACGGCCGGCCAGGCGAGAGTCGAATTGAGCGGCGGCCGTGGGATCAGCGGCTGGTCAGTGGGCGACGACGGCGTCTGGACGGCATCGATCGGCGACCTGGCACCTCGGCGGCTCACCGTCGACGGCAGCCCTGCGGCACGGGCGGCCCGAGTGACCGGACTACCCGGGAACGTGACGAAAACAGTAACTGGTTACGTCACAGACAGCGCGGAGCCTCAATCTTGGCCGGATCCGTCCGGGCTGGAGTTCGTCTACCCCGGCGTCTATCCGTGGTCCGAAGCCCGGCTCGCGGTCGCGTCGATCTCCGGCGACGGCTCCTCGACCTCCATCACCATGGCGCAGCCGGCCTTCGACAACGCCAAGTCCCTTTACGACTCGAAGTGGTACGGCGCCGGCGGAGACGGGACCTGGGACGGTCTCACCGCGCCTTCGGTGGTCGAGAACAACGTCGCCTTCCTCAGCGAGCCAGGCACCTTCGCCGTCAGCCGCGTCGAGCCGGGCGACCACGTCCTGCACTACCGCCCGCGCCCTGGCGAGGAAATCGGCAAGACCATGGTCGTCGCCCCGGTACTCGAAACGCTCATCAGCGGACAGGGCGTGCACGACCTCGTGCTGCGCGGCTTCACCTTCGCCGACGCGGCCTGGTCGGGACCCACCCGAACCGGCGGCTACCTGCACTATCACGGCAACGCCCGCTACGAGCGGGGCGAGTTCCAGAAGATCGACATGGGCGCGGACGTCGGCTACGTCCATGTCCCGGCCAGCCCGGTGCAGTTGCCCGCCAACGTCAGCCTCACCTCGGTCAGCCGGGTCACCCTGCGGGACAACCACTTCACCCGCCTCGGCGCGGGCGGACTGCTGATCGAGGACAGCACCGACGTCGAGATCCGGAGATGCGTCTTCGACGAGATCTCGGGCAGCGGGATCGCCGTCCACACGGGCACCCGGGTCTCGCTCGAAGACAACCTCGTCCACGACATCGGCACCGAGTACCGCGGCTCGTCCGCCGTCCTCGTGGTCGAGTCCGAAGAGACGACCGTGGCCCACAACGAGATCCGCGACGTCCCGCACAACGGTATCGTGATCACCGGCGGCGGGCGGGCCAACGGCACCCACGTGCTCTCGAACCTCGTCGAACGCAGCATGGGGAAGCTGATGGACGGCGGCGGGATCTACCTCTCGGCACCACAGGGTTCGTCGTTCGCCGGCGGGGCGACGGTGCGCGGAAACGTGATCCGCGACGTCCTCACCTCGTACAACTTCGGTCTCTACACCGACTACGGCGCGGCTTGGATCACCGTCATCGGCAACATCGTCCACCGCGCCGACACCCCGATCGTGCTCCAGGTGGGTCCGCCGATGGAGAACGTCGCCTTCGTGGGCAACTTCTGGGATGTCCGGCCCGACGGTTACGACGACCCGCCCAAGACGGTGACCGTGGCCGCGAACACCGTGCTGCCCAAGGAGACCTTCGACGAGGCCGTCCGAGCCGATCCGGCGGGCGCCGACATCCTCGCGCGGGCCGGGCGCCGGGGTCTGGAACGATGATCACCGCTCCTGCCGGGCATGCGCCCGGCAGGAGCCGCTCAGGCCCCGATCACCGAGGAGACCACGCGCCATGCCGACCCAGTCCACGGAAGCACCCGGGATCCGCCGACGGCTCGCGCGGATCGCGACCGAGGTGCTCGCGCCGTGGGTGTGGGTGCTCGGCCTGCCGCTGGTCGTCGCCTGGAAGGTCACCGGCTTCCACGTCGGCGAGACCCTGCTCTGGGGCCTGATCGTCGGCGTCACCGGCTCGCTGATCCCGATGGCGGTGATCGTGCGGGGCGCCAAGAAAGGCAAGTGGGACAGCCACCATGTCACCGATCGGGCCGGGCGCCTGGTCCCGTTCGCGGTCTGCATCGGTTCGCTGGCCGCCGGATTCGTCATCCTGATCGCCGGTGGCGCTCCGCACGAGATGATCGCGCTGGCGGCCGCCGAACTCGTCTGCCTGGTCGCGGCGCTCGCGATCACCTTCGGGTGGAAGTTCAAGATCTCGATGCACGCGATGGTGGCGGCGGGCGCGGCCGTGATGCTGATCCGCGTCTACGGCCCCTGGCTCGCGCTGGTCTTCCTCGGCGTCGGCTGGGTTTGCTGGTCCCGCGTCGAACTCGGCGACCACACCAGGGCCGAAGTCACGGCCGGGACGGTTGCGGGTGTCGTCCTCGGTGGCGGTGTTTACCTGGCGCTTGAAACCGTTTTGACCTGACCCCGCCGTATAGGTCGTTATACATCTGTCTTCATGGACACTGCCCGAGTCGCCGGATGCCTTCGACGAGTTCGGTGACGTCGGCCGCGGCGGCGAAGCCCAGCCGCAGGAACGGTCCGGCGGGCTCGGTGGCGAAGAACCGCTCCCCCGCCCCGACGACCACTCCCCGGTCTCGCGCGGCGCGGGCGAGCGCGTTCGCGTCGCTCCCCACCGGTAGCCGCACCCACAGGTGCAGTCCCCCTGAGGGAAGGCGCGCGACAGTCCATTCAGGACATTCTCGCGCCAGCGCGGCGGCCGCTTTTCCGCACCGTTCCCGCAGTTCCGTGCCCAGCTTCCGGACGTGACGTTCCCAGGACGGCGCGCTGAGCAGTTCGAGGGCCGTCTCCTGCAGCGGGCGGGTGACGAAGAGGTCGTCGACCCGCCGGATCGCCTTCATCCGGTCGAGGACCGGTCCTCGCGCGATCAGCGCGCCGATCCGAAGGCTCGGCGCGGCGGCTTTGGTCACCGAGGTCAGGTGGACGACCGTGCCGTCGTGATCGTCCGTGATCAGCGGGCGCGGCGCCGTCGCCCCGTGTGACAAGTGGCGGGCGAAGTCGTCCTCCAGCACGAACGCTCCCGCCGCCCGCGCCACCTCCAGCACTTGAGTGCGCCGCTCGGCCGCGAGCACGGTCCCGGTCGGGTTGTGAAAGGTGGGCTGACAGTAGAAGAGCCGGGCGCCGGTCATCGCGAACGCCTCGGCCAGCAGATCCGGGCGGACCCCGTCGTCGTCGATCGGGACCGGTACCGGGCGGAGTCCCGCGGCACGCGCGGCGGCGAGCGCCCCCGGATAGGTCGGCGATTCGACGAGGACCGGGCTTCCGGGCGCCGCGACGGCCCGGAACGCCATGGACAGCCCGCTCTGCCCGCCGGCGGTGATCACGACGTCGTCCGGTGACGCACCGGCCGGACCCGCGAACACCGCTCTGAGCGCGGCCAGCCCCGCGGCGGGTGCGCGGTCCCAGGCATCCGGACGACGGCCAGCTCGGGCGAGCCCCGCGCTCAGGAACCGGGTCGCCTGCAGGGATCGGTGCGGATAGCCGCCGTCGAGGAGGATCGCTCCGTCCGGAGGCGAACCGAGGGTGCCGGTGAGCGATCTGGTGTCGACGCTGCGGTCGGTCAGCGCGACCGTCTGCCAGGCCGTGTCGAGCGGTTCGCCCGCGGCCGTTGGCTTCGTCGCGACATAAGTCCCGCTCCCGGGACGGGTCACGACAGCGCCCTCGGCGGCCAGCAGGGCGATCGCCCGCGAGACCGTCACCGGGCCGACCCGATAGCGCTCGATGAGCTCACGACTGCTGGGCAACCGGTCCCCCGGCGCCGCTGCCCGGACCAGGGAACGCAACTGGAGGGCGAGCGCGAAAGTGCTACTATCCGACATGAAAGACCATGGTAGTGCTACTGAAAACCGCACGGAATCACCGCGCTGTCCTCGATCCGGTTCGGGCCCGGCGACGTCGTCCTCACCACCCGCAACGACTTCGTCGCCAACCAGATCGCGTTCCTGTCGCTGCGGAAGCGGTTCGGCGTCGAGGTCGTGCACGCTCCCGAAGTGCCGGAGGGCGGTGTCGACGTCGAGGCAATGGCGGCCCTGATGCGTACGCGGAGACCGAAACTGGTCACCGCCACGCACATCCCGACCAACTCGGGACTGGTCCAGCCGGTCGCCGAGATCGGGCGGCACTGCCGGGAACTCGGGCTGCTGTACCTGGTCGACGCCTGCCAGTCGGTCGGCCAGTACCCCGTCGACGTGGAGCAGATCGGCGCCGATCTGCTCACCTCGACCTGCCGCAAGTTCCTGCGTGGAACCCGCGGAATCAGCTTCCCGCTTCGAAGAATGGGAATTCCCTTACGCCACGGTGCTCGGCTGCGCCGCCGCCGCGAGGTTACGCCCAGGAGGTCGGCCTGGAGGCGATCTCACGGCGCACCCCCGTGCTCGCGGCGAGGCTGCGCGACAGACTGGCCTCCGTCGCGGGCGTCGCGGTACTCGACAGGGGTTCGAAGCTGGGCGCGCTGGTGACGTTCTCGCTCAAGGACTGGGAAGCCATCCCCTTCAAAAGGCGATGGACGCCCGAAGGATCAACTCGGCGCTCAGCTACCGGGAGTTCGCGCAGTTCGACTTCGGGGACAAGGACGTCGACTGGTGCCTGCGGCTGAGCCCACACTACTACAACACCGAGCGGGAAGTGGACGACGTGGCCGCGGCCGTCGCCGAACTCGCCGGGCGTCCCGCCTGATCGCGGTTCCCCCGCCTGGGCACTGGGGTGTCCGGGCGGGGGAACCGTCAGGTGGATCAGGCCCCGGCGAGACCGCGGCGCTTCAGCAGCGGCTCGATCTCCGGGTCGCGGCCGCGGAACGCGCGGAAGGCCGCCATCGGGTCGATGCTGCCACCGCGTCCGAGCAGTTCACGGCGGAAGTGGTCGCCGTTCTTCCTGCTGAGCCCGCCGTTCTCGCGGAACCACTGGACGGTGTCGGCGTCGAGGACCTCGCTCCAGATGTAGGAGTAGTACCCGGCGCTGTAGCCGCCGCTGAAGATGTGCGCGAAGTAGGTGGTGCGGTAGCGCGGCGGCGCGGCTTCCAGCGCGACACCGGCCTTGGTCAGCGCCTCGGCCTCGAACCGCTGGACGTCTTCGACGTGGTCCTCGGTGCCGAGCCGGTGCCACGCCTGGTCGAGGAGGGACGCCGCGAGGTACTCGGTGGTCGAGAAGCCTTCGCCGTACTGCTGCGACGCCAGGAGCTTGTCGACCTGCTCCTGCGGCAGCGGCTCGCCGGTCACGTGGTGCTTGGCGTAGTTGGCCAGCACCTCGGGCCACAGCATCCACATCTCGTTGACCTGCGAGGGGTACTCGACGAAGTCACGCGGGACGTTGGTGCCGGAGAACGCCGGGTACTCGACGTCCGAAAGCAGCGAGTGCAGCGCGTGCCCGAACTCGTGGAACGCGGTGACGACCTCGTCGAAGGTCAGCAGGGTCGGCTCGCCCGACGGCGGCTTGGCGACGTTGAGCACGTTCACCACGACCGTCTTGGTGCCCAGGAGTTTCGTCTGGTCGACGAAGTTGTTCATCCAGGCGCCGCCACGCTTCGAGTCGCGGGCGTAGTAGTCGAGCAGGAACAGGCCGAGCTCCGCGCCGTCGGCGTCGAAGACCTCGAAGATCCGGACCTCGGGGTGGTACTTCGGCAGGTCTTCCCGCTCGGTGAAGCTCAAGCCGTACAGGTTGGACGCGGCGAAGAAGACCCCGTCGGTCAGCACCCGGTTCAGTTCAAAGTACGGGCGCAACGCCGCTGTGTCGACCTCGAACCGGTCCTTGCGGACGCGCTCGGCGTAGAACGCCCAGTCCCACGGCCGCAGGATCGCGCCGGGGATGTCGGCTTCGAGGTAACGCTGCAGCTCTTCGGCCTCCGCCTTGGCGTTGGCGACCGCGACCGGCGCGAGACGTTCCAGGAGCCCGACAGCGGCGGCGGCCGTCTTCGCGGTCTCGTCTTCGATGACGTACGAGGCGTGGTCGGGGAAGCCGAGCACGGCGGCCCGCTCGGCGCGCAGCCGCACCATCCGGGACACAACGTCGTTGTTGTCGAACTCGTTGCCCCGGTTGCCGCGGGACACCGAGGCGGTGAAGATCCGCTCGCGCAGGGCGCGGTCCTCCAACGCGGCCAACGAGGCCTGCGCTGTCGGCAGGGTCAGTTTGAGGACGTACTTGCCCTGCTCCCCCGCGGTCTCGGCGGCCGTGGCGATCTCGTCCTGGCTCAGTCCCGCGAGTTCCGCGACGTCGTCGACGACCACGGCGAGTTCGTTGGTGTCCTTCAGCAGGTTCTGCTGGAAGCGGGTCGACAGGGTCGACAGCTGTTCGTTCAGCTCGCGCAGGCGCTTCTGGTCGGCTTCGGGAAGCCCGGCGCCGGCGCGGCGGACGTCGGTGTGGTGCCGCTCCAGCAGGCGAAGCGACTCGGCGTCGAGGCCGAGTTCGTCCTTGCGCTCGAACAGGCTGTTGATCCGGGCGAACAGCGCCGGGTTCAGGTTGACGGCGTCGGCGTGCGCGGCCAGTCGCGGGGCCATTTCGGCCTGCACGCGCTGGATCTCGTCGTTCGCGTTCGATCCGGCGAGGTTGAAGAACACGCTGGAGACGCGGGACAGCAGCCTGCCGGACCTCTCGAGCGCGGCGATGGTGTTCTCGAAGGTCGGCGGCTCGGCCGAACCGGCGATCTCCTCGATTTCGGTGGCGTGCTCGGCCAGGCCCGCTTCGAAGGCGGGCAGGAAGTGCTCGTCGGAGATCCGGTCGAACGGCGGAAGGGCGTAGGGCAGCTCACTCGGCGCGGCGAACGGGTTGTCCTGCGAAATCATCGGTGTTGCTCCCGGGTCGTCGAATCTGCTGTTCTGGCCACCTTACGGGCAGTGAGGGGCCGGTGGATGCCGTCCGTGGCGGTGATGCCACCGTCGGCGATGGTCACGCTCCGGTGGTACCGCCCACCACCGCGTCGGAGCTCTGTTTTCCCTTGCCACGCTTGGCTTTGGCCTTGGGTTCGGATGGGGAGATACCGGCCAGGTCGCCACCGTTGTCGTTGACGCGCAACACGAACGGACGAGTC
The DNA here is from genome assembly GCF_042647925.1 of Amycolatopsis speibonae. Classification (NCBI taxonomy): domain Bacteria; kingdom Bacillati; phylum Actinomycetota; class Actinomycetes; order Pseudonocardiales; family Pseudonocardiaceae; genus Amycolatopsis; species Amycolatopsis speibonae. Next base: position 38,819 of record NZ_JBHRWK010000037.1, read on the forward strand.
TCGGTGTAGCGGACGACCGAAACCGACGCCGGATCGACCACGATCCGCTGGAACGCGTCGAGGTGCTGGCCGAGCGCGTCGGCGAGGATCGACTTGATCACGTCGCCGTGGCTGCACAGAAGCCAGACCGCGTTCTCACCGTGCTTCGCGGTGATCCGGGCATCGTGCGCGCGGACGGCCGCGACCGACCGGGCCTGCATCTCGGCGAGCCCTTCGCCGCCGGGGAAGACCGCGGCCGAGGGATGCGCCTGCACGACCCGCCACAGGGGTTCCTCGAACAGATCCTTGAGCGCGCGGCCGGTCCATTCGCCGTAGTCCACTTCGGACAAACCGGGCTCTTTGACCTTGTCCAGACCGCGTGCCTCGGCCAGTTTCGCGACCGTCTGGCGGCAGCGGAGCATCGGCGAGACCACCAGCTCGGCAAGAGGGACCGGCGCCAAGCGCTCGACGAGTGCGGCAGCCTGTGCCCGGCCGGTGTCGTCCAGGCCGACCTTGGGCGTGCGCCCGGCCAGGATGCCCGAACCGTTCGCCGTGGACTTGCCGTGGCGCAGAAGGATCACAGTACTCACGTGGCCCACCCTACGTGCCGGCGCTTTGCCTGCTCACGCGTTTCGTCCTCTGGACGCGGTACTTGCACACGCAAGGACCGCGTCCAGAGGACTAAATGCGAGGGTTTACAGGTGCGGGCCCGCGCCGGGGTCCAGGACGCCGGCGAAGATCAGCACGAACAGCAGGACACCGAGCACGAGCCGGTAGATCACGAACGGCACGAAGCTCTTGGTCTTGATGTAGGACATCAGCCAGGCGATGACCGCGTAGCCGACGCCGAACGCGACCAGCGTCGCCAGGATCGTCGGCCCCCACTGGGCCGGGGCGCCGTCCTTGCCGATGTCGGTCAGCTTGTACAGACCCGATCCGAACACCGCCGGCAGGGCCAGCAGGAACGAGTACTCCGCCGCCTCGGCGCGGGTGTAGCCGAGGAGCAGTCCGGCGCTGGTCGTACCACCGGAGCGGGAGACGCCAGGGATCAGCGCCAGCGCCTGCGCGAACCCGAAGCCGAGGCCGTGCGGCACGGTCAGGTGGTCGAGCGTGCGCTGCTGCTTCCCGATGCGGTCGGCCACCAGGAGGATCAGGCCGAACACGATGAGCGTGGTCGCGGTGATCCGCAGGTCACGGAAGGTCTGGTCGATGGCGTCCTGCAGCAGCAGGCCCAGCACCACGATCGGCATCGAGCCGACGATGATCAGCCAGCCCAGCCGGGCGTCGGGGTCCTGCCGCCACTCCTTCTTGTAGATCGAGAAGAACCACGCGCGGAGGATCTGCCCGATCTTGGTCGAGAAGTACAGGATGACCGCGAGCTCGGTGCCGATCTGGGTGACCGCGGTGAACGCGGCGCCCGGGTCGTCCCAGCCGGCGAGCGCGGCGGTGATCCGCAGGTGCGCGCTGGAGGAGATCGGCAGGAACTCCGTGAGGCCCTGGACGAGCCCGAGGACCAGTGCTTCGAACCATCCCATCAGGCGACACCGGCCAGTTCGATCGCTTCGGCGGCGACCTCGAGAGCGTGTGCGGAGCTCTCGGGGTCCGGCATGGAGGGCGCGACGGTCAGCGTCGTGACGCCCGCCCCGGCGAAGGCCTGCATCCGTTCGGCGATCCGTTCCTTGGGTCCCAGCAGTGACGTCGCGTCGATGAATTTGAGCGGGACGGCCGCCATGGCGCCCTCGTAGTCCCTGCCCAGGTACTTCTGCTGGACGTCGGCCGCTTCGCTCGCGAAGCCCATCCGGCAGGCGAGCTGGTTGTAGAAGTTCTTCTCCCGGCTGCCCATCCCGCCGAGGTACAGCGCCGCGTAGCCGCGGACCGCGTCGGCGCAGGCCTTCCAGTCGTCACCGACCACGAGCGGGACGGTGGGGACGACGTCGAAGCCGTCGAGGGACCGCCCGGCCTTGTCCGCTCCCGCCTGGATCAGCTTCAGCTGGTCACCGGCGTGCTCGGGCGAGAAGAACACCGGCAGCCAGCCGTTCGCGAGCTCGCCGGTCAGTTCGAGGTTCTTCGGGCCGATGGCGGCCAGGTACACGGGGATCTCTTCGCGCACGGGGTGCACGGTCAGGGTCAGTGCCTTGCCGGGCCCGCCGGGCAGGGGCAGCTGGAAGTGGTCGCCTTCGTACTTGACCCGCTGGCGGCTCAGCGCCTTGCGGACGATCTCGACGTATTCGCGGGTCCGGCCGAGCGGCGAAGCGAACTTCACGCCGTGCCAGCCTTCGGAGACCTGCGGGCCGGAAACACCGAGTCCGAGGCGGAACCGGCCGCCCGAGAGCGTGTCCAGGGTCGCGGCGGTCATCGCGGTCATCGCCGGGGTCCGCGCCGGGATCTGCAGCACCGCGCTGCCCACGTCGATCCGTGAGGTCTGCGCCGCCACCCACGACAGCACCGTCGGCGCGTCCGAGCCATACGCCTCCGCGGCCCAGACGACCGCGTAGTCCAGTTCGTCCGCCTTCTTCGCCAATGCCAGGTTGGCCGCGTCGTTTCCCGCGCCCCAATAGCCCAAGTTCAGTCCGAGTCGCACGGCGTGAATGTATCGATCGGGGCGGCACGCCTCCGTTCAGGGTGTTGACAGCCGATGACCCGCACGGTGGTACTCGATCACGACACGCTGACCTGCTCCGCGTCCCGCACTTGCCTTCCGGCTAGGCTCGCCCGTCGTGGAAAAGCGACAGCTCGGCCGGTCGGGACTGCGGGTCTCGCGGATGGCCCTCGGGACCATGACGTGGGGTGGCGACACCGACTCGGAGGAGGCGGCCAGCCAGCTGGTCGCGTTCGTCGACGCCGGGGGCACCCTGGTCGACACCGCCGACATCTACGGCGAGGGCGAGAGCGAACGCGTCCTCGGCGCGCTGCTCGGCGACCTCGTCCCCCGCGACGACATCGTGCTCGCCACGAAGGCCGTCGCCCGCCGCACCGACGGCCCGTTCGGCGGCGGGGCCTCCCGCGGTGCCCTGCTGAGCGCGCTCGAAGGGTCGCTGCGCCGGCTCGGCACCGACCACATCGATCTCTGGCAGCTGCACGCCTGGGACACCACCGTGCCGGTCCACGAGACCCTCGCCGCCCTCGACTACGCCGTGACCAGCGGGAAGGCCCGCTACGTCGGCGTCTCCAACTACTCCGGCTGGCAGCTGGCGACCGCCGCGGCCCGCAGTTCCGCCGTCGCCCCGCTGGTCTCGACGCAGGTCGAATACTCGCTGCTGGAGCGCGGGGTCGACCGCGAGGTCGTGCCCGCCGCGGAGCATCACGGCATCGGGCTCCTGCCGTGGGCGCCGCTCGGCCGGGGTGTACTCACCGGCAAGTACCGGACCGGGACGCCCGCCGATTCGCGCGGCGCCTCGAGTGTTTTCGCGGGCTATGTCGAACATCACCGGACCGACCGCGCGGCCCGCATCGTGCAGGCGGTCGCGACGGCCGCCGACGGCCTCGGGACCTCGCCGCTGGCCGTCGCGCTGGCCTGGGTCCGCGACCGGCCCGGAGTGGTCGCGCCCGTGGTCGGGGCCCGTGACACCGGTCAGCTGACCGGTTCGCTCACGGCCGAGGAGATCACGCTCCCGCCCGCCATCCGCTCGGCGCTCGACGACGTCAGCGCGATCGAGGTCGGGTACCCGGAACGCGGCCTCTGAGCCGTCTCGATTACTGGATTAGGTGACTGTTGGGTGACACAGACGTGACGCGGTGGGGTTCCTGGGGGATGCTGGACAAGTCCGTTCGACGAGTAGCAGGTGGAGGCACCAAGGTGGGTCGGCTGTCCGCCGTTTCCCGGATCGCGATCCCGCTCGCCGGTGCCCTGGTGCTTTCGTCCTGCGGTACGGACGACACCCCGAACGACTCGCTCCAGATAGTGCAGAACCCCGTCGCGGTGACGGCGGCCGTCTCCCCCGCGGCGACGGTCAAGCCCGCCGGTTCGGTGTTCGCCGTCCCCGGGGTGAAGGCGCTGGCCACCGACGAGGTGAGCAAGACGCTCGTCGTCGCCGTCTCGGAGCCGCCTTCCCTGCGCATCTACGATCTCGCCAGCCTCGACACGCCGAAGGCGACCGTGGCCCTGCCCGGTCCGGCCGAGCGGCTCACGGTCTCGGGTTCCCAGGTGCTCGCCAGCGTTCCCGGCAAGAGTCTGCTGGCGAAGGTCGCCCTGCCCGGTGGCGCACTGGAGACGGTCCCGGTCGCCGGGCAGCCGTCGGCCGGTCTCGCCGACGGCGACGCGACGCTGGTCTCGGTCCGGGACCGCAAGGTCGTCGAGGTGCTGTCGAAGAACGCGGGCCCGAAGACCATCACGGGCCAGATCTACAGCGCCGACGACGTGCTGAACACCGGTGACGGCGTGGTCGTGCTCGACAAGCTGCGCACCGCCTTGTTCGCCGTCGACCTCGCCGAAGGCAAGATCGGCGAGGGCCTGCGAGCCGGTGACGGCGCCGCCAACGCGGTCACCGACGACCTCGGACGTGTCTTCGTCACCGACGCGCGCGCGGGCGCGCTCCTGGCGTTCTCCACCACGCCGCTGCTGCTGCGCCAGCGCTACCCCGTCCCCGGCGGGGCGTACGGCATCGCCTACGACCGCACCCGTGGCCTGGCCTGGGTCACCCTCACCGAACGCAACGAGGTCGTCGGCTTCGACGTCCGCGGCGGGGAGCCGATCGAGAAGCACCGGTTCCCCACCGTGCGGCAGCCAGATTCGGTCACCGTCGACGAGCAGAGCGGCCGCGTGGTCGTCGGCTCGGCCATCGGAGAAGGGATCCAGGTGATCACGCCATGACAGTTGTGGACGAGGCGGTGGTCGAAGGGGATTGGGAGTACCGGCGGCTGCAGTTGCCTCCCGGTGTTTCCCGGCGGGCGGCGGCGACGCAGCTGTCGATCCATGCCGAGTTCGCCGGCTGGGAGCTCTCGACCGTCCGGCTCTACTCCGACGGGACCAGGAGAGTGTGGTTGCGCCGCAAGCGCACCGCCACTCCCCTGCCCGGCATCATCGTCTGAACACCCGGCCGAGCCAGCCGGACCAGAGTTCGTCCTGTTTCGCGGAGTCGACTTCGCCGAACAGGTGATGCATCGCGACCATCGGCCCGGCGAACCCGCGGACGAACCTCAGAAGCGCGTCCGGGGTCCGGATCCCGACCGTGTGCGCGTTCGCGAAGTAGACCTCGCCGTCCACAGTGGACACCGCGCTGGTGGACAGGCGCACCCTGTCCCCCACTCCCGGCCGCCCGGCCAACCCCAGTTCCCGGCCCAGCGTCAGCCACGCGCGGTCCCAGTCCTCGATCATCGGCCCGAAGGCCGTCACCGGCACCGCCTTCCGGCCCGCGAAGCCGTTGAGGTACTCGACCAGGGTGCGGAGGAACAGCTCTCCGCCGGCGGTCATCGCCTCGAACTCGTCTTCCCAGTCGTCGCCGGGCAGGAAACCACTCGTCACGGTCCGCAGCACGGTGCTGCCGCCGGAACGACCCTCGATGAGGAACTCGTAGGCGACGAATCGCCCGTCCGGCCCGGGTTCCGTGCCGTAGACGAGCCGCTCCAGCGGGTCCCAGGCGGTGATCTCGGACGAGGGTTCGTAGGCGGCGAACGCGGTCTTCACGGTGCCACCGACGCCGCCGTCGACCTCGTTGCGCCCCATGAACCAGGACGTGATCCCCGGGCCGGTCGCGATGGCGTCCCAAACCTGTTCCGGCGTCGCGTCGACCTCGACGCGATCGGCGATCTCGTATTCGTGTCCCATTCAGCTCTCCTCGGTCCCGGTTCCGACGCTCGGGTGGACGGCGACGACGATCCGGTGGTCGCGGCCCTGTTCGGCGTCTTCGTCGTGGTACTTGCCCACCAGGTTCGTGATCGCGACGGTGAGTTCCTCGGCGAACGCGGCCCTGTCCGCGGCGGAGGAGAACCGCACCTCGCCGTCGATCGCGAAGGTCGCGACCCGTTTGCGCGCCTTGGTGGAGCCGGTGATCAGCACGCCGACGTCGCGCACCAGCCTGCCCGCCACCGCGAGCAGCCAGCGCGCGGACAGGCGATCCGGCGACTGGGCCGGATCGGGCTGCACGGCCGAAAGCGCCGTCGGTGAAATGACGTACGACGCCGCCGTCGCGCGCATCATGCGCTCGGTGACGTTGCCCTTGCGCCGCTCCTCGACGAGCTCGACCAGCCCGTGCTTCTCCAGCGCGCGCAGGTGGTAGTTCACCTTCTGTCTCGGCAGATCGATCCGCGCCGCCAGCATCGTGGCCGACGCCGGCTCGGCGAGTTCGGCGAGCAACCTGGCCCGGACCGGGTCCAGCGACACTTCGGCCGCTTCCGCGTCCTCGATCACCGCTACGGAGAACATGGCAAAAAGGTGCCACCGAAAACAGAAATTGTCAAGAAAGTCAGTCTTGTCGGCGAGCCAGGTTCGCCAGGGCGAGGAGCCGGGGCACCACCTGCGGAGCCGCCTCCAGCGGGACGACGTGCCCGACGCCGGGCAGCACCACGGACGTCCCGTTCTCCACCGCACCCGCCAGTTCCTCGACGTCCGCCGCGGGCACGAGCTTGTCGCGCTCCCCCACTATCGCGGTCACCGGCACCGCACCGACCTGCGACAACGCCGATTCCCGCGTGTAGGCGTCGAGTGCCGGACGGAACGCGGACACCGTCTGCGGCCAGTTGCCGCGGATCATCCGCACCGCCAGTTCGACGTCGCCGGGCACCGGGTCGTCCCCGAAGAGCCACCACCGCAACCCGGCGGTCACCGCCTTGCTCGTATGCTCCCGCACCAGCCCGATCAGCTTCGTCCCGAACACCATTTCCAGGTCGCGGCCGAGCTTCCCGAGCGCGTTCGGCCAGATCGCGTCCGGCGTGACACCGCCCGCCGACATGGCGAGCAGCCCGATCCCCGCCACCCTGGCCGCGAAGACGTCCGGATGGCGCTGGGCGAGCGACAGGATCGCGAGCCCGCCCATGTCGTGGCCGACCAGGACGACCCTGCCGTCGGGAATCACCGTGCCCAGCACCTCGGCCAGGTCGTCGGCGAGATGCCCCATGGTCGCCGAGGCGGCCCGGACCTCACCGGATTCGCCGTGCCCGCGCTGGTCGTAGGCCAGCACCGCGATCGGCTCCTCCGCGGCCTCGGCCAGCACCGGCGCGATGGCCCGCCAGCTCCGCCTGTCGAGGGCGTAGCCGTGGAGGAGCACCACGGTCACCGGCGCCGACGGATCACCCCAGCGCTCGAAGTGCAGGGGTGTCCCGTCGGCCGCCAGCAGACCGGGCATCAGGACGAGCGAAGGAAGCGGTCGAGCACCCGCACACCGAACTTCAGCGCGTCGACCGGGACGCGCTCGTCGACGCCGTGGAACAACGCCGAGAAATCGAGGTCCGCGGGCAGCTGCAACGGCGCGAAGCCGAAGTTCCGGATCCCGAGCGACTGGAACGACTTCGCGTCCGTGCCACCGGAGAGCATGTACGGGAGCGTGCGGGCGCCCGGGTCTTCGGCGAGGACCGCGTTGGTCATCGCGTCGACGAGGGCGCCGTCGAAGGTCGTCTCGACCGGCGGCAGCTCCATCCACTCCTTCTCGATGTCCGGGCCGAGGATCTCCTCCAGCTCGGCGTTGAACGCCTCGAGACGGCCGGGAAGGATCCGGCAGTCGACCGAAGCCTCCGCGACCGAGGGGATGACGTTCGACTTGTAGCCCGCGGTGAGCATCGTCGGGTTCGCCGTGTCGCGCAGGGTCGCGCCGATCATCCGGGAGATGTTGCCGAGCTTGGCGACCGAACCCTCGATGTCGTCCTCGGGGAAATCCCACCCGGTGATCTCGGTGACGCCGTCCAGGAACTCGCGGACGGAGTCGGTCATGACCAGCGGGAAGCGGTGGTTGCCGAGCCGGGCGACGGCCTCCGACAGCTTGGTGACGGCGTTGTCGCGGTGGATCATCGAGCCGTGGCCGGCGGTGCCGCGCACCCGCAGCTTCATCCAGCGGATGCCCTTTTCGGCCGTCTCGATGAGGTACGCGCGGACGTTGTCCTTCAGCGTGATCGAGAAACCGCCGACCTCGCTGATCGCCTCGGTGACACCCTCGAACAGCTCGGGCCGGTTCTCCACCAGCCACTGCGCGCCGTACTTGCCGCCAGCCTCTTCGTCGGCGAGGAACGCGAAGACGAGGTCACGCGGCGGGACGATGTTATTGATCTTGTAGTGGCGGGCCAGCGCGAGCGCCATGCCACACATGTCTTTCATGTCGACGGCGCCGCGGCCCCAGACGTAGTCGTCCTGGATCGCGCCGGAGAACGGGTGCACCGACCACTCCGAGGCGTCGGCGGGGACGGCGTCGAGGTGACCGTGGATCAGGAGCGCGCCCCGCGACGGGTCGGCACCCGCCAGCCGGACGATCACGTTGTGACGGTTCTTGCCACCGGACTCGACATAGGTGATCTCGTAGCCCGCGTCGGTGAGCTTCTCGGCGACGTACTCGGCGGCAACGCGTTCACCGACCAGCGTGTCGGGGTCACCGGTGTTGGTGGTGTCGATGCGGATCAGTTCACTGGTGAGGGTGACTGCCTCTTCGGCGGCGGCTTCGATCAGATTCGGTTCGGTCACCAGGCATTCCTACCATTGGTGAAGCCCGCAGACCCGGCACCACCGCGTGATGCACGTCGTGGGAAGACCCACTCCCCGGCGTTCCCCGATGTGGCCGGTAGCTCACTCGGCACGAACGGCTCGACAAAGACTCACGAGGCCATTTGGGCCGCACGGACGGGTTCCTTGACCTGGGTGGCGTAGTGGGCGGTGACGATCGCGCCGGACATGGCCAGGATCAGGCCCGCGACCGTGAAAGCGGTGAAGCCGTCGCGGACGCGGTCGTCGAGGAAGAGCAGGCCGATGACCGAAGACAACGCCGTGTTCGTGGTGAACATGATCGCGTTGACCGCCGTCGCGCCACCCTTCTGCAGCGCCAGGGCGAACGCGACCGCCGCGGCCAAGCCGTTGAGGACCATCGCCCATACGGCCGGTTCCACCAGCACGGCCCAGCCCGATGACGGGAGCTCCAGGGTGCGCGCCGAGACGCCGACCACGCTGAAACCGACTCCCGTGGCGAAGCCGAGCACCTGCGCGGCCCAGGGGCGGTCGAAGCGCCTGAAGTACCAGGCGATCGCCCCCACGACCACCGCCATCGCGGGCAGGACCCAGCGCCAGGCCGACGGGAGCGCCTTGGCAGGCCCAGGCTGCGCCGACAGTCCCAGCAGGATCAGACCGATCGCCCCGACGCCGAGCGCGGCCCAGCCCGGCGCCGTCAGGCGAGTGCCCAGGAACGCGGAGATCGTGGCCGTCACGCCGATGCTGAACGCCAGCACCGACTGGACCAGGAACAGCGGCAGCCGATGCAACGCGGCCGCGGCGCAGGCGAAGCCGACCAGGTCGACGCCGATGCCCAAGAAGTAGATCCACTGGCGCCGCACGTGCACCAGATCCAGCGCGCTGCCGCCGAAAGCGCCCGCGCGGCGGACGCCGATCGACTCCAGCACCGAGCCGCTACCCGAGGCCAGCGCCGCCAGCAGCGCGAGGACGTATCCGACGATCATCCCCGCAGTCTGTCAGCCACGCTCCGGGCGCCCTGACCAGCACTCGACGCGTTACGCCCCGCCCGAACTCCGTCACCGGGTGTCACCGCTCGGCCTCCGGATCTCCACGGTCCGCTGCGCCGCCGTCAGCGTCTCCGGGTGGGAGTGCGACGCGGGGTCGTCGGGCGCTTCGCGGTCGTCGTGGAGCGATGAGCCGTGGTCCGCGTCGTCTCCGGGGTCAGCTGGGCCGTGGTGGTCACCGGGGTCTCCGGCGGTGACGCGGTCGGCGTCTGCGGAGGGCTCGTCGCCACCGTCTTCGAGACCTCCGTGGTCGTCGCGGGCACGACCTGGCCACCCCTCGACCCACCCCCGGCGCACGCGCCGAGCAGCACACGCACGCCCACGACCAGGCCACAGCACCACATCCGCATGGCGCGGACCCTAACAACAGCCGCCTTCCCTGCCTGCCATATCCGAAAGATCGATATCCGCCGGGGCGGCGTGGTCTCTTCGGCCCTTTTGGAGTGCGGGCCCAGCCGCCAAGGTGGCGTCGACCTGGTCGAGGTGAGGAGAAGCCGCCGACAGCTGAGCTCAGACGCGAGAGAGAACCGAATGCCGGGAGACAACAGCCCCGAACTGGTCGCCGAACTCGACCGCCTCGACGAGGCGGTCGAAGCAGCGCCCGCGGGAGACACGACGGCGCAGATCGCGCTGTGGCGGCACGCGACCCGCTTGGAGCACTGGTTCTTCATCGCGCGCGGCCCGGCCGACCGTCCCCGCCCCTACGCGGTGGCCTCCGCGCAGGGGCCGATGATCTGCCTCTACAGCAGTGCCGGACGGGCGAACGAAGCCGCCCGCGCCCTCGGCCTGGCCGTCCCGGAGGGTGACGCGGTGCCGCTGTTCGGCGTGCCGATGCCTGCCGCGATCGACTACCTCGCCGCGTTCGGCGGGTCCGGCGTCGTCGGTGTGACGCTGGACCATCCTCGGATCGGCCACCACATCCCGCTACCGAACCTGGGTCTGCTCAAGGGCTGGATCGCCGAGGCCGCGCGGTGAGCGGTGCCGATCAAAGCGGAGCCTTCATCGAGGTGATCGCGCGCGATGTGGAGGCCGACCCGGGCAATCCGGCGCTGCGCGAGGACTTCATCACGCTGTCGCTGGAGCAGAACCCGGACCGGGCCGCCGCCGAACTTACGGCGTTCGAGGCCCACGGTGGCAGTCCGGCGCGGATCCGCCTGCTGCGCGCCAGGCTGATGGCCGCACGGTTGCGAACCTCGAACCCGCCCGCCGGGACCGTGGCGTCCCCTGCCGACGAGGACCGCCAGTACGGCGGTGCCGCGGGTTCGGCGACACTGTGGGACACCGAGCGCCCGGCGGTGACGCTGGCCGAGGTCGCGGGTCTCGCCGAGGTCAAGCAGCACCTGGACACCGCGTTCCTCGCTCCGCTGCGCAATCCCGAGCTGACGGCGGCGTTCGGGCAGAAGCCGGGCGGATCGCTGCTGATGTACGGCCCGCCCGGGTGCGGCAAGACGTTCATCGCCAGGGCGATCGCCGGCGATCTCGGCGCGTCCTTCATCCACGTGACCCTCGCGGATCTGCTCAGCAAGTGGATCGGGGAGACCGAGAAGGCGATCCAGAGCGTGTTCCGCCACGCACGCACGGCGAGCTTCCGGCCGTATCCCTCGTCCGGTGCGAGCCGGCCGACTCGGTAGTCATGCCCGCCGTACCGGTATCCCCAGCGCCGGTACAGCGTTTCCGCCAGCTCGGACGCGCCCTCGTCCCGCACGGCCGCGATGGCGAGCGAGAAGATCGCATACGCGCTCCGGTCGATCACCGGGATGCCGAGGTCCGTCCATTTAGGAGTCACACCGGCGACCTGTTCGCGGATGGCGCGCTCGATCGCCTCCGCCGTCGAAAGCGCGTCCTCGTACTCGCCCAGCCTTGTCCCCATCCTCGGTCACCAACCGCCTATCGTGACGACTCCGTGGCCACCGGCCGCGGCCTCCTCGAGCAGCGCGACGTGCGAGAGAGTGAAGTGGCGGAAGTCGTGGAACCAGAGCACCGCGCCGGACGGTGGTTCGCGCTGCTCCTGCGGTATCGCGTCGCAGACCTCACCGATACGGGCCAGAAGGCCCCAGGGCAGCCGGTGAGCCGCCTCGAGTACCTCGCGCACACCGGCGGGGCGCAGTGTGTAGGTCCCCAGGTCGCGCCAGTCACCCGGCGTCGGCTGAGCGTGCGGACCCGCGTCCGATGTCAGGTCGTCGCGGCGCTCCTGTTCCCACTCCTCGGTGAAGGTGTAGCCGGTGGTCAACGTACCGAGCACGCTGTCGGTGAGTGCGCGAGTCTCGAGGGTGAGCCGTGGGCGCAAGCAGTCGCCGTAGTACCAGAGACTGTTCCAGTGGCCTTTGGTGCCGGGCATGGTTTCCACGGACAGGAACGGCGCCATCGGCTCTCCGGTCTCGTCCCACAGCCACACATGATCCCAATGCGGCTCGCGGGTCAGGGAGAGCAAAGGCTCCCACTCGACCACAGCCCCATACGCGTCGTACCCCATGTCGCGAGTATCGCTGACCGACGGTGAAGCTCGGCCAAGTCGCGCTTGTATCTCCCCCGAGGGGAGGTGCGAGGGTGGCGGGTATGGATGACGACCTCCGGTACTCGATCGGCGAGCTGTCCCGGCGGACCGGGCTGACGGTGAAGGCCATCCGCTTCTACTCAGACCGCGGCATCGTGGCGCCGTCCGGCCGCACCGTGTCCGGTCACCGCCGCTACGGCGCCGAAGCGCTCACGCGCCTGGAGTTCGTCCGCACCCTGCGCGAACTCGGACTCGACCTGACCACGATCAGGAAGGTCGTCGACAGCGAAGCCGCCCTGTCCGACGTCGCAGCGGCGCACATCCAGGCGCTGGAAGTTCAGATCCGCCTGCTACGCCTGCGTCATGCGGTGCTGACAGCGGTGACCAAGCGCGGATCCACCCCCGAGGAGATGACCTTCGTGCACCAACTGGCCAAGCTGACCCAGGACGAACGCCGCCACCTGATCGGCGACTTCCTCGCGACCACCTTCCGCGGGCTCGATCATCCCGAATTCATCGGGATCGCCCGCTCGATGACCCCCGAACTACCCGACAATCCCGAAGTCGAACAGGTCGAAGCCTGGGTGGAACTGGCCGAGCTGTCCAAGGACCTGGACTTTCGCGCCCTCATGCGACGCATCGCCGAGCAGCACGACAGCCGCCGCGCCGACGCCGGCCTGCATCGCAACCCGGTCGCGGACATCCGCGACACTGTCACCCCGGCCCTCGACTCCGGTCTCGACCCGAACTCGCCGGAGGCCGGTCACGTCGTGGCCGCCCTCACCTCACGGCACAAGCCCGGCGACCTTCTGGCCTGGCTGGACACCGTCGCCGACACCCGCCGAGACCGGTACTTCGAGCTACTCGCCGTGATCAACGGCTGGGCAGCACCGGACAGCCTCACACCGGCGATGCGTTGGCTGTCCCAAGCCATGAAGACACCGGAACAGCACTGCGCAACCTGAGCGCCGACGGAGATCGGCGCCGTGCCCGAAAGGTCGCTAGCCCGGCGTCCCGTCGCGCTCGCTTCCCTTGGCGAAGCGGCGGCTTTGCCCGGCGTGGATGTCGCTCACCCATTCCCAGCCAGGCTTGGCCGACGAGCCGATCCGCGGGTCGTCGAAATCATCCCCGTCACGCAGGGCATGCACGTACGCGCGGTCCACTTCGATCCTTGCGCTCACCTGATCACCCCGGCCGACGGATCCGTGACCCGGGACGACGACGTCGACGTCGTCCGCCACTTCTTCGAGCAGTCGCAGTCCGACGAGGTACTCCTCGATCGGGTCGTTGGTGCCGTTCAGGTCGTCGAGCATCGGAATGAAGACATCGGAAAGCATGTCGCCGGCGACGAGAACCCCGCGTCCCTCGATCACCAGCGCCGCATGGCCCGGGGAATGAGCCGGATGCTCGATGAGGCTGACTTCAGGGCCGTCCCAAGGGATCCGCGCGGTTTCCGGGGGCAGACCGGTGATGAGGCCGAACAGGTCCAGCGGAACCTCCCCGGCGATTTCCGGCGGCAATCCCTCCGCGGCCCGGGACTTCCAGTCCGGGTTCGACCGCAGGTCCCGCATACGCGCCGCGCAGCGGGCCGTACCGTAGCGGGGCGCTTCGCCGAGTTCGGTGTGCCAGAGCACGTGATCCCAGTCAGGGTGCGTCGAGAAGCCCGCCGTGACCGGCTGGCCCAGCTTGCGGAGGTCGTTCGCCAAGCAAGCCATTTCGCCGTTTGTCAGCCCGGGATCGATGAGCAGCACGCCACCCTCGCCCTGCGCGACGACCGTGTTGTTCTGGAGTAATTCGCTCTGATGGACCAGCACACCCTCGGCAACCTGTGTCAGCACGGGGCTCCTCCGTTCGTGATTCGTTCCGCGGCCCGCGGCTCGGTCTTGTTCATTCGAGGTCTCCTGTCGTGAATGGTGTCGTGACTCAGCCGAGAGCCGGAGTGGCCACCGCGAGGGTGCGGATACCGATGCCCGTTCGTTGTACGGAGCCGATCCGCTCTCCGAGTAAGCGGGCGGCGAGCAGGACGGTGACGGCCGGGTACAGGGCGGCGAGGACTCCGGAAGCGCTGCCCCAGCCGAGCACGCCGCGACGGGGACGCCATGGCTGTCCGAGGCTTGTGGCGGCGAGCATGGTCAGGATCGCGCCGACCGTTTCGCTGCGGCAGCTGTCCCGCGAGAACGTCCGCGCGGTGTGCGAGCTGCGTCTGTCCGAAGGTCAACGCCATCTCGTCGCACCGGCGGCCTTCACCGTCGCCGAGGGCAATTACGAACCGGACGCGCTCCTGCGGGCCATCCATCTTGACGATCTGCCTGTCGGTGTCTTGCTCGTCGAAGTCGAGACCGGGACGCCGCACCTGCTCCGGTTCATGGTCGACGCGGATCACCAGGGCCGCGACGTCGGCAGCCAAGCCGTCGAGCTGCTGGCGGACGAACTCCGCGCCGATGACCGGGAATCAGCGGAGACCAGCGTCGCACCGGTCGCGGGCGGCGCCGAGGGTTTCTGGCGCCGCTACGGCTTTCAGGGTACGGAACGCACTCACTACGGCGGGCCCGTGTTCGTCCGCCGGTTGCGGCCCTGAGGCATCGGCGCGGTGGACGGTTTCCACCGTTCGACACCGCAGATGATGGAAAAGGACGCGCTGAATGGATCATTCGATTCAACGTTTTCCGCCCTACTCGGGTGGTGGTGATTTTCCGGTAACGTGGGTGGCGATCAGCGGACACCAGCGTCGGCTGAACTGGCGGCAAACCGCCGCCTGGGGAGAAATTTCGGGCTTTGAGGGGAGATTTTCTTATCATGCGAAGAAGATTCTCGCGGCCTTTGCTGAGGATTCGACTCGTGGCCGCGCTCACCGCGGCCGGACTCATCGCCACCACCGGCACCGCGCTCGCGGAAACCAGCGCTGACCGCAAGGTCGTGCAGGAGGCGCTGGATCAGATCACCACGAGCGGCGGATCGCTCGGTGTGCAAGCCAGGGTGACCGATGGCCACCAACGGTTCACCGCACGCTCCGGCAAGGCGGAACTGGATTCGAACCGCCCGGTCCCGGAGAACGGCCGGTTCCGCATCGGCAGCATCACCAAGACGTTCGTGTCGACGGTCCTGCTGCAACTCTCCGGCGAAGGCAAGCTCGACTTGGACGCGCCGGTCGTCCGCTACCTGCCCGGTCTGATCGACGGCCGCGTCACGGTGCGCCAGGTCATGCAGCACACCAGCGGGCTCTACAACTACACCAACGCGTTGCCGCTCGACCCGGACAAGTTCGAGCAGATCCGCTACAAGCACTGGACACCTCAGGAGATGCTCAAGATCTCCACCGACAAGCCGCTCGACTTCGACCCCGGCACCCGGTGGAGCTACTCCAACACCAACTACGTGGTCGCGGGTCTGCTGGTGGAGAAGCTGACCGGCAGGCCGTACGAGAAGGCTGTCGAGCACCGGATCCTGAAGCCGTTGCACCTCGACGGCACCGAGGTTCCCGGCGACAACGTCGACATCAGGGGCCCGCACGCGCACGGCTACGTGACCGTGGCGGGCAAGCCGAACGACATCACCCGCATCAACCCGTCGGTCGCGTGGGCCGCCGGCGAGATCATCTCCACGACCCGCGACCTGGACACGTTCGGTGTGGCACTGGCCAGCGGCAAGCTGCTCAAGCCCGCGCAGCAGCAGGAGATCAGCAAGACCACCGCGGTCAGCCCCGAGTACGGCCTCGGCCTGCAGGTGCAGACCTTGCCGTGCGGCACCAAAGTGTGGGGCCACGGCGGCGGCATCCCCGGCTACTCCTCGCATCTGCTGACGACGCCGGACACCGAGAAACGGCTGGAGCTCTCGGTCACGAGCGCACCGACCGAGGGCAACGCCAACCCGGCGTTCCTCAAGCTGCTAACCGAAGTCTTCTGCTGACGCACTGGAAGACTGTCCGGCGCCAAGCGCGTCGGGCGACGACACGCCGAGGCGGTCCATCTCGGCCAGACACACCCGGACCGCCTCTGCGGCGTCGTACGTGACCTCGGGTTCCACACACCGGTCGGCGACGACCGTGAACCGTCCGTCGCCGGCCGAGCCAGGTCGCGGCAGATCCGGTGACCTCCGCCAGATCGGTCGTGGTCAGCCGGCTCAGGTACGTCGACCGCAGTTTGTGCCGCATGTGGAACAAGCGCTTGTCACGGAGCGGTTGACGTACACGGCGCGGTCGCTTTTGCTTACCGTGGCCACGAAGCCGCCGAAGGCGCCCCGAGCGTCCGCCATCTCGATGTCACAGTCAGGGCAGGCTGCCTGGAGCACGGCCTTGAGACCACCTGCGTCGACCAGATCCTGGTACGGCGATTTCCCCATGCGACCAAGCTACCCGTGGCGATCGACGCGGCAGACCGTCTGTCACGGCGCCGAGGTTTCTCGCCGTGCCGTATGGGTACGATTCCGCTCGGGCGTGTTCCCGTAAACCGGACCGGAGACCGATGCCTCCCGCGATGCTCCACCACTCCACGGGCACGATCTTCATCGAAGACAACGGCTTCTCCCTCGGAGACCGCGCCGACCCACACAGCCCCCTCTACATCGTCGGCGCCCTCCCCACCCCCGACGCCACGGGACTTCTCGCGGTGGCAACCGGATTCGTCGCGGTCACTTGCGGCGTCCACCTCGGCGACATCACCGTCACCACCGAGATTTGGGACAGCGCACCAGAGCCAGACCTCACCTCCTGGGACGACGTAGCCGACGTATCCGTCACCTGGCCCACCCGCCGGATCGCGGTCTGCGGATCCGAAGTCGACAACGACATCCCCATCACCCTGCCACCGTCCCCGGACAACAACTTCCGCGTCCGGGATTCAGTACGCGACCGCGACGCCGGCGAAGACCGCGGACCCGGCGACCCGGTCGAACAACACCTGATCCAAATCTGGCCGGACGATCCACACCCGGACGAAATCCTGAAAGCCACCGACAACACCGGCGCACGCTGGCGCGCTTGGGGAAACGAACTACCCGCCTGCCCGCGATGATCAGAAAGTCGTTCCCTGACAACGGAACCGGCGACCTGATCGAATTTCTCCTCGCCGAACCCGCTGCCGACTCAGGCGTCGAGCGACGCGGAGAGCACCACCCGGAGACGGTATTTTTCACGCTGCCGCGACGACTGTTTCCCGTGCTAGTTTCATTCCCGAACCGGCCGGGCGATCTGGTCGTCGAATTGCTTGGATCGGAGATGACCGGCGTGATTCGTGCTGGCTTGAAAGCCACCGCCGACCTGCCACGGCCGACACGCACGACAGGTGCCCGATTCTCGGCGGGAGCAGCACTGCTCCTGTTCGCCGCCGGATGCGGCAGCCCCGCCGCTCCCCCGCCCAGTACTCCACCGTCGTCCCCGGCGACCGCGGCACCCACGAGCACGACGCCGACGGTCGACCTTTCGTCGCTGCGCCGCGGCACGATCCCGACGGACTACCCCAAGCCGGATCTGAGCGGTTTGCCGCCCAAACCCGCGGACTCCGCCCCCCTGCGAGAGCGGATCGCCTGGGAAGCACTGCAGAAAGTGACCGACTTCGCCAACCACGTCGACCCCGCGGCGCGCTCGTCCTGCCCCGCCATCAACCCCGGCCGCACCACCTCGGTGACCTGCAAGGTCACCTACCTCGATGAAGGTTACGACTACGTCCTGCGCGACATCAAGTTCCAGGGCAACGGACTGACTGACGGCCGCACCGAACAGGGCACCATCTCCTACACCGCGGAACTCGCCGCCGGGCCGATCGTCCGCGACCGGGTCGAAACGGTGCTACGACACCAGAACAGCACCGAATACGAGGCCTGCGACATGCCCGAGCACGTGCGCTTCGAATTCGGCTCCCCCCGGCGACGGCCGTCCGGATCGTCGATCGCCGGCAAGTGGATCCACGTACCCGGCATTTCCTGCCGCTACCTCGACCCCAAGACCCACACGGTCAGCGCGCTCCCCCTGGAACTCTACGAATCCGGCGCACCCATCCACCCCTCATCGCGGATCGGCGGCTGAGGTAGGCCCTTCCGGGCATCGCCATCGCCGTTCGAGGACCGGCGGCTCTCAAGGGCTTTGGCCCCGCTGATTGGTTCCCCGCCGCGCCGCGGCAGGGAGGTGGGAGTGGCGGTGCGTCGGCTACGAGGCCACCAGGGACGGTGTCACGGCCTTCTTCGAAGACGGCGGCACCGCGCACGGCACGGTGCTGGTCGCCGCGGACGGGATCGGGTCGGCGATCCGGCGGCAGCGGCCTCCTCACGCCCGGGTGGCCGACTCCGGCGCGCGTTTGATCTACGGCCGAGTTCCCCTGACACCGCGACTGCGCGGCGAGCTACCGGCCGCGATGTTCAGTGTCTTCACCACGATCACCGGACCGGGACAGCGTTTCCCCGGGATCGTACCGGGAGCGACCGGACGCGGCCACGGCCCGGCTCACCCCTGGTTTGGCCCTGGAACCGAAGCGGACAGTCTCGCGGTCATGTTCGGGCGGCGCCGCGAGTCGCTGGGCCTGACCGACCACGACCTGCTCGCGGCATCCGGCGGGCGACTGCGCGAAGTCGTACTCGATCAGATCGCCGGTTGGCATCCTCTGCTGCGCCGCGTCGTCAGCGGTTGGGACGCCTCGACCCTCTATCCGAGCACGGTCCGCAGCAGCGTCCCCGTCTCGCCATGGGCGAGTTCCAACGTCACCCTGCTCGGTGACGCCGTCCACGCGATGAGCCCGGCGGCGGGTGCCGGGGCGAACATGGCGTTGGGCGACGCGGCGGCACTTTCCACGGCGCTGGCCGAGGCAGCCGCGGGCAGCCCGATCGTGGAAGTCGTCGGCGCTTACGAGCGAGACATGCTCACCGAGGGTTTCGATGCGGTGAAACGATCCTCGGCGAACGGCGTCCGGACACTCGGCGAGAACCCGCTCCCTTGGTGAGCGGACCGCTCCAGCCCCCGCCCTTGTCACCCGTATCGGTGATTCTCGCCGAATCACCATTCGTGGCAGATGGATCACCGTTTCGTGTCACTCCCCCGCCCACTTGCCGTAGTGGAGGCTTGACGTCCACATCGGCTCACCCCGGCTCGCTACCCACAGTGTCACCGCTCAGTGAACCCACCCCTCGCGGAAAACACGAAAGCCTTACGTGTTTATCGTGGGAAGATTCACGACTCGGCGCCTGCCCGGGAAATCGTTTTTTGACAGGCTGCCAACCCGGTGAAAATCTTCGATCGCTCCTCGCGAGAGCAACAACCGAACACGAAATCCGAACAAGGAGCCCCTCAATGCAGATGTTCACCCAGCACGTGCACCACGGCCACGACCTGATCTCGGGTCTGCTCGCGCACCTGGCTCACGTGCTCGGCTGGCTGGTCTGACGCTCTAGGCACAGGGTTTGACGGGGGCCGGTCTGTTGGCGCGGGTCGGTCCCTCCGTGTTTGCGACCCGGTAAAGGGACACGACCGTGTTCCTTTACCGGGTTCCGGTATTTCGGGGCCGAATTCGCCGCTAAAGCGCGAACCCCAGCTCCTTGCCCCGCGTCACGAGTTCTTCCCGGGCCGCCGGATGCGCGACGTGGCCGACGATTTGCCGTGCTTGCTCGTTCGTGTCGTTGCCCCAGATGGTCGCGACACCGTGCTCACTGACCAGGAAACTGTGCTGGAACGACGTCACCGGCCCGGCGAGCCGGGGCACGACCGTCGAAACGTCGGCCTTCGGATGCCAGGACGGCAGCGCGATGATCGCCCGGCCACCGGGTGAGTGCAGCGCCCCGACCACGAAGTCGGTCTGACCGCCGAATCCCGAGTAGATCGCTCCTCGTACCCGGCTCGCGTTGGCCTGCGCGAACAGGTCCACCTCAAGCGCGCTGTTCACCGAGACGAGCCCGCGCTGCCGGGCGATCACGGCCGGGTCGTTCGTCTTTTCCGTGCGCAGCAGGCGAATCCGCGGATTGCGGTCGAGCCAGCGGTACAGCTCGGCACTGCCGAACACGAACGACGCCGTCACCGGTTCCGCCGGATCGAGGGCGCCGGCGCGATCGAGCGCGAGCACGCCGTCGCTGAACATCTCCGACCAGATCGCGAGTCCACGCCGTCCGGTCACCGCCGCCAGGGTCGCGTCCGGGATCCCGCCGATGCCCAGTTGCAGGGTCGCGCCGTCCGCGACCAACCCGGCCACCCGCTCGCCGATGGTCCGCGCCGTGTCCCCCACCGGCCGAGGGACCGGCGACAGGAGTGGCTCCGTCGCCTCGATCGCGTAGTCGATCTCGTCGACAGGCACCATGCCGTCGCCGTAGGTGAACGGCATCTCGGGGTTGAGCTGCGCGACGACCAGGCCCCCGCGGGCCCGCACCGCCTCGACGGCCGCAGGCAGGATGTTCACCTCCGTGCCCAGTGACACCACGCCGTCCACCGGAACCGAGGTGTGCAGCAGGACGACGTCCGGCGGCAGCGAGTGCTTGAGCAACTGCGGCACCAGCGACAGCCGGGACGGGAAGTAGCGCAACCCCGCGCGCCCGCGCATCCCCGCACCCACGAACGGCGTTTCCAGCAGCACGCCAGGGCGGTCCGGCATTCCGGCCTGCGCGTTCAACGCGAACAACCGGTACTCAGCCAGCGCCGTGTCCAGCACCTTCAGGGCGCGCATCGGCGTGGCGAAGTTCCCGCTCACCACCACCCGCGGCTGCGACGCGGGAACGCCCGCCAGAACGGAACCGAGCTGACTCTCCGACAGGACGCGCATGAGTCGATCATGCCCGAGGAACCACGCGACGGCTCCGGATGATGTCCCAGCCCACAGGCCACCTTGAAGCAGGGGAGGAGAGCTGATCTCATCTACCGATGACCACTGTGGTCGCCTGGCTGGCGCTGATCGTGTCCATGTCGTCCTTGGGCTGGCAGGTGCTCTCCTGGGCCAAGTCCGGCGCCCGTGTCCACGTGGTCTGCGGGTTTTCGGTCCGCACCCTCGGCACGGCCCCGGTCACCATCGCCGTCTACGTCGCCGTCACGAACCGCGGACGGCTCGGCACGACCGTCGACGAAGCGGGCTTCCGGCTGGGAAGCCACCGAGCCAAGCGGTTCAGTGGATTCAGCATCGACGTCGACAAGATCCTCCCCCTGCGGCTGGAGCCGGGTGACACCGTCGTCATCAAGCGCGACTGGGCCCAGCTGGAAGAACCGATCGACCGGTTCGGTGCCTGGAACCGGGACCTCCTCCACCCCTATGCACGGGCGGGTGGGGTCTTACGGCACGGCAAGCCCTGCAAAAGATCGGTACTCACGCGACTGCATCACCAAGTCGAAACCTTGCCGCCCCCGACTGAGGAGCGACGACTCGGGTGATGCGGTCTCACCCGAGAAAGGCGTCCAGTTCGGCCCTGGCGGGCGACGTGGCCGGACCGTGTCTGGTCACCGCGATCGCGGCGGCGGCGTTCGCCCGGCGCGCGGCTTCGAGCAGTCCGGTCCCAGCCATCAGTTCGGCGGCGAGTACCCCGCAGTGCGCGTCTCCCGCACCGTTGGTGTCCACGGTGGCCACTGAGAAACCGGGCACGGTGACGCTGCGGCCCCCGGAGACGACCCGGCATCCGGCGGGACCCTCCCGGACGATGAGCACCTCGACGTGCCCGTCCGCCAGGGTCGTCGCTTCCCCGGCGCTGCAGCTCATGATGTCCACGTGCGCCAGCACGCCGGCGAGCACGGCGGCGGGGATCTTCCCGGCGAGCGGTCCAGGATCGAACAGCACGGTGGCCTCGCCCGTACGCGGCAGCCATTCGAGGAGCGCTTTCGCGTTCGTCTCGTGCAGCAGGCTGTACCCGGTGACGTACACGACGTCCTGGTCCGTCGGCGTGATGGCGTCGAGCAGGCCGGGTGGCATCCGGCCTTCGGCGCCGGGTCCGGTGACGAACGTGCGCGCACCGTCGTCCTGCACCAGCGCCACCACGATCCCGGTGCCTCCCCCGGCAAGCGGCGCGTGCGCGAGCGTGATGCCCTCGGCGGCCATCGCCGCCCGGGCGACGTCGGCGAAGCCGCCAGCGCCGTGCAGGCCGGCGTAGAGGACGTCCGCGCCCGCCCTGGCGGCCGCCGCCATCACGTTGAACCCGCCGCCCGGCAGGAAGTCCATCGAGGACGCCATGACGTCGCCGCCGGGCACCGGCAGCTCCGGAACCCGCATGACCAGGTCCAGCACCACCTGTCCGGTGTGGATCAGCCGTCCGGTCACCGCACCCCTGTCCCCGCCCACCGGCGGCGCCCGTCATCCCGATATCCGCGGCGGATCGCGGCGCGGGCCGGACCCCCAGAAACCGGCCCGCGCCCGACACCGCGGTGATCCCTCTGCGATCACCGCGAGTTCCGCGCCACCTGACCATGGTCACCCCGGGACCGGTCCCCGCGCATGGGTACCGGGACCCCATATTCCGGTGCGGCCCTCCCCCGTCGTCACTCTCCGGGCATCTTCGTGCGTGCGCTGAATGTGGGGGTGTCGCCCCCATGTGCGGGTCCGGCCGAACTGGAAGCATTACCGCCGTGACGCCCCAGACATCGGCGACGTCCCTGCCGCCGGAGTGGTGGGTGCACGGCCGGACCCCGCGCGAACCGAAGGCGGACAAGCCCGTATGGGCGGACTTCGCCGAACACGCTGTCACCACGCTTCTGCCGGAGCGCCCCCCAGTCGGTGACTGGCGTGTCGAGTTCGCCGGGGTCTTCAGGTCGTTGGTCGACGCCGCCTCCCGTACGGCGGTCCCCGACGACCTCGCCGATGCCGACGCCGAAGCTCTCCGTCAAGGTTTCGCGGCTCAGCTGGACCAGCATCTGCTCAAACTCTCGGTCCGCACGCTGGTCCTCGAACTCCACCGCGCCCGCAAGGCCGGGACTCTCGAAGGCGAGACGTCCGAAGAGCGCTTTTCCGACTTCGCGCGCCGCCAAGCCACTCCGGCCGGGCTCGTCCGGCTGTTCAGCGAGTACCCGGTCCTGGCCCGGATCCTCGCCCAAGCCTGTCTGCACGCCGCTGAGGCCCACGCCGAAATGCTGGCCCGGTTCTCCGCCGACGCCGCCGCACTGCCCGGCTCGGTCGTGGACGGCGAACTCGGCACGCTCGTCGAGGTGGCGGTCGGCATCGGCGACTCGCACGCACGAGGACGGTCGGTCAAGCTGCTCCGCTTCTCCAGCGGCGCCAAGGTGATCTACAAACCCCGCCCGCTGATCCTGCACGAGCGGTTCACCGACGTCGTCGGCCTGCTGAACAAGCGGCTGCCCGGCCTCGAACTGCGGACCGCCGACGCACTGCCGCGCGCCGGGTACGGCTGGCTCCGGTTCGTCGAGCACCGGCCGTGCGCCGATATCGCCGACGTCGACCGCTTCTACCGTCGCCAGGGCATCCTCCTGGCGCTCCTGCACGCGCTCGACGCCACCGACGTCCACTACGAGAACATCATCGCCTGCGGCGACCAGCCGGTGCTGATCGACATCGAGACGCTGTTCCAGCCGTCGCCGCCCGACCCGCCGGAGGGTGACCCCGCGGCGGCGATGCTGGCGCGCTCGGTCCAGCGCACACTGCTGCTCCCCCAGCTCTTCGCCGGGGAGCACGGCGCCGTCGACATCTCCGGACTCGCCGGCCGCGGCGGCAAACTGCCCACCGACCGGGTCGACTGGGCCGATCCCGGCACCGACAGGATGCGGCTGGTCCGGGTGCCCGGCGAACTCGCGGGCGGGAACAACCTCCCCCGCCTCGACGGCCGCGACGTCACCCCCGCCGAGCACAGCGCCGCGCTTCTGGCCGGATTCCGGCACGGTTACGACGCGATCTCCACCGCGCGGGACGAACTCGCCGAGCAACTCCGGCGCTGCGCCGACGACCCCATCCGGGTGCTCATCCGGCCGACCAACTTCTATTTCCGCCTGCTCGACGAGACCACCCACCCCGACCTCCTGCGCGACGCCGCCGATCGCGACCGCGCGTTCGATCTGCTCGAAGAGGACTCCGCGGGCGAGGACAAGCTGCTGCGGCTCGTACCGCACGAACGGGCCGACCTGTGGGCGGGCGACGTGCCGATGTTCACCTCGAACCCCGGCTCGACGTCGCTGCTGGATTCACGCGGCGAGGGTGTCGAAGGCGTGGTCGACCGGCCTTCGCTGGACACCGTGCTGGCGAAGGTCGCCGACATGGATCCGCTCGACCAGCGCGACCAGGAGTGGCTGATCTCGGCCACCCTCGCCATCAGCACGGCGTCCACCGGGCAGCACAGCGGCGTCGAGACCGCGGAGACCGCCGTGCCGAACCAGGCGCCCGACGCGGAGCGGCTGCTGGTCACCGCGTGCGGGATCGCCGATCACATCGTCGCCAACGCCTTCTCCGACGAGCGCCGCTCCAACTGGCTCGGGATCGAGCTCGTCGACGACCGCTACTGGACCGTGCTGCCGATGGGCGCGGGACTCGGCGAGGGCTACTGCGGTGTCGCCCTGTTCCTCGCCCAGCTCGCCGAGCTGACCGGAATCGCGCGCTATCGCGATTTGGCCGCGTACGCGATCAGCCCGCTCCCCGGCCTCTTCGCCACCCTTCGGGCCGACCGCGAGCTGGCCGCCACCGCCGGTTGCGGCGGGCTTCTCGGGCTCGGCGGCGTCGCGTACACGATCGCCCGGCTCAGCACGCTGGTCGGCCTGCCCGCGGGCGACCTGATCGAGCAGGCGGTCGACCTGATGCCCGACGCCACCCCCGCGACACCGTCCGGGTTCACGACGGGGCTGGCGGGCGGCGTCGCCTCGATGCGTTCGGTCTATGTCCAAACCGGACTGGAGGCGGCGCTGGCGAAGGCGGACCGCTACGCCGGGCAGCTGCTCGACCGCGAACGTCCACAAGGGACGGGCTTCGCGCGCGGTTCCGCCGGGATCGACTGGGTCCTGCGGGCACACGACCGGACCGGCGAAGAACCGCCCGGAAAGGCGGACTATCGGGCGGAAAGTACCGGCGGCTGGTGCGAGGGCCTCGCGGGCGACGCCCTCGGCCAGGCCGCCCATCTGCCCGATCCCGCCCACGCCCTCCAGCTCGACAGGACGATCAAACGGTTGTCCGACGGTGCGCCCTTGAAGGATCTCAGCCTGTGTCACGGCGAGTCCGGAGTCTTGGAAGTGTTGTGCGTGCTGGCGGAGAACGGGCACACTGGCGCCGCCGGCGCGGTGCGTCGCCGGACCGGTCATCTGCTCGCCGCCATCGACCAGCGCGGTGCCCGCTGCGGGACTCCCGGTGCGGTCCCCGCGCCCGGGCTGCTGAGCGGCCTGGCGGGCATCGGCTACGGCCTGCTGCGGCTGGGCTTCGGCGACCGGGTCCCGTCCGCGCTCCTGCTCCGCCCCGACCGGCCGCATCCCGCGGCCACCGTCATTCCGCCGGTAAACCGAGTATGAGGAGAAGAACCGAATGTACGAAAGAGATCTGCCCGCCACCGAAGACGCCCTCGGCGCCGTGAACCTGCCGCGCGCCCTCGAGGTCGGCTCGCGCAACCACGCGCTGGCGGGCAGCAAGCCGCGGCTGAGCGCCAACCCGCTCGCCACCCTGTCCGGCGACCCCGGATCGCCGTCCGTCGTCAGCGTCTTCACCGGCGGCTGGATCTGAGACAGGCCCACGGAGGCGGGCACGCGCCGCCCGCCTTCGTGATCGGCTCTTCCCGGTGACAGGGGATTCCGCTCGCTATAGTCACGGCGGTGGGAATCCGTTCGTCGCGGGTGATCGGCCGCGACGCCGAACTGGACGAGCTCTCCGGAGCCCTTGATCGCGCCATCGCGGGTCGCGGCGGCGCGATCTTTCTCGTGGGCGAAGGGGGCATCGGCAAGTCACGGCTCGCGATCGAAGCCGCTTCACGAGCCGTGACCGCGGACATCCCGGTCCTGCAGGGCCGGGCCAGTTCGATCGGCCCGCTGGTCCCGTTCCGGCCGCTGACCCAGGCACTGTTGTCGTACTTCCGCGGCGGCGGACCGCCCGAGGTCGCCGAACTCGACCCTTTCATCCCCGTGCTGGCCCAGCTCATCCCCGACTGGAGCCAAGGCGACCGGCCACGCGAATCGGGCTCGCTCATGGTGCTCGCCGAAGCGGTGTTCCGGCTGCTGGCCGTCACCAGCCGCGACCGCGGCGCGCTCCTGGTCCTCGACGACCTCCAGGACGCCGACGCCGAGACGCTGTTCATCCTCGAATACCTCGTCGACAACCTGGCCGCGGCGCAGACGCTGTTCGTCGGCACACTCCGCAACGAGCCTTCCGACGCCCTCCGCCTCGCGACCTCCGGTGCCCAGCGGATGAGCTGCGCCGTCCTCGAACTCGACAGACTCGGCCTCTCCGATACCCGCGCCCTCGCCGCCGCCTGCCTGGAGACCGAGCCGGGACATCTGCCCGCGCCCGCCGCGGAACTGTTGTGGCGCAACAGCGCCGGCCTGCCGTTCATCGTCGAAGAACTGCTCCACGGCATGGTGAACGACGGCCTGCTGGTCGAGGGCCGGGACGGCTGGCGGGTGATCGGCGAACTCCGCGCCCGGGTACCCGCCGCGCTGGTCACCAGTATCGGCGTCCGGATGGAGCAGCTCGGCGAGCAGGCGGGTGAGCTGCTGTCGGTGGCCGCGATCATCGGCCGCCGCTTCCCGCTGTCGGTGGTGCAGACGGTGACCGGAACGAACGACCGGACCCTGCACAACCACCTGAGCGCCGCGGTCTCGGCGAACCTGGTGACCACCGACGAGACGACGCCCGGCTGGTACGCCTTCCGGCATCCGCTGACCGCGGAAGCGTTGCTGGCGCGCCAAGCACCGGCGCGGAAAGCGACACTCGCCCGCCAAGCCGCCGACGCCGTCGAGAAGCTGTACCCGGGACTGCCGGGCGATCTGTGTGCACTCGTCGCGTCGCTTCGGTTGACCGCGCTCGACGAGCGGGAGGCGGGCCGCATGTTCGCGGAGACCGGGCGCCGCGCCCTCGACGCCGGTGCCGCGGACTCGGCGGTCACGATGCTCACCAAAGCCGTCGACCTGCTCGCCGGAGCGGACGCGGGTGATCGGGCCGAGGTACTGGAGACCCTGCTGTACGCGCTCGGGCAGACCGGGCAGTTCGACCGCGCCGTCGAACTCTCCGACGGCTTCGGCGAGATCGGGACCCTCGAACGGGCCGCCAAACTGCACACCCAGCTGGCCTGGGCCGCCTACATCGCCGGGCGGCACGACGAATGCCTCGGCCAGATCGAACGCGCCCGCGCTCCCCTGGGTTCGGCGATCTCGCCCGCCCAGCAGGCCGCGCTCGACGCCGTCGAAGCGAATCTCTGGCTCGACGTCCCCGGCCGGACCGGCACTGCGGAACAGCTCGCGCGTCAGGCGTGGAAAGTGGCCGAGGAGACCGAACAGCCGTTCGTCGTGTGCCAGGCGCTTCAGGTGCTCGGCATGCTCGCGCTGTCGAGGGACCTCAGCGAGTCGGAGCGCTACATGCAGCTCGCGCGGCGGACCGCCGAGGACAACCACCTGCACCACCTCCGCACCCAGGCGCTGGTGCGGCTCGGCGGGCATCGCGTGCTGATGAACGGTGACGAACAGACGCTGCTGCTCGCCCGCGCGGACGCCCAGCGGACCGGGTCGATCACGTTGCACTGCGCTGTCGACTCCGTGCGCACCATGCACGCGATCCTGCGCTGCGAGTTCGAGACCGCGCACGCGTTGCTGGAGGAGAACCTCGCCGTGCTCGGCAGGCTCCGGCTGACCGCGTTGCTGCAGTACGCGCATATGACCAGGGCGATGTCGGCCGGGCACCGGGCGGACCGCCCGGCGATGGAACAGGCGCTCGGGGACTTCCGGGAGAGCGGTGGCGAGAAGGCGCAGGAGATGGTGCTGAGCATCGGACTGGCACGGGTCTTCTGCTCCCTGCTCGAAGAAGACGCCGACCGCGCCCGCCGCGAACTCGATCAGGTGATCACGCTGGAAGACCGGCGGCCGAGCCGGTTCCACCTCGCCGGCCAGCACGGACTCAGGACGCTCCTCGACACGCTCGGCGGGGCCGCCTGCCCCGAGCCCGGCTCCGCCGTGAGCGGGATGCGGTGGAACCGGCAGTTCGTCGAATTCGCGCACGCCGTCGAGCACGGCAGGCGAGGCGAGACGGCGGAGGCCGGACAAGCGGTGGCCGCCGCGCTGGCGACGTCGGCGCCGTATCCGCTGGCCCGGCACCTCGGGCTCCGGCTGATCGCCGAACCGGCCGCCGCCGACGGCTGGGGCGACCCGGCTGGCTGGCTCAAAGAGGCCGAGGAGTACTTCCACGGCAGGGACCTTCAGGCGGTCGCCGCCGCGTGCCGGAGTCTGCTCCGCAAGCTCGGCGCGCCCGTCCGGCAGCGCCGCGCCGGTGTCGACCGGGTCCCCGGTGCCCTGCGCGCCGCCGGGGTCACCGTGCGCGAGTACGAGGTGCTGGTGCTGCTCGCCGAACGCATGGGCAACAAGGACATCGGCGCCCGGCTGCACATCTCCCCCAGGACGGTCGAGAAGCACGTCGCGAGCCTGCTCGCCAAGACCGGGCTGGCCGACCGTTCGGCCCTCGCCGAACACGCCGCCGGACCGCGACCTGGCATGCTGTGATCCATGAGCGACCTCACCGTGTACGGCGCCGGCTGGTGCCCCGACGTCAAACGCAGCCGTGCCTTGCTGGACGCGAAGGGCGTCGAGTACGCCTACCTCGACGTCGAAGCGGACACCGGCGCCGAGGAGACCGTGCGAGCGCTTCAGAACGGTGAGCGGCGGATCCCGACCATCGTCTGGCCGGACGGCACCCACCTGGTCGAACCGAGCGACGACGAGCTCACCGCGCACCTGAACCGGTGACCCTCCCGGACGTCCCTGTCGGCACGCGGGTCGTCGTGCGGTACCGGATCGAGGGCGGCTTCACCGACGCGCTCGGCTACCTGCGCTCCCGTGACGACGCGGAATGCACGGTGGAGACCAAACGCGGTCTCACCACGATCCGGCTGGCGGACATCGTCCTGGCAAAGACGGTCCCGCCGCCTCCGGCTCAGCGTCGGCCTCGCGGGTCGTGAGTGGCGCTTCGGGTTCTAGCTGAACCTGTCTTATGTACCTACTGTGGATCACATGGGATTCAGTCATCAGGTTAGTGCAGGTCAGGGCGGGCGTCAGCCGGTGTTGGACTCGTATGCGCGCCTGTCGCGGAATCAGGCGGGGAAGCTGGAGAAGTGCGAGACCCAGCACGCCGACAACCGGGATGTGATCGACCGGTTGGGCGGCGTGCTGGGTGAGGAGATCTCGGACCCGAAGCTGTCGGCCTGGAACCCGAAGGTGCATCGTCCGGGCTGGGAACGGATCATGAAGCGGGTCGCGGCGCGGGCGTCGGATGGGGTGGTGTTGTGGAACACCGACCGTGGTTGGCGGCAGTCACAGGATCTTGAAGACCTGTTCAAGCTGATCGAGGGCACGGGCTATGACTCGTACACGGTGGCGTCCTCACACGGCCGCTATGACCTCACCGACTACAACGACCGGTACCAGCTACGGCAGGAGGTCGCGCACAATCAGCGCAACTCCGATGAGGCGTCTCAGCGGATCTCGCGGCGGTTCGAGGTGCTGCGCAAGCGCGGTATTCCGCATCACCAGGGGCGTCGGTTCGGGTTTCCTGGTCTGGATCGGACCGTGCCGCGTGAACAGTGGTTGGACGAGGACGGGAAGGACATCCGTAAGCCGGTTCCGGCGGAGTTGGTGGGACGGGAACGCGAGGCGTTGCGTGACGCCACGGACGCCGTGTTGGCGGGGGTGTTCCAATCCACGATCGCGGATGAGTGGAACGCGGCGGGACTGCTCACGATCACGGGTAAGAGGTGGCTGCCGCGCCAGGTCGGGGAGGTACTGCTCAGGCCGATTAACGCTGGTCTGATCGAGCATGACGGCGTGGTGGTGGGCACGATGCCGGGTGAGCCGATCGTGAAGCCGGAGAAGTTCACGAAGCTGCGCGCGTTGTGTGCGGGACGGACGCAGGGTCAGCATCCGAGCGGGGTATACGTAGGGTCGGGGATCTTGCGGTGCCCGCTGTGCGGGCGAGGTGTGAGCGGGCGCCCGCATTCGGGGAACTACCCAGACGGTGAGCGGCGACGGCAGTACGGGTGCTCGAAGAGTTCGGGCGGGTGCGGCAAGGTCGGCGCCGATATGCGGCGGGTGGATCGTGAATTGCGCGGGCTGGTGATTTCGCGGTTGTCGGACACCAAGCACGCGGCAGCGATCCGGGCCGCGCGTGCGCGTGTCTCGGAACGATTGGCCGAGATCCACACCGAACTTGGTGAGTGTGAGCGCTTGTTGAAGTCGATCGCGGCGAAACTCGGCGCGGGGAAGATGACCGAGGACGCTTACGATGCGGCCAATGAACCGCTGATGGCCACACACGCGCGGTTGGAAGCGGAGCGGGACGAACTGACCGGCGGGAACCCGGACGGTCCTACCGAGGCGATGAGCAGTGAGGACGCGGCGGCGCAGTGGGACGCGGCCGAGTTCGATGAACGCCGCGCGATGCTCACCGACGCACTCAGCGGCGACACTCTGTATCTCGACCCTGCCGCCAAGAACGGGAAACGGCAGTTCGACCCCAAGCGGGTGCGGATCGACCCGCACAAGCCCAAGCGCCGTACGCGCGGCCAGCACGCGGCCTGATAGAGCAACGACCCGAGGCCACACCACCCCGGAAACGGGGGCGGGTGTGTCCTCGGGTCGTCGGTGTGTCAGGCCGCGCGGCGGCTTTCGTCGTTCCTCTCAGCGTTGGCGGCGTGGCGGCGTTTGTCGATGCGGTTAAGGATCACCGCGAGTGAGGTGATCCGGTCTTCGGTGAGCGGCGGGAGGTCGGCGACTTTCGCGGCCCACCGGTCGACCGCTTCGGCGTCGAGTCGGGCTTGTTCTTCGGCGTACGTTTCCCTCCTGCGGGTGGCTTGTTGGGTGGTCTTGAGGTGGCGGTGCGGGCGTGATTGCCGGGTGGGCATGGTGGCGGTGTCCTCTCGGCGCGTGGTGCGGGTATCGGCGGCGTGGGTTCGGCTGGCGGCTCCTTTCCGGCGGTGCTGGCAGGGGCGGGCACGTCGATGCATGCCCCGGTCGCGAGGTCGTAGACGGACAGTTGGCGGGCGGCGCATCCGTGGTCGAGTGCTTCGGCCAGGGTGGGCACCACAATGGACACATCGAGGTACACGCGTCCGGTGTCGGGGTTGTGCCAGCCGCCGAACGCCCTTCCCTCCACATGCAGGATGGGTGCGTGGCGGGTGAGGTAGGCGGCGAGCTCATCGGGGGTCACGGGTGCCTCGGTGACGTGTTCGTACTGCGGGTGCACCGACACCGCGAACCCCGTACGCGGCGTGACACCCGTGACGGGGTCGACCGTGAACCCGCCGTCCGGGACGGCGCACGCGGCTGCCAGTTCAGCCAGCCGCGCCACCGACAACCCGTCTTCCTGCTCGGTGGTGGCTTGGTTGTTCACGCGGACCTCCGGGGAGTGAGGCCGGACGGGGAGTCCCACCACGCCGGTTCGCGCGGTGGTGCGGGCGCGGCGGTGAGTAGCGGCATGATCGCCTTGTCGCCCGGCTGGAACGCCGCTTCCCCGTACGGGAGTTCCGGGGCGTGGTGGCTCACCCGTGGACCCCGTTCGGGCAGGTTCGCCAACGTGAGCCGGGTGACCGGACCATGGTCACGGCCGGACCACAACGTCCACACCTCTCCCGCCGGATCATCGGCGCCCGGCAGGTCCCGCGCGGTCGTCGCGATCACCACGCCCGGATCGTGTCCACCGAGGAACTTCACCAGCCCGGCCCGGAACGCCTGTTCCCGCCGCGCGGAGTGCAGGGAGAACAGCAGCACCCCGAACCGATCGGTGTAGAACGCGCTGTAGGCGGCGATCTTGCGGGCCAGCACCCGCAGCGACTCGGTACCGGTGTCGTATTCGAGGAAGAACCGCACCGCGCGGCCGCCGGACTCCCAGCAGCCGTAGCCGTCCGGCCGCACCCGCGCCTCGCCCCCGTCGGTTCCCTGGTTGGTCCAGAAGAACTCCGCCGAGCGGCGTTCCGGCCACCACTGCGTTAGCCTCCCCGCCCCGCCGTCATCGGTGCGGGTGGGGTTCGAGTGCGCGGCCAGCCCGCAGAAAAACCCGTTCACCCCGAGCTGATGAGTGAGGGTCGGTAAGAACGCGAGCCGTTCCAGCCGTTGCATGTGGGCTTTCGCGGTCGGCGGGGTCACCGCCCGCGCGGCGGCGATCGTCCGCGCCCCTATATAGCCGAGCGCGTAGCGGGCCTCACTGGTCCCGCCGAACATGTACGAGTCACGGAACGCGAACAGCACACCCAACGACCGCAACCGCGCCAAACGGTCTTGCGCACGGCGCCGTGACGAAAACTCCAGTGACGCGATCTGCCCCGTGGTCAGCACCTGGTGTTCGGCCAGCAGCCACAACAGGCGACGATCCCGCTCGACCAGGCGGAACCAGATCCCAGGGTTGGGTTCACCAGGCCGGTCCGACCTAGCCGGCGACCGTCCCGCGGCCGCAGCCGGCGACCCCGCGGACCCCGCCTTTTTCCGGGTGGATGATGACTCATACCCCTTCACTCGGCCTCCCTCACCGGGCCGCCGAATCCAAGCCGTACCAGGGGACACGCGACCAGCGTCCCCGGCGCTTGGGGCGGCGGACATAGAACGCCGAGCCGACGCCGAAGCATCCGCCGAACCAACCGCCAACCCATCCGCACCGCCACCACCGAGACCACGTGAACCGCTGCCGGGCGGCACTGCGGCTTGTGGCGACTGCGTAGTTTTCCTGTCAGACATGAGAAACAACCTCTTTCGAACACGCGACGGACACGAGCAAGACCGAATAGCTATCCAGTTGCCTCTACCCCTCACACGACCAATCGGTGATCACCTCCTTGCACCCCCTAACTCCGAAAAAAACACTGTTTTTGGACATTGCATTGGCAAACTTCTCAACTTTTACCCGAATGGGGGGCGGGGTCGGGCTCCTCGCCATCTGGGCGCCCTACAAGCCCTCACCAGCGGATCAGCCGTTCCCCGCCCCAGCGGGTGGGGCAGCGGAGTTACAGCGCCGAAACTGCGCCGAACCACCCGCCTGACACGTTTTGGCGACGCGGGATGCCTTACCGCGCCCTTTCGAACCAAGAGGCCGGATTTCGGGCCTTTTTTGGACACCAAGCGCGGCACGGTCACCCGGGTTGGGCTCCCGCCAGCCGGGCGCCTCAAGCGGCGTCGCCAGCGGGTCAGTCGCCCCGTTTCAGCGAGTGAGGCGGCACAGTTACGACGCCGACCAAGCGCCGCACCATCCGCCGGACACCTTGTTCACTGGGCAATACCGAGAAAGCAGAGTCTTTGCGGCACGGGTTCTCGAATAACTTGTTTCACGTTCCGTGAGCGCGGCCGCCGTCCCCTCCTTTCGCAGCAAGAAGCCGGTTTTCGGGCCCTTTTTCGACACCGAGCTCGCCAAGGTCACCCGAAAGCACCAATGCTTGGTGCATGTTCGCGTCTTCCGGCATGGGTTGATGGAGGCACGATGATGACGGTGACAGTGCGGGCTGACAACGAAGCGGGGGTACGCTGGTCTGGTAGTTCTCCGCGTGCGACTCCGCGAATGAGGGATGCGTAATGTCCTCGCCGATCGGCAACAGGCTACGAGAGATTCGTAAAGCTCAAGGCAAGTCGCTAGCGGTCATCTCCGGGTTGGCTGGTATTTCGCCGTCGTACCTGTCCCGGCTCGAATCCGGCGATCGGGCGCTTGACCGCCGATCGCTTGTTGTCGCCCTCGCCAACGCTCTCGAAGTGGCGCCGAGTGAGATCACCGGGGCCGCCACCATCACCATGGGCGAGCTGGAGGAAGACCACTCCCTAAACCAAGTACGACTCGCGCTTCTCGCCGTCAGCATGGGCGACCCGCGTGGGGAAGTTATGCCTCTGGAAGCCTTGATGGTCCGAGCTTCCGACCTTCTCGCCAAACAAAGAGAGTGTGACTACGCCCTGGTCGGGGCCCTGCTGCCGCAACTGATCAGGGACCTCCATGCCACCTTGGATGCCCGGCGCGACGAGCGGGAAATTCTCCGGCTGCTGGTGACAACACACGTGCAAGGCACCCAAGCGTGGCTTGGTGACATCGGCGCGAGCATGGACCTCGCTTGGCAAGCCGTCAGCCTTGCGCAACGCGCGGCCGAACGGCTCGATGAACCACTGTATGGGGCGGTGTCGGCCTTCGGGACAGCGTTCGGACTGATCGGTGCCGGAGGCTTCGACATGGCTGCCCGCACGCTTGCCGATGCCACGCCCGGTACCACGACGTCAGCGGACATGCAGGTGTCCGGGATGCTTAGCCTGACGTCCTCTCTCGTGTCCGCTGCGCGGAAGGACAACACGCAGCGCATAGCTGCGCTTGACCATGCGGCCGATCTGGCGGTTCACGTCGGTGAGGGCAACAACGCATTGTGGTTCGGCTTCGGACCATCGAACGTAGGCGTGTGGCGCATGTCGGTGGCGCTGGAAGCCGGAGAACACGCGGACGCCGTAAAGATCGCTGAGATGGTCAACCCGGATGCGCTACCCACGCCAACGCGGCGGTCGGCCTACTATCGGGAGTACGGGCGCGCCCTCGCCAGATTCCCTAAACGCCGTGACGAAGCCGTGCTGATGCTCCGCCGGGCGGAGAAGATCTCGCCTGCCCGTATTCACCGGCACCCGTTCATGCGCTCGATCCTTGCCGAACTGGTTGCCAAGGGCACCAAACAGGCCGCTGTCGGCCGCGAACTTCGCGGCATGGCGTACCGGTCAGGCCTGCGCGTCTAACTCAAACGTGTAGCCCATTCGAGTGTTTGCCACCGTGGCAAGTTTCGGATCTTGACCGGCTCGAAACTGATCATGTGACTGCGCATGAAGGTGGAAACCCTCCGGCCATCGACGGAGAGAACAAGGATGACAGGAAGTCGGATGCCCATCACGGCAGCGAAAAGTCTTGCCCTAGCGGCCTGACAGATCTCGGATTTGATAATCGGGGCCATCGCCGTACTGGTGAAATCGACCTCGAAAACCGCCACCACGGCACGACGATCGCGGAGATGACCGCCGCCGACTGGGCCGAAGCAGCACGAATGCTACGGGCGTGGGATGCGGGGTGGCGACCGTGATCCACGGAGCGCGGCCGGGGCGGCATGGTGGGCTGTACATCTGCTGGCATCGCAGCCAGTACGACGGGCAGGACCATGCGGTCACGGACGAGGAATTCTTCCGCGCTCGCAAGGAAGATTCCCATGGCCAGTATGTGGCCTTGTGCGGTCATGTGGTGCTGGCGGCGCCGATGCTCGTGCCGAACGGCCGTCCCTGCGAGGACTGCCGCGCGTTCGTGAGGGCTTGGTCAGCTGCGCGCACTGTTCGACATTGGCGGCGGCCGACGCGGCATCGTGCACCGGCCGGATGGCGCCGTCTTGCCCGGAAATGCAGCCGCGCCGCACCGCGAACACAAAATTGAGTCACGCAGAAATTTCTTACTCGCAAACCTGCGAACGAACTAGAATGGAACCCGAGCATGAAAACGTGTGGTGCCCACAATGTTGGCTGATACGAATGAAGACAAGGAAGCAATGCACGAGACTGTCCGGGTTCAGCATCAGCTGTCCAGGATTAGGAAGTCCCGGAAGTGGTCATTGAACTATGTGGGAATCGCATTGGATGTGCACCCGTCAACCGTCTGGCGATGGGAGAACAATCCCGCGTATGCCGGTAATATCGGCGAGCTTCAAATGTATGCACGCGTCCTTGGCTATACGCTTCGGGTTCTAGTCGTCGCCGACGATGGCATCAATGAATCACAAACCATAATTCATGAAGATTTTCAGGGTTCTGACGATGTCGTTTCTGACGAGAGTGGTGTTTCATGACAGACGGGCGACGGGACGCTGCGTCGGTGGCCGCCGCGCGTGTGCGGCTGGCCGAGGCTGCAGGGTCGCTCACGGAGGCCGCTGCGACGCTGCGGGCAGCGATCGACAGCGGCACTGTTCCGTCAGGGGCCACGGCTGCCCTGGCCGCCAGGTTGGAAGACCTCGCGGGCCGGATGCGGCCAGAGCTGCCGCACAGCGCCCCCGAGCGCTCCCGCGCACCTGGCGAGTCTGAGTAGATCTACTCATGTCGCCTGGGTAGTCGCCCCCGACCTGCGGAAATCACGTTCCGCCGGTGACCCGCCGCCGTTGAACGGCCGGTTGCTGATCCCGTAGGTTGTCTGTGAGTGACCGGCAGACTACGAGGGAGGGCGTATGTCGGGATATCAGGTGGTCATCGACGGGATCAGACAGTCGGGGAAGGCCGCTGGGAGGGTCGCCGACGGGTTGCGGGGCGCGACCTGTTCGGCGACCGTGCCCGGCGGTGACGCGGGCATCCCGGGTGCCCGCGCGGTCGGCAAGCTGGCCGAGGTGAAACAGGCTCTGCAAGACCGTGAACGGTCATTCGAGACCAGGCTCGACACGCACGGCGCGTCCATGGCCACGGCTGCCGACCGCTACAGCACCCAGGACGCGGCCGCCGCCAGCGACCTCAGCACGGCGCCGCAGCCCACCGGCGGGGTGAAGGCGGTCTGATGGTCACCTGGGACGAGGTCACCCGCTGGGATCCCGCGCCGCTGCGCGACGCGGTCGCCGCGATCAACAATGCCTACAACAAAGTCGTCGCTTGCTCCGACGACCTGCGCGACATCAACACGCCTTACGGCTGGCATGGCGATGCCGCCAGTGCGGCCGCCGCCGAGGTCAATCAGATAATCGACGGTCTGGAGGAATACGCCGCCGAGGTCGCCTCGTTGCGCCGCAGTTCCGGCGACGTCGGCGACGCGATCACCGGCGTGCGGAACGCCGTGACCGAAGTCGAAGGACTCGCCCGCACACACCATTTCACCGTCGGCGACGACGGCGCGGTCAATGACAATGGTCCGCCGCCGGACACCCCCGAGGAGCAGAAAGAAGCGGTCGCCGCCGAACGGCGGACGATTGCCGCCGAGCTTCGCGATCGGGTCGAACAGGTTCTCCGTCAAGCCGTCGATATCGATGACGATTTCTGTGCGGTACTCGACCGCATTCTCGCTGGGCACACCATCGACGCCACGGGGAACGACAACGAAAACACCTCGCTCGCCGCCGCCGGAAACTCCGGCGCCGCCATGGGGTCACTGTCCATTCTCGCGCCCCCACCGGTCGACGCGAGCCCATCGGCGAACGCCGCATGGTGGGCGGCTCTGTCACAGAACCAGCGACTACGTCTGATCAAGGACCACCCCGAGATGGTCGGTAATCGTGACGGGGTGGCGGCGTGGGCACGCAGCAGCGCAAATATCGCCTTGCTCGAACACGAGCGCCAGACACTCCAAGACGAGCGCACTCAACTGATGAAGACAGCACCTCCCGACCTCAACAGGGATGTGCCCAGCGTTCACAAGTATCTGGAGAAGCTTGAGAAGTTGGACGAACGGTTGGCCGCCCTCGGCAAGGTGGACGGCCTGGTGAAGGGACCCGACGGCAAGCCAAATCCCGATCGGCAGCTTCTGTCGCTCGACCTGACCGGCGACCGCCTCAAAGCCGCCGTAGCCAACGGCAATGTCGACACCGCCGAACACGTCGCAGTCTTCACGCCCGGTATGAACTCGTCGGTCGGCACCAACCTGGACGGCTACGTCGAAGACATGCGTAAGGTGCGCGATGCCGCAGAAGACATCTTGGATAGCAAGGGCGACAACAGTCAGGTGGCCACGGTGACGTGGCTCGGATATGAACCGCCGACCACGAGCAACCCGGCCGATATTCCCGACATCATCGACGGCAGCGCCGCCCGTGACGGTGCGGACAAGCTCGCCAGGTTCGACCAGGGCATCAATGCCTCTCGCCCCGTAGACCCGCACCTGACCGCGCTCGGGCACTCCTACGGCTCACTGACTACCGGAATCGCCCTCAACAGCCACACCGGTGTGGACGACGCCGTGTTCTTCGGCTCACCCGGCATCTCCGACACCCCGGCAGGCCAACCGCTCGGCGAGGCCGAGATCCGTCGGATGCAACTGCCCGAAGGCCACGCCTACAACCTCGAAGCCGACGGCGACGCCGTCGCCGACATCGGCTCACTCAGCAGCGGCCGCTACGGAACCGACCCCAGCGACATGGCGGGAATGAACCAGCTGCAGACCGGTGCGGCCGTCACACCAGACGGCCGACCACTCGCCGGATCAACTGGACACAGCGAATACACCAAAACCATGCCCGACGGCACCGACAGCACCAGCAAGTACAACATCGCCGCCGTCGTATCCGGACACGCCGAACTGGCAATCCCCGCCCGAGGTTAAGGCTCAAACACGTGACCCACCGACCACGCACCCTGATCACGGCCGTCTGCACAGTCGGCCTGATCGCACTTTCCGCAGCAGCATGCACCGACCCCGACGCATCCGGCCCCGGCAAGGACACCATGCCCACCCAACAACAGCAGTTCGCGACACTCCTGCAACGCCCCGACATCGATCAAGCACTCACCCGGCACAACGAGATGCGCGGCAAAATCCGCGACGCTCTCACCAGTGAACTCCCAACACCTCCATGGAAGGACAGCGGCCGGGGCGACAGCGTAGGCGGCTGCGCGCGAAGCTTCCCGAATATCCATCCCTATGACGGGCAGGAAGTACACCCAGCCAGCTGGGTCTCAGCGATAGCGCTCACGCCGGAGCAGTGGGCGAAAGCAAAAACGATCATCACCGAGTCCGCCGCACCGTATGGCTTCACCACTGTGACCCTCAGTTCTGACAAGCCAGGCAACTATCAGTTCAATCTCACCGACAAGGATGGCGCCGAGCTCGCTATCGGAGCAGATAAAGCGCTCGTCATGGCCATCACCACTAGCTGTCACCTCACCGCCGAGGCCCACCGCCGTGGTACGCCTCGCAGCACCGAGCCGGGTCAGTAAGACTGGTTCTCCTGCCCCTTGTTCACCCTGGGCCAGAGGGCAGGAGAACCATATCCGCAGGTCACGAGTAGGTAACTTAAACAGGGTTAGCTCTAACCTGAATCGCCACTCACGACCGCCTGTACCGAAGCGGCACCTTCTCGCGTTTCCACCGCCTGCGAGCTAGGCGAGGGGTTTGTCCAGCACCGCCTTCACGTGGCTGAAGTTGTCGATCGAATAGCGCCCGTGGTAGCGGCCCATTCCGCTCTCCCCCACCCCGCCGAACGGGAGCTCCGGCGCCGCGAGGTGGATGATCGCCGCCCCGAAGACCAGCCCGCCGGACGACGTCTCCGTCTCGATCCTGCGCTTCGTTTCGTCCGATTCGGTGAAGGCGTACAACGCCAGCGGCTTGTCGCGTTCGTTGACGAACGCCAGCGCGGCGTCGACGTCGGGGACCTCGATGATCGGCAGGATCGGGCCGAAGATCTCGTCCTTCATCACCGGGGCGTCCGGGGAGACGCCAGTGAGGACGGTGGGGGCGATGTACTTCTCGTCGCGGTCACCCTTGCCGCCGACGACCGCGGTCCCGTTGTCCAGCAGGGCGGCGAGCCGGTCGTAGTGCCGGGTCGAGATGATCCGGCCGTAGGAGTCGCTGGTGGCCGGGTCCGCGCCGAACATCCCTTCGACGGTCTCGGCCAGGTGCTCCGCCAGCTTCGGGCCGGTGTCGCCGATCGCGAGGACGTAGTCCGGCGCGACGCAGGTCTGGCCCGCGTTGGCGAACTTGCCGTAGGCGAGCCGCTGCGCTGTCACGGCGAGATCCGCGCCCGGCTCGACGATCGCCGGGCTCTTCCCGCCCAGTTCGAGCGTGACCGGCGTGAGATGCTTCGCCGCCGCGGTCATGACGATCCGGCCGACCGTCCCGTTCCCGGTGTAGAAGATCGTGTCGAACTTCTGCTCCAGCAGCGCCGTCGTCTCCGGGATCGCCCCCTCGACGACGCGGACGCCTTCGACATACCGCGGCAGGTGTTCGGCGATCGCGGCCGAGGTGTTCGGGGACAGCTCGCTCGGCTTCACGACCGCGCAGTTGCCCGCCGCCAGGGCCCCGACCAGCGGCGCGAGCACCAGCTGCAGCGGGTAGTTCCACGGCCCGATGATCAACGCGACCCCGAGTGGTTCGCGTACGACACGACCGTCGCCCGGCCGCAGGGGTTGCGGGATGCCGGCGGGCTCCGGGGTCAGCCAGGAGTCGAGGTTCTCCAGCGTGTGGTCGATCTCGTTGCGCACGAGCGCGATCTCCGCGCGCTTGGCCTCGACGGCGTTCTTGCGCAGGTCCGCATAGAGCGCCTTGACGAAGACGTCCGACTGCTCGGACAAGAGCGCGCGCAAGCCCTGGAGCTGTTTCCGCCGCCAGGCCACCGGTTTCGTGACGCCGGAGCGGAAGAGTTCACGCAGGTCACCGACGACCGCGGCGGCATCGTTGCTGATCATGGACCCGAGCGTAACCGCGCAGCGAAACAGGCGCCTGTCGCCCGGCGGTATAAGTCGTTATACGCAAATAGCTGAAGGGCGCTTTCCCCGCGTGACATGCGGGGAAAGCGCCCTTCAGCCCCCGGGCGTTACGGGTAGCTCACCAGGTTGCTCGGCGTCGTCCCCGGTGGAGTCACCGCCCCCGCGTCGTTGATCACATGGGTGATGGTCCCCTTGTAGTTCAGCGAAACCGTCACCAGGTTGTGGAACCGGACGCCGGAGCGGTTCGGTACCTCGAACGCGTGATAGAGGTTCACCGCCGGGTTGTCGTTGAAGAAGCAGTAGCTGCCCAGGCCCCACGCCTCGTGCGTGGTCACGTTGTCCCCCACCTTGTAGGCGGCGTATCCGTTGAGCCCGTTGGGACTCTTCCAGCCCGCCTGATTCGGGACATCGTAGGGGATCTCGTTCTGGAAGAAGATCGTCTTGCCGTTCTGACCGTTCCAGATCACCTGGTACTTCTGGTAATGCTCGACGAACAGTCCGGTCGCCAGCACGTTGTCGCCGTTGACGACCACGCCCGTGTCGCCGGTGTTGACCGTCCAGCCGTAGGTGCCCGCGTTGCCGTGGTCGGCCCGCCAGGCCCAGATGTGGTCGATGATCGTGTCCCGGCTGTTGACGATCAGGCTGTTCGTCGCCTTCCCCGCGATCTGGCCGCCGATCCGGAAGAACACGTCCTGCAGCGTCGTCGGGTTGGCCGAGTGGTTCGCCGTCGAGCCCGCCGGGCCGACCGTGAGCAGCGACTGCGAGTTGGTGGTGCCGGCGTCGAACAGCAGCCCCTTGAGCCGGACTCCGTCCACGTCGGCGACCTTCATCGCGTCGACACCGTTGTCCGGCACCAAAGTCGGGTATCCGACGCCGAGGACGACCGTGTTGGCCTTGGTCACGTT
The DNA here is from genome assembly GCF_042647925.1 of Amycolatopsis speibonae. NCBI lineage: Bacteria > Bacillati > Actinomycetota > Actinomycetes > Pseudonocardiales > Pseudonocardiaceae > Amycolatopsis > Amycolatopsis speibonae. The sequence continues at coordinate 80,274 of NZ_JBHRWK010000037.1, forward strand.
CAGCGTCTGGTTGAGGTGGTGGACGCCGGGGGTGAAGAACAGGTTGCAGCCCTGGGAAAGGGCGTTGTTGATCGACGACGCCGTGTCCCCCGCCTTGACGACGTAGAACTGGCTCATCGGCAGCGAGCTGCCCTGGGTGCCGCCGTTGGCCCAGCTCGGCCCGGAAGCGTTGGTGCGCAACGAAGGCTGGAACACGCGGTACTTGCCGGAGCCGTCCAGGTAGAGGTACGGGACGTCGCGGGAGACCGGCGTGGTGCCGAGCGTCGTCTCCGGCGGGTTCGGGAACGTGTTCGCCGGAGCGCCGTTCGTCCCGGAGAACACCATGTTCCAGACGCCGCCCTCCCAGCTGCCGTAGCTGCTGTCGCGGGTGTACCACTGCTGCTGCGAGATCGACGCGGTCTTGCCCGAGACCTTGCTGTCGGCGGTGTACCCGCCGCTGGCGAAGCCGTAGCTGGCCGGGAAGAGGTTCAGTCCGCCGCGGATGTCCATCCGGCGGAACGGCGCGGCCTGCGCGACGGCCCAGCGGGTCGCGCCGCTGCTCGGCACGACGGCCAGGTTCTCCGTCGAGCGCCAGAAGTTCTGCAGCGCCACACCCTTGTCCGACTCGTTGAACGCGTCGACGGTGATGTCACCGTTGATGACGACGTCACCCGGGTTCTGCCCGAGACCCGCGACAGAGGTGTAGTAGCCGACGTCGTCGTGGATCCCGCTGTACACACCGGGCTTGAACAGGTGCGCGTACCGGCGTTCGGTGAACTGCGCGGTCAGGGTGTCCTTCTGCGCGTTGAAGTCCGCGTCGAGCTTCGCCTGGATCGACGACGCCGACATGCCAGGGTCGAAGATCCGCACGTTGGGCCCGAAGTCCGGGACCTCGGCCTGGGCCGGGCAGGTCGCCTGCGTCGAGCCGATCGTGTAGCTCGCCGACGCCACGGCGGAATTCACCGAGCCCGGCTTCAGCGCGATCGCGGAGACCGTCGAGGACGCGGAGACCGCGATCGGCCCGGTGTACACGGTGGACGACGCTGTCGGCGTGGAACCGTCCACTGTGTACCGGATGGTCGCGCCCGCGGTCGCGGAAGACAGCGTCACCGAGCGGGCGCTCGGGTAACTGCCGCCTGGCGGGTCGAACGTCGGCGAGGCGACGGTCGTTCCACTCCCGCCATGGGTGTAGCCGAAGTGCGGGGTGTCGTACTGCGGCCCGCTCTTCTCGTAGGTGAACCAGTAGTCGAGCACCGTTCCCGCCGCGAGTGAACCGACGGTGTGCCGCCACGTGCCCCCGCTGTCGGTCATGCGGACGTTCTGCTGGCCCGCGCCCGGGACACCGGTGTAGTGGATGTCGACGTACCGCGCCGTCGTCGCCGGCGTGAAGGAGAACTGCGCCTGGGTCGCGTTCAAGGACGCGGCGCTCTGGCTGTAGTCGGCGGCCGCGGCGGTGGCGCCGCCGAGACCGGCGGCGATCAGGAGTGCGGAAAGGCCGAGGGCGAGCACGCCCCGGACCCCTATCCGCCGTTTGGGCTGCACAAAGATCCGATCCACGTCGTGACACCTCCGGCGTTGGAAATCCACGGGCGAAGCAATTCGTTGCGCGCCACAACAAAGTAGCGGTCCGCGAGATATGTCCAGATCACGCTTCGGTAACAGTGATGGTCCAAACCACTGACTGCGCCTTCCGGACGCCACGGACACGGCCGTTCGGCGGCTTCAGGTGGCGCGAACGGGTGCTGTCAGCAGTCCGGGACGACGTACAGCGTCGAAGCTTCCCCACCGTGCATGGCGCTCAGACTGGTCCGGCAGGCCAGGAGCACCTCGCGGTTCGCGGCCGTGTCGGGCGGGACGCCGCAGCCGTCGCAGGAGAGCTCGACCGATCCCGGGAAGGTCTCGTCGACCTCGACGTCGACAGTGCGGTCGCAGCGACGGCACCACCGGTGCCCGGTGACGATCAGGACGTGCATCGGATCGGAGACGCACTGATGCACCCAGCAGCGGTGGACGTAGCAGGTCGTCCGGACGTGCGCGCTCAGCCCGTGCTCCTCCGCCACGTCTTCGGCGGCGAGTATCGCGGCCAGCCGGCGGTCGGCGATCCCGGCGTACAGCTCCCGGCGCCGGGCCGGCGGGGCTGGGTCCGCCTCCGCGAGCAGTCTGAGATGAGCCCTCGAGAGTGGCGAAGTACGTAGCACCATGCGGGTCTCAACCTTTCGGCGTCCACGAGAAGTCCTACCAGGTCACCGCCGGTTTCGCCGCAGCGACACCCGACCGGGCGACAACGCGGACGCGAGAGAAGTTCGTTTGTATGGCCCTTGTATTCGCCCTGCTCATGCTGGCCGGACAAACGGAGTTCGTTCAGGAGGCAGGAATTGTTGACCAAGGTTGCCGTGGTCGCGACAGCGACCGCGCTCTCCTTCGGCGTGGCCGCACCGGCCAGTGCCGAAGTGACCGCGGCCGCGTTGCCCGCGGCCAGCATGGAAGCGGTACTCAAGGCCGCGCAGATCGACCCGCGCCGGGCCGACAGCGCCTTGACCCCGGGCGCGAAGGACAGCGTGCTCCTGGTGGAACAGGCGCTGGCCGCCAAGGGATTGCTCGACCAGCAGTACGTCGACGGCCATTTCGGGACGTCGACGATCACCGCGTATTCGAGCTACCAGAAGTCGCTGGGCTACACCGGGATCGACGCCTCCGGCCTGCCTGGCAAGACATCGCTCGAGAAGCTGGGCGACGGCCGGTACACCGTCACCGCGACGGTCGCGGCGGGTAGCCGTCTCACCTATCACGGCAAGACGATGAACACCCGGACCAAGGCGATGCTGGTGAAGGCCGAAGGGGTGCTCGGCAGGCAGCTCACCATCACGCAGGGCTCGTACAACCCCGGCGGCGTCGGCGCTTCGGCCGGTACGCACGACGGTGGCGGCGCGCTCGACATCGGCGTCGAGGGCATGTCCTCGGCCACGCGGACCGACGTCGCGAAGAAGCTCCGCCAGGTGGGCTTCGCGGCTTGGGTCCGGACTCCGGCGCAGGGCTTCGCCTACCACATCCACGCCATCGCGCTGTCCGATCCGGACCTGTCGTCCGGCGCGCAGCACCAGGCCGGTGACTACTACCTCGGCTACAACGGCCTCGCCGGCCGCGGCTCCGACGACGGCCCCGCCGTCTCGCCGAAGGTGACTTGGGAGGAATACCAGCGAGGCTGACCCTCGCTGCCCGAAGGCCACCTTCACCGGCGTTGATCGCCGCGAAGGTGGCCTTCAGGCTGCCCGGGATCCCCCGGGTAGGCTTCGGCGCGACGGCAAAACCAGCGGGAAGGGAACAATCGCGTGGAGGATCGACCGGTCGGTCAGTGGCTCGACGAGCTGGCTTCGAAGGCCTCGACGCCCGGTGGTGGCGCGGGTGCCGCGATGAACGCCGCGGTCGGTGCCGCCCTGGTCTCCATGGTGTGCAACCTGACCATCGGCAAGCCGAAGTACGCCGAGCACGAGGCCACCATGACCGAGGCCCTGGCCAAGGCCGAGGACCTCCGCGGCCGCGCGCTCGGCCTCGCCGCCGACGACGCCGCCGCGTTCGACGCGGTGGTCGCCGCGTACAAGCTCCCGAAGGCCACCGACGAGGAGAAGCAGGCCCGCACGGCCGCGATCCAGGCCGCGCTGGTCGGCGCCGCCGAGGTCCCGCTGCGCACCGCCGCCCTCGCCGCCGAGGTCATCGACGTCGCCGCCTCGATCCTCGAAGGCGCCAACACCAACGTCATCTCCGACATCGCCGTCGCCGCCTCCTCCGCCAAGTCGGCGCTCGAGTCGGGCGTGGTCAACGTCGAGGTCAACCTCGCGTCGATGTCCGACGAGCAGCTCCGCAAGGAGACCGAGGCCCGTCTCACCGAGTACACCCCCGCCGCCGGGCGCGCCGACGCCCTCATCGCCCAGGTTCGCGAAAGGCTCGCCCGATGACCTTGATCGACGGGCGCGCGATCGCCGCCGCCATCACCGCCGAGGTCACCGAGACCGCCGCCAAGCTGCGTGAATCGGGCACCGCTCCGACGCTGGCCGTGCTCGTGCCGACCGACGACGACGCCACCGCCTGGTACGTGCGCTCGATCGAGCGTGCCGCGAAGAAGGTCGGCGTCGACTGCCGCGTGGTCCAGCTCGAGAAGCCGACCGGCGAGGACGTCACTCGCGAGCTCGACAAGCTGTCCGCGGACCCGGCGGTCCACGGCATCATCTGCCAGACCCCGCTGCCCGAAGGCGTCACGCTCGACGACGTCGGCGCGCACATCGACCCGCGCAAGGACGTCGACGGCGCCAACCCGGTCAGCCTCGGCCGTCTCGCCGCGGGCCTCTCGACCTACGCGCCCGCCACCGCCGCCGCGGTGCTGGAGATCCTGAAACGCGAGCAGGTCGCCTTGTCCGGCGCGCAGGTCGCCGTCGTGGGCCGCTCGACCGTCGTCGGCAAGCCCGCCGCGCTGCTGCTGCTCGGCGAGAACGCCACGGTGACCGTCTGCCACTCCCGCACCAAGGACCTCGCGGCGGTCACCAAGACCGCGGACGTCCTGGTCGTGGCTGTCGGCCGCGCGCACTTCGTCGGCGTGGACCACGTCAAGCCCGGCGCCGTGGTGATCGACGTCGGCACCAACCCGACACCTGAAGGCGGGCTCGTCGGCGACGTCGACCAGGCCGCTGTCGAGAGCATCGCGGGCTCGATCACGCCGGTCCCCGGCGGCGTCGGCCCGGTCACCACCTCGCTGCTTCTGCGGCACACCGTCACCGCCGCGCAGGCCTAATTCTCTGCAGGCACTGAGAAGGCGGCGAGTCCATTGAGGACTCGCCGCCTTTTTCATGTCCCGATAACCGTTTCCACCACCTTCCGCACCTGCGCCGTCTCGGGCGCGGGTGCGGTGCGGTCGGCGAAGAGCAGATGCGCGGCGCCGATGAGCGTGGCCGCGAGCGTCTCGACGTCGGCGTCCTCGGCGATCCTGCCCTGGTCGCGTTCCGCCTTGAGATAGTCGCCGATCATCACGGCGGCCTGCGTCAGCACCGGGACCCCGGCCGGCCACTCACGGCGCAACCGCGCGCGGAGCTCGTCGCGGAAGATCACGAGCGGGACGATCGCGACCGCGACCGACTCGAACACCGCCGTGAGCGCCGACGTGAGGTTGTCCACGACGGTCCCGGCACCCACGGCGTCGCGAAGGCCCTTCTCGTCCAGCTTGTCGATCCGGTCCAGGACGAACTCGGCGAGGAATCCGTCGAAGTCGTCGAAATGCCGGTGCAGCACGCCTTTCGCGCAGTCCGCCTCCGTGGTCACGGCACGGCTGGTGAGCCCGCTCGGCCCGTCCCGAAGGAGGACCCGTTCAGCGGCGTCGAACAACTGCGCGCGGACGGCGCGCAGGGCTACCCCGGTCGGCATACGGCTCCCTTGCGTTGACGAGTGGGCACGTGCCCACTTATGGTGGGCGCATGCCCACTCTACCTTCGGGGCAAGAGCCTCACCGGTATCGCCAGGCCGCGGAATCGTTCGGCGTGGACGTCGAACGCTACGACCGGACCCGGCCCGCCTATCCCCCGGAACTCATCGACCACCTCGTCGCGGCCGCCCCCGGCCGCGACACCCTCGATGTCGGCATCGGCACCGGGATCGAAGCGCGCCAACTCCAGGCTGCGGGCTGTCCCGTACTGGGCGTCGAACCGGACGCGCGGATGGCCGAGTTCGCCCGCCGGAGCGGGATCGACGTCGAGGTCGCGAAGTTCGAGGCCTGGGATCCCGCCGGCCGCCGGTTCGACCTGCTCGTCTCCGGTCAGGCCTGGCACTGGGTCGACCCGGTGGCAGGCGCCGCCAAGGCCGCCGAAGTACTGCGGCCCGGCGGGCTCTTCGCCGCTTTCTGGCACGTGCCCGAACCGCCGGAAGAGGTCGTCGGCGCGTTGACGGACGCGTACCGGCGGCTCGTGCCGGATGCCCCGATCGACCTCAAGAACGTGCCGAAACAGCCTGCCGATCCGTACGGTCCCCTCATCACGAAGGTCGCCGACGGACTGCGCGAAGCAGGCGGATTCGGCGAGCCTGCACGAAGCCGCCACGACTGGGAGCGGGTCTACACCCGCGACGAATGGCTGGACCAGCTCCCGACGTTCGGCTCACTCACCTGGGTCGAACCCGCTGTGCGCCAAGCGATCCTCGCCGAGGTCGGCGCGGCGATCGACGGGCTGGGCGGCCGGTTCACCACTCCCTACGCCACCGTCGCGATCACCGCTGTCCGGGACTGACTCGCCGGTGGCGGGAGCCGCGCCGCCCCCGCCACCGGCGTCCGTCAAGGCGTGACAGGGATGTTCGTCAACCCGTTCACCGCCCTGGACACGGTGTTGGACGCGTAGACCACGTTCGGCCGTTCCGAACACTTCGACACCGAAGTGATCTTGATGGCGTACTGGCCGACCCCACCGAGGTCGGACTTGTTGTCCCGCCAGACGTTCCCGCAGCCGTTCGGGAACGACGGGGTCGTCCCGGGGTTATGCGTCTCGTAGCCGTTCACGAAAGCCCCCGGCGCGGCGAAGGTACCGGTGTTGCCCTCGATGACGTATCCGAATCCCTTGACGTCGATCCAGGAATCGGCCGAGTTCTCCCCGGAGACCCCTTGGCCGTCGAAGGTGTTGCCCCGGATGACGCCGCCCTCGGTGCCTTCCTTGACGTCGATGCCTTCCGCGGCGACGTACGGTCCGATGTGGTTGTTCAGTACCTGGATCCGGTCACCGCGGTCGACACCGCCGGAGTTGCCGTGACACGCCCAGTTCGAGTTCGCGGAGCCGAGGTAGACGCCCTCGCCGTAGCCCGCCTGCACGAGTCCGGTGTGGCTGATCGTCGAGTCACGGAGGACGCTGTCGGCCGATGAACGGCGGAAGTGGACACCTTCCTCGTCGATCTGATGGACCCGCACGCCTTCGATCACGGTGTGGTGCGAGTTGTCGACGACGATGCCCTTCTTGGACTCCTGCACGGTGAAGCCCTGGAGATGCCAGTACGGCGCGCCGTAGAGCCAGAGCCCGTATCCGGAGTCCCAGCCCGCCGTCGGCGCCGGGCAGGACGGGGCCTCACCCGAGGGGCCGTCGTTGATCAGGACCGCCGTCGACGGTCCGGTCACCGTGATCGGCGCGCCGGCCGTCCCGGGTTTCGTGGCCACGAAAGGACCCCGGTAGGTGCCGGCGGCCAGGCGAATCGTCTGGCCGGGGCTCGCGGCCGCCAGTGCGGCCCGCAGTTGCGCCGCTGTGCCGACGTCGACGACGTCTCCCGAGGGAACGCCGCTCGTGGTGGTCGTCGGCGGCGCGCTCGTGGTCGTGGTGCTGGTCGGTGCCGTCGTGGTGGTCGGCGCTCCTCCCCCGCAGGGGTTGCCGTCGACCGTGCACCCTGTCGGTACACCCAGCCCGGACGTGTTGAAGCCGAAGGTCGCCGAGCCGCCGGGTTTGATCGTGCCGTTGAAGCCGGCGTTGGTGACCTTGTAGTGCTGCCCGCTCCTGGTGAGCACCGAACTCCACGACGTGGTGATCGCGGTCCCGGCGGGGAGGTCGAACTCGATCGTCCACTGTGCGCTGTTCGCGTCGCCCGCGTTGGTCAGCGTGTACTTCCCGCCGTACCCGCTGTCCCAGGTCGAGCTCTGGACGAACGCGGCGGACAGGCTGGGCGCGGCGGCCTCGGCGGTGACGACGGCGCCCAGCAGGCCCGCCGCCGACGCCGTGGCCGCGATCGCGGCGAGCAGTCGTTTCCTCGTCATTCCGTGCCTCCGCATTTCGTTCCGGCGATCGTGCACGCGACCGGGAGTCCCGGACCGGCGGCGTTGAAGCCGAACGTCGCCGAGCCGCCGGGTTTGACGCTGCCGTTGTGGGTCGCGTTCCCGAACCGGTAGTGCCGGCCGGTTTTGGTCACTACCGAACTCCAGGAACTGCTGACCGTCGTCCCGGCGGGCAGGTCGAACTCGACCGCCCATGAACCCACCGCGGCCGAGCAGGTGTTGGTGATGGTGAAACCGCCGCCGTAGCCGCTGTCCCACACCGACTTACGGGCGAACGCCGCCGTCAGGCACGCGCCGGGATTCGAAGAGGTCGTGGTGGTCGGTGGTGTCGAGGCAGACGTGGGCGTGGTCTGGCCCGTCGACGAGGACGGTGGAGTCCCATCGGCGGATTTCAGGAACAGCGAAGACGCGGCGTCGGTCTTGGACGCGTCGATCCCGTGCCCGCCGGTGTAGTCCCGCTGCTCGTTCTTCGCCCAGTCGGCGATCGGTGTCCCGCCGGCGTCGAGGTGCTTGTACGCGGTGCCGTCCCACCCGAAGGCGTAGACGCGATGCCGATCGGCGTAGAAGTCGTTATACGGCCCGTTGTCCGCGAGCTGTTTGGTCATGGCGTTGTTGAAGAACACGTTCCGGTAACCGGACGCGCCCGACCATTTGACGGCCTTCTTCCCCGCGCCCCACCAGATCGGGAACCAGTTCGAGTCGTCGGGACCGCCGCCGCCCTCCTCACCACAGTTGGCGCGGCAATTCCCGGAGCGGTGCGCGTAGGGAACCTTGACCGTGTTGAGCTCGAAGAGGTTGTTGCGTTCCCAGCCGCCGTGCAGGTTCAGGTCGGAGTCGAACGAATTGCCGATCACCACGTTGCCCGCGGCGGACCACTGGAAGGTGAAGTGCCGCAACAGGGTCGAGGTGTTGCCGGCGTAGAGCGAGTCCCAGACCCGGGAACCGCGGAAGTAGCCGTTGCCGCCCTTGCCCTTGTTCCATGAGCCGTTGAGCTCGTTGTCGACGATCTGGAGGTTCTTGGCTTCCTCGGTGACGATCGGATGCGACCCGGTCATGTCGGCGCGGATGCCGCGCACCCACGAGTTCGCCGCCCACTTGAACACGATCCCGTGCATTTCCGCGGCGGGCGCCATGTTGCCGTAGTTGTTGTTCGCCTCCGCCGGGTTCAGGCCCGGCATGTCCTGCGTGAAGCCGAGGTTCTCGAATCCGACGCCGAGCACCGGGTCGACCAGCGGTGCCGCCTTCGAGTCGTAGGGGGCGCCGTCGATCGGGGCCGAACCGTCCGACGTGGAGTTCACCGGGACGTCGTACTCGAGCGGTTTGTCGAGGGTGATAGTGCGCGCGGCCGTGTCGAGCGCGGCGATCGTGAAGATCTGCTGGCGCATGTGCATGTTCAGCAACGGGAACGTCGTCGGCGTCGCCTGCTGCTGCTCGTAGAACTTCTGCGAGTTGGCCGCGCGGATGTTGACCAGGTTCCCGGCGGCGAGCGAGGTCAGCGCGCCGCTGCTCGCCAGGTGGACGACCTTGTCCCCCATCTTGGCGGCGAAAGCGGTGTCGCCCGGCTTGCCCCGCAGCTTCACCCCGGCCTTCCAATGGACGTTGACCGTGCCCTCGAAGATGTCCTTGCGGTTGGCGGGCGCCGAGGCGTAGTCGCTCGCGTAGGCCGAGTGCACTCCCCTGGACTGGACACGGAAGAGGCCGCGCCCCGGCCACAACCAGCCACCCTTGCCCGCGCCCGAGGTCATCCCGTCCTCGTCCCAGTCGGAACCGTCCGGGGTGAGGGCGTCGTAGAGGGTGTTCGCGTCGGGCTTGTAGACGAACTTGGTGGCGTCCTTGCCCGCGCCGCGCAGGATCAGGTAGTCGGCGTCGACGTGGATCTCGTGCGTGACGTCGAACCGGCCGGCCGGGAAGGTGATCGTGCTCAGTTTGGTGTAGCTCCCGGATGGCGAGCAGGCGCTCTTGATGCCGTCGATCGCCGCCTGGATCCCGTTCGTGTCGTCGGCGCCGTCGTCGGGCTTGACGTTGTACTGGCTCGCCAGTTCGGCCGCGGTGACCTGGCAGGTGGCGTTCGGATTCACTTCACCGGAGCCGGGCAGCGCGGCGCCGCCCCGGTATCCGGCCTTGGACCAGTCGTAGAGCCCCGCGACCGGCGCGCGGCGATTGGCCGCGCCCACGTCGAGACCGGTCAGCGCACCCGGTCCCGGCGCCGCGGCCGCCACCTCGGGCGGTATCCGCAGGAGCGCGGTGGTGGCGACCACGGCGGCGAGCGCCGGTAGGACGGCACGACGAAGAGGACTTTTTCGGGACACCCGAAACCTCCGTGACGGACTGACGGAAGGTGTTGCGGCGTGTACACCCGGACTCAGTCTTTATAGTTCACGTCTATGTCGCTCGTCAACGGATGTGAATACCGCCCACGTATGTGAACGGCTCAGCTTTCGCCGGACCGGAAACGGTCAAGCACCCGACGTTCCCGTTTCGTCGGCCGCCCCGCCCCCCGCTCCCGCCGCGCGACCGGCACGGCGGACTCCGGCGGCGGCGCGGGCGTCCGGTCGATGAAACAGGTCGCGGCGTCGGCGGCACCGACCCGTTTCTGGATCACCCGCGTCACTTCAAGGATCCGCGTGGTGTCGTGGACCCGGGCCCGCACCTCGTCGCCCGCCACGACCGTGGTCGCGGGTTTGGCGGGTTTGCCGTTCACGCGGACATGGCCGCCGCGGCAGGCCGCTGCGGCATCCGGGCGCGTCTTGGTGAGCCGGACGGCCCACAGCCAGCGATCGACTCGAGTGGACTCCACAGCAGTACATAGTGGCCCATCCGCCGCCGCGATGCCCGACTGCCTGGTCCGAGCCCCCGGAAAGAACTCTCACGTTTATTGCCACCCGGCATAGCCGCAGGTATAACTTGTTCTAAATCCCTCAACGGTGAGGAAGATCACGTGAGCGACGAAACCATGTGGAGAAGCGCTTCCGGACAGTTATCCCGCCGCCTTTTCATTACTGGAACTGGTTCTATCTTAGGGGCAGCGGCCCTGGGCGGGACCGCCTCCGCGAAAAGTTCGATCGCCGATGCCGCGCGAATCCCGGCGCTCGTCATCGGTTCCGGATACGGCGGCTGCGTCGCCGCGCTCCGGCTCGCCGAGGCGGGCGTCGACGTCCACCTCGTCGAACTCGGCAAGGCGTGGGACACCCCGGGCACGGACGGCAAGATCTTCGCCAACACCACCACTCCCGACTACCGGTCCTTCTGGCTGCGGACGAGGACCAAACAGCCCTTGAGCAACTTCCTCGGCTTCCCGCTGGACAAGGACGTCCCGCGCCACACCGGGACCCTCGACGCCGAGGAGTTCAGCGGCATCACCGTCTACCAGGGCCGCGGCCTCGGCGGCGGCTCACTGGTCAACGGCGGGATGGCCGTCACGCCCAAACGCGAGAACTTCGGCGCCGTCCTGCCCACGGTCAACGCCGACGAGATGTACGGCGTCTACTACCCGCGCGCCAACGCGGGCCTCGGTGTCGCCACCATCGACCAGAACTGGTTCGAGACAGCCGAGTGCTACCAGTACGCGCGGGTCGGCCGGAAGCACGCGCAGCGGTCGGGCTTCCCGTTCATGTTCGTCCCGGACGTGTACGACTGGGACTACATGAAGAAGGAGCAGGCGGGCACCGTCCCGAGGTCAGCGCTCGCCGGGGAGATCCTGTACGGCAACAACGCGGGCAAGAAATCGTTGCAGCAGACCTATCTCCCGCGGATCAAGGCGACCGGCCGGGTGACGATCTCGGCGCTGCACCGCGTCACCACCGTCACGCCGGCTTCCGGCGGCGGGTACACCGTGGTGATGGAGCAGCTCGACACCGCCGGCACGGTGACCGGGACGAAATCCGTCACCGCCGACAAGGTGTTCTTCGCCGCGGGCAGCGTCGGCACGAGCAAGCTGCTGGTCAAGCTCAAGGCCACCGGCGCCTTGCCCAACCTCGGCAACGAGGTCGGGAAGGGCTGGGGCGACAACGGGAACGTCATGTGCGGCCGGGCCAACCACATGTGGGACGCCACCGGGGCCCTGCAGTCGTCCATCCCCACCGCCGGTATCGACAACTGGGCGGCGGGCGGCGCGTTCGCCGAGGTCGCGCCGTTGCCGACCGGCATCGAGACCTACGCCTCGTTCTACCTGTCGATCACCAAGAACCCCAACCGGGGGACGTTCTCGTGGAACGCGGGTGCGAACAAGGTCGACCTCGATTGGCAGACCGCGTGGAAACAGCCGTCGATCGACATGGCGAAAACGATCTTCGACAAGATCAATTCCAAGGAAGGGACGATCTACCGGACCGACCTCTTCGGCGTGTACAAGATCTGGGGCGACCACCTCACCTACCACCCGCTCGGCGGCGCGGTGCTCGGCAAGGCGACCGACAATTACGGCAGGCTCAACGGTTATCCGGGGCTTTACGTGATCGACGGCGCGTTGATTCCGGGTAATACCTCGGTGAACCCGTTCGTCACCATCACCGCGCTGGCGGAAAGGAACATCGAGAAGATCGTCGCCACCGACTTGTGAGTCCGCTCGCGGCGCCCAGTGCTCCGGTTCGGGTAGCTTGGCGGCACCAGGTCGATCATGTCCGTCCCCACCGGACGAATCTGGTGCCGTCAACGCGCGCGAAGGTGATGGTGGATGCCGGACTACGGTCTCGATCTGTCCGATGTGGAGCGTGATGTCGCTCTGCTCGACCTGGTGGCTGAAGGAGACGAGCTCGACGCACTGGTCTCGGCGGAGGCCGACTGGTCCCGCCCCACTCCGGCGGCAGGGTGGACGATCGCCCATCAGATCGCTCACCTCTCCGCGGCCGACGCGAACGTCCTCATCGCCGTCCGGACCCCGGACTCTTTCGACACCGTGCTGAAGCAGGTCGAAGCCGGAGGCAGCGGGCACGCCGATCTCGAAGCGGCCGAGGGAGCGGCCCGGCCGCGGTCGCTGCTGCTGGAGCAGTGGCGCACCGGTCGGGCCGAGGTGGCCGCCGCGCTCCGCGATATCCCACTGGGCCAAGGGTTTCCGTGGTTCGGCTCTCAGCTGACGGCGACGCTCATGGTGCCCCTTCGATTGATGGAAACGTGGGCACACGGGCAAGACGTCTTCTCTACGCTCGGTGTCACGCGCCCTCCGACGGGCGGGCTCAAGCACGTGGCCGCTTTGGGCGTGGCGGGACGCGGACTGTCGTTCCACGCCGCGCAATTGCCTCCGCCGACAGAAGCGTTTCGTGTCGAACTCACCGGCCCCGGCGGGGAAACCTGGGCGTGGGGACCGGGAACCGCCACGCAACGGATCAAGGGCGGCGCGCTGGACTTCTGCCTCCGGGTCACGCACCGCAGGCCCCTCGCGGAAACCGACCTCACCGCGGTCGGCGAAGACGCTCAAAGGTGGCTGGAAATCGCCCGGGTCTTCCTCTAGCTCGTGAGTGGTAAGTCGCGTTAGAACGACACCTTCCACTCACGACCACCCCGGCCGACACCTCACCGCCACGTCTGATGTCGCGAAAGCCACTTCCGCGACATCGCCCTGCTCCTCAATAACCGTCCTCACCACTCACGAGCCGGTCTCTCAGAACTTCGGCAGAACGCAGACCGTGTCGATCCCCAAAACGTGGTTCAGCCGCCCGAAGGCGAGCCAGGAACCGATACTCATACTCAATTCCACGATTTCCTGCTGGCTGTAGTGCTCGCCCATCCGCTTCCAGAATTCGTCGTCGATACCGTGATGGTCGAGCGCGTAGCGTTCGGCGTACTCGGCGGCCAGCCTGGTCCGCTCGTCGAAGGCCTCGGTGGTGCGCCACTCGGTCACCGCGTCGGCGAACTCCTCTTCGACCTTCACGCCGTCGCGGTCGGTCCGCCAGTCCAAGCAGAAGACGCAGCCGTTGATCTGCGCGATCCGCAGTCGCGCCGCCTCGAACTCGCGGAGCCCCAGGGTGGTGTGCGAGTAGACCGCGAGCGAGAGCTTCGACGCCGCGACGCCGATGCCGGGCACCATCTCGCCCCACACGTAGCCGATCGGGTCCTTGCCCTCGGGAATGTCGATGTTCATCGCGCGCTCCTTCCGAGCTTGCCGGTGGCCGGTCGCAAGGGGACGTCGAGGGCGTCGTAGAGGCCGGGTTTGGCGTCCACGAGCCAATCGATGGCGCCGACCAGCCTGCCGACCGCGGTCGCGTTGCCGCCGGCGGACCGGTTCTCACCCTCGTCGGTGGCCTCGACCGAGACCTCGATCCTGGGACGGCCTTCGATGATCACCCGGTGCGCGCCGTCGCCGCTGGGCGGCGTCGGCCAGTCCGGCGCGCACGACGCGTGGATGCGGGTGACGTGCTCGATGACGATCCGGGGTTCGCCGTCCACGATCCCCTGCACCTCGAACCGGACCGCGCCCTGCGTGCCCGCTTCGAACTCGCCCATCGCCCGTGTGGTCACGGTTTCTTCGAGCGGGCGGCGATCGAGCGTCTCGCGGATCTCGTCCAGGTCGACCCCGAGGCCACGGGCGATGAGGCGCACTTGCCCGCCCCACACCATCGTGGGGATCGACGGGGCCAGCATCGGCGGCTGGTAGTCCATCGGCTGTCCCATACCGACCAGGTACCGGACGGAGTCCGGCTGGTCGTAGGTGGAGTAGTCGAAGATCTCCTGACAGCGGACCGCGTCCACGGTGGTGCCGAGCCCGCTGATCAGCAACGGCAGGATGTCGTTGCCCCAGCCAGGATCGACGCCGGAGACGAACAGTGATCCACCACCCTCGGCGATCGCCGCGAGTACCGGCTCCCGCAGTTCCTCGGGCGCGTTTCGCTGGTCGTACAACGCGTAGAGCGCGGGTGTCACCACCACCGCCCCCGCCCGGATCGCGCGGACGATGTCGGCCAGCGCTTCGGCAGGCCGGATGTCGCCGGACGCCGCGTACACCACCGCCCGCGGACCCGCCGCCAGAACCGCTTCGACGTCATCGGTCGCCGCCACACCCAGTTCACCGTCGACTCCCGCGAGCGCGGCCGCGTCGCGACCGACCTTCGCGGGATCGTGCACGAGCACACCGGTGAGTTCCAAAGCCGGATGCGCGTCGACGGCCCGGATGGAGGCACGGCCGATGTTGCCTGTACCCCAGACAACTGTGGGAATCATGAGGTCGAGGTTAACCGAATAACAGATCGGTTCCCAGTACCGAAACAATCACGGAAATCGCAGGTCAGAGTGCATTACTCGGGTTCATTCGAGGGGGCAACGAAAGCGTTCCGGTACGCGGAACGAGCACTGTTTTCCCCGGTGACCGGCAATCGGGTCGAGGCTCGCGGGCCGCCGTGTGTACTGTGCGTTCTCGTGACGAGCCCCGAGTCGGACAGAGTCCCGCCGCCGGTCATCCGGCGGCGAATCGTCGTGTCCGGCCGTTAGGTATCGGCCCTCTCACTACCCGATGACCCCGCTTTCCGATGACCGAGCGCTGTTCCGTGCGCCCGGCCGGGTTTCCTCCTGTCCAGCGCACGGCTCCTCCTGCTCGTCTTCTTGTTGGGAGTCGTCCGTTGCCCCTGTTCGTCTATGTCCTCGGCCTTGCCGTCTTCGCGCAAGGCACCTCCGAATTCATGGCTTCCGGTCTCGTGCCGGGGATCGCCGGTGAGCTGTCCGTCCCGGTGGGCGCGGCCGCCGCGCTGACGTCGGCGTACGCGGTCGGAATGATCGTCGGTGCTCCCGCCATGGCCGTACTCAGCGCGCGCTGGCCCCGCCGCCGGGCCTTGGCCGGGTTTCTGACCGCCTTCGTCGTGGTGCATGTCATCGGCGCCGTGTCGACGAGCTTTCCGCTGCTCTTCGGCACCCGGATCATCGCGGCGATCGTCAACGCCGGGTTCCTCGCGGTCGCCATGCCCGTCGCGGTCGCCTTGGCGCCACAGGGAAAACAGGCGCGCGCGACCGCGGTGCTGTTGGCGGGCATCACGCTGTCGTGTGTCGCGGGAGTGCCCGCCGGAGCGGTGCTGGGCGATCTCGCGGGCTGGCGTTCCGCGTTCTGGGCGGTCGCCGTGCTGTGCCTTCCCGCACTGGTGCTGGTGTTCCGGTCGGCGCCCGCCGACGCGGCAGACTCGCACGAGATCTCCATCAGGCGCGAAGCACGCGAACTGAAAGCGTCTCCGGTACGGCACGCGATGATTCTCGCGGCCTTGGTCAACGGCGCGACCTTCGCGACGTTCGCGTTCCTCGCCGTCATCGCGACGGACGTCGCCGACCTGCCCGCCGGAGCGGTTTCCGGCTTGCTGGCGGCCTTCGGGGTCGGCGCGTTCATCGGGGTCACCGTGGCGGGCCGCAAGAGCGACGGTGAACTCAAGCGCGGCCTGGTCCTCGCGTTGTGCGCCCTGCCCGTCGGCTGGGCGGTGCTGGCTGCGACCGGCGCGCAGCCGGTCGCCCTGTTCGTCGTGACGACCGTCCAAGGTGGACTGTCCTTCGGCTGCGGTTCGGCGTTCGTGGCGCGGGTCATGCACGTGGCTCCCGGTGCCCCCACGCTCGGCGGTTCGTTCGCGACGGTCGCGCTCAACACGGGCGCGTTCCTGGGGCCGGTGCTCGCCGGTTCCGTCACGGAGGCGACGGGCGACTATCGCCACGCCGTCTGGATCAGCGCGGCGATCGCCCTCGTTGCGCTTCCGCTCCTCCGGCGGAGGAAGGTGCCGCGGCCTGGGTAACATCGGCCGGACCATGGAGATGATCACCGTGCCGGCGGGCGAGGCAACGCTTTCGGACCGGCGGACGCAGCGAAGCTGGACCGTCGGCGTCGCGTCCTTCCTGCTCGCCCCGGTTCCGGTCACCCATGAGTCCGGCCGGCTTCCCCTCGTCGACGTCTCCTGGCAGGACGCGCTCCGGTACTGCAACACCCTGTCCGAACACGAAGGGCTGTCCCCGGCGTACCGGTTGGAGTCGTCGACCTGGGACCGCTCCGCGAACGGTTATCGCCTGCCGTCCGAAGCGGAATGGGAGCACGCCTGCCGCGCCGGTACGACCGGCCCTCGCTACGGGCCGCTCGACGAGATCGCCTGGTACCGCGAGAACTCGGCGGAGTCCGTGCACGAAGTCGGCGGGAAGGCGGCCAACGCGTGGGGACTGCGCGACATGCTGGGCAACGTCTGGGAATGGTGCTGGGACGTCTACGACGCCGAGGTGTACGGCGAGTACCGGGTCCTGCGAGGCGGCGGCTGGTTCGACGAGCACTGGAGCTGCCGGGCTTCGGTGCGTCGCCGGAGTCACCCGACCTTCCGTGTCGACGACGTCGGCTTCCGCCTCGCCCGATCACTCTGACCCCGGCCGCGGCGCACGACGATCACGCGATTGAATGACGTCACGGACACCCTGCCGGGGTGTCGGACCCTGGAGGAAACCGTGACCGGAACCGCGCCCCGAGACGTCGAACGCGTCTACTCCACCGCCGACGTCGTCGCGAAACTGCGCCGCCTCGCCGACGCTCTCGAGTCCGAGACCTCGTTCCGCATCCAGATCGCCGGGGAACGCTTCCGTGTCCCCGCCCGCGCGCAGTTCTCGATCGAGCACGAGCGCGGCGACGGCGAGGAAGAGGTCGAGTTCCAGCTGAAGTGGAAGATCGAGGAAACCGACTCCGACGACGACTCCGAAGGCACCGTCGTCTGATCGTCGGTCCGTACAGGATCAGCGGGCGGGCTCGTCATTCTTTGCCGGGTCCGCCCGTCTCCGTCAGTCCGGTCGAGTGAACCGAAGTAACACTGCGTGCCCTCTCCAAGATTCGGAAGTAGCACTGGAACCCATGATCTTGGCCAGTGCCACCGGGGAGGAACCACAGTGGCGTTGTTCGGCAACAATCAGAGCGCGGAACTCGTCGGCCTTCAGCAACAACTGGCGGTGGCCCACGCGACGATCGCGGAGCTGAGAGGCTGGGTCGGGCACCTTCGCGGAGCCGGAACCCCCGCGCTCGAAACCGACCTCCGCCACGTGAAAGCGGCTGTCGAGCAGGCCAAGGCGGAGCATTCGGCGCAATCTTCCTCGCAGAGGCAACTGGCGGCCGAGCTGGAGTCCTGGCGTGCTCAGCTCGTCGAGACCCGTGAACTCGCGTTGCTGCAGCAGATGGGCATCTACGAGTACGTGCATCCGCTCGAGGACGCGCTGGCCTGCAAGGACGCGCTCAGTGAACTGCGGCTGAAGATCAAGGCCGCGGCGAAAGCCGACGCCGTGACCTGCCAGGTCGACTGGGCGGTCAACGGATCCGTCAAAGAGGGCCAGAAGCTGGGTCGTGACATGGCCAAGTTGATGATCCGGGCGTACAACGCCGAAGCCGACAACGCGGTCCGCGTGGTCAAACCGCATACGGTGGAATCCGTCAAAAACCGGCTGACGACCACGCGGGACACGATCGGCAAGTTCGGCACCCTGATGCGCATCGCCATCTCGGGCGAGTACCACCGGCTCAGGCTGCGAGAGATCGACCTGACCGCCGACTACCTGATGAAGCTCGAGGTCGAACGCGAGGCGAAGGGCGACACCGAAGGCTGGGCGCGGGCGAAGGACCAGCTGGCCGCCGTCGACGACGCCATCGCCGGTGTCGAGCGACGGGCGGCCAACGTCCGCGCCGGCTACGTCTACGTCATCTCGAACCTGGGCGCGTTCGGCCCCGACGTGGTGAAGATCGGGATGACCCGCCGTCTCGAACCGATGGACCGGGTCCGGGAACTCGGCGACGCGTCCGTGCCGTTCCGGTTCGACGTCCACGGCCTCTTCTTCTCCGAAGACGCGGTCGCCCTCGAGACCGCCCTGCACCAGCAGCTGGCCACCGACCGCGTCAACAGGGTGAATCCGCGCCGGGAGTTCTTCCACGCCACGCCCGGGCGGGTGAAGGAGCTGCTCACCGAGCTCGGTGACGACCACATCCTCGAATACAAGGACACCGCGGACGCCGTCGAATGGCGAGCGTCCCGCCGCGATGCCGATCCAGCGAGCACCGGGCGCCCGTCGGCCGTCGCGTCGAACACCGACGCCGGTGATCTGTCTTCGGACGGCGATCTGACATGAGTCACCCCACGTTCCCCCAAGCGCCTTCCCGTCCCCCGTCGTGGCTCCCCGATCCGTTGGACGACTCCCTGCTTCGGTACTGGGACGGACATCGCTGGACCTTCTACACCGCCGCGTGCCCCGTGGCCACGCCGTCAGCGCCGGAGCCCGTGCGACAGGCGCCCAGGCCCGCTCCCGCGGTACGCCCGGACATCGCGGCGGCCCTGCGGAACGTTCGCGGAATGCTGGCGGGCTCGATGAAGGAGGTCAATCTCCTCCCCGGTTACCTCCGGCCCGAAGAGCAGCTACTCGCGCTCACCGGCGCGCAAGGCGAAGGCCTGGGCGTACTCGCCTGCACGAACCGCCGTCTGCTCTTCCTCTTCGTCGGAGTCCTGCGCCGCCAGTTCCTCGAAGTCGACTGGAACCAGACCAAGCACATCTTCTACTCCCCGGCCACGAAGACCTTTTCGGTCTACACCACGAAGTACACCAAGCGGGCCGTTCCGGCGTTCACCGTTCGGGTCAACAACCTCGACGACGCCAACTCCATCGCCCACGCGGCCCAGTCCGCGTCCGCCGCGCCACGGCTGGACGTCGTTTGACCGCGAACCCCGGCCGCTAGGGCGTCTCCCTCGCGACCAGTTCCATCCAGAAGTCCGGCGCGTACTTGGCGATCTTCGAGAACTCCATCTTGCCCGCCGGGCAGGCCCGGTTCGAGGCGTCCACGACACCGTTGCTCCAGTGCACGATCGCCCAGACGCACCGGCCGTCCTTCATGTGGTCGGTCACCCAGATCTCCAGGTAGTCCGCGCATTCGCGGTACCAGATCGACCCGGCGGTGTCGTCGCGGTGATCGCGGACGTCCGTGGTCCGCCGGGGGCAGGAGCCGGGAGCGTCGGCGGGGCTCGGCCGCCCGACGTTCACCTGCAGGTCCGGCTCGTAGGTGAGGATCGTCCACGGCCACACGCCGGCGACACCGGTCGCGATCAGCACACCCGCCACCGCACCGGACAGCAGCAGCAAGAGCCGGTGGCCGAAACCGAACCGGCGAGGTGCCGAGGGAGCCTGCCGCACGGGATCACCGAAGGCGAGTTCCACGACGCCGCCTTCGGACGGCCGCGCGGCCGTCCTGGCGAGGACGCCCTGCAGCCCTTTCACCGTTTCTTCGGATTGGCCCAAGCC
The DNA here is from genome assembly GCF_042647925.1 of Amycolatopsis speibonae. NCBI lineage: Bacteria > Bacillati > Actinomycetota > Actinomycetes > Pseudonocardiales > Pseudonocardiaceae > Amycolatopsis > Amycolatopsis speibonae. Next base: position 100,234 of record NZ_JBHRWK010000037.1, read on the forward strand.
GAGAAGAATGGCACGCAACTCGCCTTGCGTCGGCGGTTCACGCTTGCAGTTCTCGATTTCCGAAATTCGTTCACGCCTGATCCTGAGCCCGTGTTTCGCCGCGCGGCCCGCGACGTTGTCCTGAGTGAGACGCCGTTCGTCCCGGAGCCGTTTGATCAGTGCGCCGAGCTCTTCGACACCGGTGATGTCACCGGTGTCACCGCTTCGGGCTTCCATAGCGCTCCCCTGTCCCTCAGCGCTCTTCGACCGTGCAGACGTAGGTTAGCGACACCGCCTACGACAGATGTCCGCGGCCACGTTTGCACTGGTGGACACGGCGTGCGGTGTCGCGACAAATTCCCCCGACGTCGCGACGAAGGGACATTCCACGATCTTTCCTCATCCTGCGAAACAAATGAGGAAGGAACACCTGTGACACACGATCTCACCGGCGCGGCGTGGTTCAAGAGCAGCCGTTGCGGAGGCGGCCCGACCTGTGTGGAAGTCGCTTTCCTGGAAACAGGGGTCGGCGTCCGGGACGCCAAGGACCCGGGCCCCGCCTTCGTCGTCAGTCCCGGGAACTGGTCGGCTTTCGTCCGCCATTGTTCCGGGACGACGGACGATCAGGCAGGTGACTCCGCCACGTCGTGAATCAAATCCACCGATTCCGAAGGCGTCAGCGCCAGCGCCTCGACCCGTTCGAACGCGGTGACGTACTGCGCCACGCGACCGGGTTCCTGGGTGAGCCGCCCCTCCGTCAGGTCGTCGGTGTAGACGACCCGCGGATCCTCGGGACGAGGGAAGCCCAAGATGATGAATCCGCCCGCCTGGGCGGGATGCATCCCCGCGGACGACGGCAGGACCCGCACGGTGACGTGCGGGCTCCCCGCCGCGTCGGCCAGGTGCCGCATTTGCGCGGCCATCAGGCCCGGCTCGGGCGCTGGACGGCGGAGCACGATTTCGTCGACGACGACCGACAGCCGCGGCGGATTCTCCCGGCGAAGCAATGCCTGGCGGTCCATTCGCAGTGCGACCCGGCGCTCGGCGACCTCGGGCGTCGAGCCGGCGGCGAGGGACAGCGCGTGCGCGTACTCCCGCGTCTGCAGCAAGCCGGGTATCCACTGCGGCTGGTACTCGTGGATATCACCGGCCTCTTCCTCGTAACCGAGGTAGAGGTTGTAGCCGTCGTAGATGACGCCTTCGAGATCCGGCCGTTTGCCCCGCTGCCGCGACACCGTGAGCATCGCCGCCCGGCGGGCGCCGGTCACCGCGTAGAAGTCCAGCAGTTCGCGCAGGTCCAGCGGCCGGACGGCGACCTGTCCGGTCTCGATGCGGCTGATCTTGGCGGCCGAGCACTCCAGGCGCGCGGCCGCTTCGTCGAGCGTTCTGCCCGCTTGTTCCCGGAGATGCCGGAGTTCGCCACCGAACCGGCGGCGGTCTTCCACCGCGTCAGACGCCCCTGCCACGCAGACTCCCATCGAAGCAAAAACTACACAATGCAACTCTTGCACTACCGGACGCAGCTCGCTAGCGTCCATGCAATATGCAATATTTGCACGAGAGGGCGGGTCATGGCCGACTGGCTGCACAAACTGATCGACGAGGGCGTCCCGGAGGTGATCGATCGCTTCGGCCGCTGGCTCCTGTATCCCGTCTTCTGGCTGACGACAGCGATCCTCGCCTTCTGGTTCCTCAGTACGGGTCTGGTCTACGGTGCGCTGGTCATCGCGCCCCCGCTGATCCTGCTTCTGAGGGCCAGGTTCCATGGCCTGGGCAGGGTCTCGTCCGCTTTGCTGGTGATCGCCGGGCTCGCCGCGCTGGTGCCCACATTCTTCCTCGGGAAGTACAAGGCGGCCGAGACCGGTCACACCGGCCTGGTCCTGGTCGGCTTCCTCGTCTTCCTGGCCTGGGGTGCCGCCTATCCGGCGATGCTGGACAAGTTCGACGAACGGTTCCAGCTCACCCGGCCTCCAGGGGATTCACGGCGCAAGCTCCCGGACGAGGAACGGAACCAGCTCGCCATGCTCCGTGTCCTCCTGGTCAAGATCGTCATGGCCACCTTGGCCATGCTCGTCGTCGACGCCACCATCGTCGTGATCATCGGGCTACTGGCCCTCCTCCTCCGCAGCCACTGGTCCGCAGCCATCGCGGGTGTGGCGTGTCTGGTCGAGTCCGTCGCTGAAATCGACGGCGTGAACCTCGTCTTCAAGTTCGAACCGCTGGAGATCGCGGCCGGCCTGCTCGCCGCGTCGATGTGGTGGGACGCGGTCAAGAACCCGTTGTGGGACAGGCAAGCCCGGCTGGCGGTGGGACGATGATCCAGCCGCCCGTCGGCCCACTCCCGCCGCATCCGACGTCGGCCCGCCGCTGGGGCGCCCGATGGATCGACTGGCTCGTCCCCTGGCTGGTCACCTCACCGCTCTGGTTCCTGACCGCCGAACGGATCCAGGTCGAGGCCGGGCAGCACGGCTTCGCCTTGGCGGGCAAAGGACTCTTCAAAGCCGCGTTCGGCGGCTGGGGCGCTCTCGGCGACGCCGCCGACGACGAGGTGGCCGAGCTGTGGAGCACCGTCGTCCTGCTGATCGCGCTGACATTGGCTGTCCAGGTCCTGTTGATCACGGTGTACGAGGTGCTCCTCGTCCGGGCTTGGGGACACACCCTGGGCAAGGCGGCCTTCTCACTGACAGTGCGCCGCACCGACGGCGAGCGGCTGAACTTCGGCCAGATCTGCGCCCGCACCGCCATCGCCGTCCTCGTCCCCGGCCTCGGCTGGGTGCTGCTCATCGCGGCGATCCTCCAGCTGAGCGCGCTGCTCATGCTGGCAGGCGTCGCGCTCCTGATCTTCTCCGCCGTCGAATGCGGCCTCCTGCGGATGTCGCCGGACGGCAAGACCTGCTGGCACGACCGGCGGGCCGGGTCGGTCGTGGTCCCCAAGACCTGGACGGAACAATTGCGGCAGGCGCGCGAGTTCCAGCAGCGTGCCCTCGACGGCGGTGCGACGTTCGCCCGGCAGGTCTGGCAGGCGCCACCGGTCCAGCAGCTTTCCCAGCAGGCCCAGTCGACGTTCCACCAGGTCCGGGAACGGGGGCGTCAGGCGATCCAGCGCGACGACTGGCCGCCACGAAACGGGAGGCCGTAGCGAGCGCCTCCAGGACGAGAATCCCTACCCGGACGAAGAAAACTCAGACGATGCCGCCGTTCGCGCGGAGGACCTGCCCGTTGACCCACCGGGCGGGACCGGCGAGGAACGAGACGACCTCGGCGATGTCGGACGGGGTGCCGAGCCGTTCGAGCGGCGGCTGGGCCGCCATGCTCGCGATGGTTTCCTCGTCCTTGCCGTCGAGGAACAGGGCCGTGGCCGTCGGGCCGGGGGCGACCGCGTTCACGGTGATGTCGCGGCCGCGCAGTTCACGGGCGAGGACCAGGGTGATCGCCTCGACCGCGCCTTTCGTCGCGGCATAGGCGGCATATCCCGGCAGGGCGAGACCGAGCACCGAGGTGGAGAAGTTGATGATCGCGCCACCGTCGCGAACGCGGCGGGCGGCCTGCTGATCGACCACGAAGGTGCCGCGGATGTTGGTGCGGTGCAACCGGTCCAGCCGGTCGAGATCCAGCTCGGCCACCGGAGCGAGGTACATGGTCCCGGCGGCGTGGACCACGACGTCGACCCCGCCGAAGGCCTTCTCCGCGGTGTCGAACACGGCCGCGACGGCGTGCTCGTCGGCGACGTCGGCCTGGACCGCGACCGCCTGACCGCCCTCGGCGGTGATCGCCTCGACCGCCGCCTGCGCCTCGTCCTTGTTGCCGCCGTAAACGACGACGACCGCGAACCCGTCGGACGCGAGCCTTTCGGCGGACTCCCTGCCTATGCCCCGCGAGCCGCCGGTGACGATCGCTACGCGTGTCATGATGTGCTCCCATCAGGTGTTTCCGCTGATAACGTCACCAAGGTATCACCGATACCGAACCAGCGCTACCGCGATCGTGTTATCGTCGCTAAATGACGTTGACGACGAAAGACCGGATGGTCCGTGCGGCGGCGGAGCTCCTGCGGGACGGCGGGCGCGACGCGTTGTCGACACGTGCGGTCAGCGCCGCCGCCGGAGTGCAGGCGCCGACGCTCTACCGGACCTTCGGCGACAAGGACGGCCTGCTCGACGCCGTCGCCACGTATGGCTTTCAGAGTTACCTATGCGAGAAGCACGGCCTCGGCGAGACCAAAGACCCGGTGGGCGATCTCCGGCGAGGCTGGGACCTGCATGTCGAGTTCGGCCTGTCCCAGCCTGCCTTCTACATGCTCATGTACGGCGAGCCCCGAGTCCGCGAAGCGCGGCAGGAGGCGGACGCGATTCTCCGCCGGATCGTCGAACGCATCGCCGAGGCCGGCCGCCTGCGTGTCCCGGTCGAGCAGGCCGCGCAACTGGTGCACGCGACCGGGATGGGCGTGATCCTCTCCCTCATCGCGAGCCCGCCGGAGCACCGTGATCCGGATCTGATCGCCACCGCGCGCGAACACGTGATCACGACCATCACCATCGACAGCGCGGGCCAGGCGGACGAGTCTTCGGACATCCCCAGCCGTGCGATCGCGCTCAAGGCCGCACTGGAGAAGGAGCCTGATGCCTCATTGACCCCGGCCGAACGCGCGATGCTCGCCGAATGGCTCGATCGCCTCGCGAGGTGAACTACCGGCCGACAGCCCTCGCGGCCGCGACAGCCTGCCCGGCATAGGACCGTCCGAAAAGGACAGTGTGCACGAGAAGGGGGAACAGCTGATGTGCCCCGATCCGGTCGGTCCAGCCGTCCGCGAGCGGAGCGACTTCCTGATAAGCGGCCAGAACCCGGTCGAGCAGCGGGCAGCCGAACAACTGCAGCATGGCCAGATCGGTCTCGCGATGGCCGCCGTGCGCGGCCGGGTCGATGAGCGACGCCTCGACGGCTCCCCACAGCACGTTGCCGTTCCACAGATCTCCGTGCAGCCGGGCGGGAGGTTCGGCCACCTCGGGAAGCCTCAAGCAAGCGTGTTCGAGGACAGCGGCTTCGTCACCGTCCAGCGTGCCCTCGTCGACAGCGCGCCGCACATAAGGCAGGACCCGGTGCTCGGCGTACCACCGCGGCCAGTCATCCCCCGGCGTGTTCTCCATCGGGGCGAGACCGATCCACGCGTCGACGGGCCCCTCCGGCGGCGCCGCGCCGAACGCGGGCGCTCCGGCCGCGTGTAACGCGGCGAGCCCTCTCCCCAGCCGCTCCGCCGCGTGATGCGTCGGCCGCCCGCCGCCGACCAGTTCCGTGACCATCCATTCGTCATCGTGTCCGCGAATCTCGGGCACCCGCACGGCACCTGCCTCGCCCAGCCAGCGCAGTCCCGCCGCCTCCGCTGGCGTCGCGTTCGGGGCGTGGCCCCGTTTGACGACCACCGTGTCGCCACTGTCCAGTACGACTTCGGTCACCGCGCCCGAGAGACCCCTCTGCTCGGCGACGGCTCGTCCGGTGATCCTCGTGGCCGCCTCTGCAGGCGTCGAAACCTGGGTCATGTCCGCAACCTACCTCCGCCGATCGAGTGAACGCTCGTTGTCTAGAGTGCTCACCGGGGGAAATCCACGCACTTTCACTTTCGAGGGGAGATCGGTCGTGCCCACACGTCCGAGAGTTCGTCATGCCGTCATCGCCGCGATGCTCGGCGCCACGCTGGTCGGCTGCACTTCGCCGTCGAACATCGGCCAGGCGAGGAGCGCCGCCGCGACGACGTCCGAGGAGACGTCGGCCAGCACGCCGACGACGACTGAGATGCCGTATCTGACCACTACGCCCACGCTGGAGGTCTCCGGCGACGCGGTCAAACCGGGTACGAAGCTGAAGTTCGGCGAGCAAGCGATCGTCCCGTTCTACAGCCGCTACGCGAAGGGCGTCGTCGGGCTCACGGTCACCGTCGAATCGGTCAAGGCGCCCGACGCCGATGTCGACGGCCTGCCGCTCAAAGAAGAGGACAAAGCAAAACTGCGTGGCAAGAACTTTTTCTTCGTCCACGAAAAGCTGACGAACATCGACGGCACGAATCTCGCCGAAGTGACCGTGCCGACCTTGACCGCCAAGACCAGGAGCGGCGGCTGGCCGGGCTCTCTCCTCGGCATGGGGAAAGCCGACGTCGCCGGCTGCGAGGACCAGAACTTCGCGCCGAAGGACTTCTCGGTCAAGGGAGCGGTCTTCGAATCCTGCCAACTGCACTTCGGGGTCGCGTCGGACCCGATCACGTCCCTGGCCTACACATCACAGCCTTACGAAAGCGCCGATTCACGCTCCGTGACCTGGCGCAACAAATAGTCCGGCCGGTTGCCCGGCCTCGGTCGGGCTGTATCCGGTCAACGCCCGGAATTCGCGGACGAGGTGCGCCTGGTCGCTGTAGCCGCCCAGGTGCGCCACCTCCGCCCACGAAAGGGACGACGCCCGGTTCAGCAGTGCCAGTACGCGATTGAGCCGGGTGATCCGCCCGACCGTGCTCGGATTCAGTCCGATCTGTTCGCGGAACCGGGCGTTGAGATGCTGGCGGCTCCAACCGATCTCGTCCGCGAGGTCGCCGATGCGGACCGGGCCCGCCGCCAGCCGGTCCCACACGTATCGGACAGGTGCCGCGAGTCCCGGACCGCGAGCCACCCTCGCCGCCAGGTACTCGTCGAGCAGCCCGAACCGCGCCGGCCAGTCCGCCGCCTCCGCGAGCCGTTCGGTCAGCTCTCCGGCAGGCAGCAGGTCGGACGCCGCGATCGTCGAATTCGTCAGTTCCCGCAACGGGATCCCGAACAACGCGAACGAGCCTAGCGGGGTGAGGCTGACGACGATCCCGCGAGACGCCCCGGCCTGCCCGACACGCAGCGGCCGGTCCCGCAACCCCAGCACGGGCGAATCCGGGATCTCGCCGTCCCCCTCGGGGCGCCGGACCGGGGCTTCGAAGTCGATCACCCAGGTGAGCACGGACAACGGCGTGACCTGCCAGGAGTTCGGACCCGCGTCGGGGAGGTCGTGCGCGACGTAGCTCGACACATGGGCGGCGAGGCCGGGATGAGGGAACCGGAGAACCCGCTCGCCGGGGGCGCGCACGATCTCCCTCAGCGGCACCACGAGCCCCCACCCGTCCATCCCGCCATCTTACTTTCGTTCAAGACCGGATACGCGGCTCTGCCTAGCGTTCTCCCCATGAAGAAAATCGGGGGTTTCAAAGATTCGGCGGCCGAGAAGCGGTACTTCGCCGCCTACGACCGCGCGATGGCCGAATGCCCGGAGCCGGGCGCTGTCTTCAACGTCGAGACACGCCACGGCACCACACGGGTCTACCGCTACGGCGACGGACCGCCGATCGCCCTGCTTCCGGGGCTCATGGCGACTTCCGCCTGTTACGCGCCGCTGCTTCCCGCCTTGGCCGAGCGCCACACGGTCTACGCGATCGACACTCTCGGCGAGGCGGGCGGCAGTGTGCAAAGGGCGCCGTTCAAGGACATTCGCGACCGTGCGAGCGCTCTCGACGACGTCTTCGAGAGCCTGGGTCTGTCCTCGCTGCATCTCGTGGGTGGTTCGACGGGCGGCTGGCACACGGTCAACCAGGCGATCCACTTCCCGGGCAGGCTCGCGTCCATCGGGTTGCTGGACGCGACAACCGTTTCGGCACCGTTCGCCAGGAAGGTGTTCTGGTACGGCCTGCCCGCGTCCGTGCTCGACAGCGACCGCCTGTGGCGGCGTTTCGTGACGTGGTCCGCCGGTGAGGACATTCTCGACCAGCCCGCCGCGCGGCTGATCCTCGCCGGAATCCGGTCGTATCGCGCACGGGTGCCGTTCCAGGTGTGCCCGAGCGAGGAGGCGCTGCGATCCCTTGAAGTGCCCACACTCGCCCTGTTCGGCGGACGGAGCGCCGTGCACGATTCGGCCGCCGCCGCGGTACGACTGAGGAGCCTGCTCCCCCATGCCGACGTCGAAATCCTGCCGGACGCAGGGCATTACCTCTATCTCCGCCCGGAGGATCGCGATCTGATCATCGACCGCGTCATCGAGTGGGTCGCTTAGGCGGCGCGAGCGGCCGCTTGGGCGCGCGCGGCGGCCAAGCTGGCCCGGCACGCGACGATCAGCCGGGCCGAGGCGGCGCTTTCGCCGTGACCGCACCGGGGACAGGACATCGTGACGGTGCCGGACAGTTCGTCGACGGAAACGGTCAGCGCGGCCGCGCAGGAACGGCACCAGCGGTGCCGGGTGATCGGGTTGACGTGCAGCGGCGAGGCGACGCACTGGTGGATCCAGCGGCCGTGCATGTGGCAGGTCAGCCTGTCGTCCGGGGACAGGCGGCCGACGTCTTCCGCGTCGTCCTCCATCGCCAGCAGAACCGGCAGGGTACGGCTCACCGGGTGCAGCCGCGTGGTCGAGGCCAGTGTCGTGGTGTTCATCGCTTTCTCCCTCCGGCTCTTATCAGGACGTCGAACGGGGAACGCCAGATACGACACGGCCGAGCGGCATTTCGCCGAAAGGCTCACCCCGCCGGGTGAGTTGATCTTGGTCGAAGCCAAACCGTTACACCATTCGGGTTAACCGCGCGTATCTTTCGGATCATGACGGCCGCACTCACCAAACTGTCCACATCGGACGGTCATGGCCGCGGCTACCTGCTGCTTCCGCCCGCCGGCGGGACACTTCAAGCGTTCGGACCGCTCGCCGTCGCAGCAGGCTCGGACGTCTGGGGCGCCGAATATCCCGGACACGGCGAACAGCTCGCGCAGGCACCGGCGTCCTCGATCGAAGAACTCGCCACGTTCTTGGCCGATGCGATGCCGGTGGACTGGTTCTCCCGCGCCGTGACAATCGGTTTCGGAATGGGCGCCTTCGTCGCATTGGAAACGGCTCAGCGGCTGGGCGTCTCCCCGGGCGCGCTGATCGTCGTGGACGCGTGCGCCCCGCAGCGGCGCTCACCGGACAAGAACGCCAAGGCGGGGGCGTCGGCCGTGGGACGGGTGTTCGGCCGCACTGGGCTCACCCCTGTCGCGGGCTATCGCGACTCGCCCGAAAGCTGGGAGTACGCCCTGGACCTGCTGGTGGGCGACCTCCAGTTGCTGAACGCCTATCGCGGACCCACCAGGACCCGGCTCTCGTGCCCGATCGCGGCGATGCGCGGCACCGACGATCCCGCCTCCGCTTCGGGCGACGACGCCACGGGCGGCTGGCGGGTGTGGACGTCCGGCCCGTTCGTGGGCCGCGTCGTCCCCGGCGGATACCTCGGCGTGCTCGAGTCCGGCCGGGAGGCCGAGTTCTGGGGCCGGATCCACCGGCTGGAAGCGGCCTTCCTCGAAGTCGAACCGGACGTCGCTTGACGTACAGCGGTGACGTCGTCCGACGGTCGCCGCGGCCCGCACCGCCTCCGTAATTTCATCCCGTACCAGGTGTTTCGCGGGAGGGATCAGGATGCTCAGCAGGAGAAGGTTCGCGCAGGCCATCGTCGCCGTGACGGCGGGAGCCGGCGTGGCGGGCTGTTCGGCCCAGCCCGCGGCGGCACCGGCGGCGGCTCCCGTCACGACCGGCGGGAACACCTCGTTCGGCCCGCTCAAGCAGATCGACGCCGGCGAACTGAGCATCGGGTACGCCGAAGCCGGCCCCGCCGACGGCCCGGTGGTGGTCCTCCTGCACGGCTGGCCCTACGACATCCACAGCTACGTCGATGTCACCCCGCGCCTGGTCGCGGCCGGGTACCGGGTGATCGTGCCGTTCCTGCGGGGCTACGGGCCGACGCGGTTCCTGTCGAAGGACACCTTCCGCAACGGCCAGCAGTCCGCGATCGCCGCCGATGTCGTCGCACTGCTGGACGCCCTCAAGATCGAGAAGGCCGTCTTCGGCGGCTTCGACTGGGGCGCCCGCACCGCCGTGATCATCGCCGCACTGTGGCCCGAGCGATGCAAGGCGCTCGTCTCGGTGAGCGGCTACCTGGTCACCAACCGGGAGACGAACAAGGAGCCGCTCTCCCCGACCGCGGAGCTAGGTTGGTGGTATCAATATTACTTCGCCACCGAGCGCGGCATCCTCGGCTACACGAAGAACCGTCACGACTTCAACAAGCTGATCTGGAAGATCGCGTCGCCGAAGTGGACCTTCGACGACGCGACCTACGACCGCTCGGCGGCCTGTTTCGACAACCCGGACCACGTGGCCATCGTGATCCACAACTACCGCTGGCGGCTCAGCCTCGCCGAAGGTGACCCGAAACTCGACGCCCTCGAACAGAAGCTCGCGCAGGGCCCGGCGGTTTCGGTGCCCACCATCACGATCGGCAGCGACTTCGACGGCCCGAACACCGACGGCAAGGCCTACCGGTCGAAGTTCTCCGGCAAGTACGAGCACCGCGTCCTGAACGGGATCGGCCACAACGTGCCGCAGGAGGCGCCGGAGGAGTTCGCCAAGGCCGTCATCGACGCCGACCGGCTCTAGCGCGCCCCGGTGAGGTGTTCGAGGGCCAGCTGGGAAAGCCGGATGAAGCCGTAGCCGCGTTCCGCCGCCTTGTCCGGATCGAAGTCCTCGAACGCCGACCGGTCCGCCAGCAGATCGGCCGCCGTCTCGCCCTCGTTGAGCGTCGGCGTCGCCAGTTCCGGGACGAGGGCGGCTTCCAGGGCTGCCCGCACCTCGGGATCGGCGCGGAAGGCGCGGGAGCGTTCGGCGAACAGCAGATAGCCGGCCATATTGGCCTCGGCACTGGCCCAGACGCCGTCCATGTTCTCCGTGCGCAGCGGCTTGTAGTCGAAGTGGCGCGGCCCGTCGTAACCACCGTGCTCCAGCAGGTCGACCAGGAAGAACGACGACAGCACATCGCCGTGGCCGAACACGAGGTCCTGGTCGAACCGCGGGCCGCGCTGGCCGTTGAGATCGATGTGGAACAGCTTGCCCTGCCACAGGGCCTGCCCGATGCCGTGGACGATGTTGAGCCCGGCCATCTGCTCGTGCCCGACCTCCGGGTTCACGCCGACGATCTCGTGGTTGTCCAGCGTGGAGATGAACGCGAGCGCGTGCCCGACGGTCGGCAGCAGGATGTCGCCACGCGGTTCGTTCGGCTTGGGTTCGAGCGCGAGCCGAAGGCCGTAGCCCTGGTCGATGACGTACTGGGCGAGGAAGTCGATGCCCTCTCGGTAGCGGTCCATCGCCGCGCGGACGTCCTTCGCGGCGTCGGTCTCGCTGCCTTCGCGACCGCCCCACAGTACGAACGTCGACGCGCCGAGTTCGGCGGCGAGGTCGAGGTTCCGGAGCACCTTCCGCAGCGCGTAGCGGCGGACGTCGCGGTCGTTGCTGGTCAGGCCGCCGTCCTTGAAAACGGGGTGACTGAACAGGTTCGTGGTCACCATCGGGACGACGAGCCCGGTTTCGGCGAGCGCGCCCCGGAAGCGCTTCAGATGCCGCTCGCGTTCCGCGTCGGCCGAGCCGAACGGGATGAGGTCGTCGTCGTGGAAGGTGATCCCCCAGGCTCCGAGGTCCGAGAGCCGGTGCACGGCCTCGACCGCGTCGAGCGGGCCCCGGCTCGCCGGACCGAACATGTCGTTCGCCTGCCAGCCCACGGTCCACAGCCCGAAGCTGAACTTGTCCTCGCGCGTCGGTGCCTGAACCATCTCGCCTCCACCTATTAGTTTGATGCCTGAACTTATCGACGCCCACCCCGGCGGGTCAAGGCTTTCGTTCAGGCATCGAACGAATATAATCGCGCGATGATCGGCACGCGCCCGGCAGGACAGCACACCGTGCGGCAGCACAACGCCGCCCTCGTCCTCCGCGCGATCGCGGACGGCCCGGGCACGTCACGGGCGGGCCTCGCCGCCGCCACCGGACTCACGAAGGCCACCGTGTCGATCGTGGTCGACCGGCTGATCGCGGCGGATCTCGTGGCCGAAGGCGAGCCGGAACGGCGCGCGGGCCCCGGACGGCGCGGCACCGTCGTCTCCCTGTCCCCCACCGGCCCGCACGGGCTCGGCATCGAGATCGGCGTCGACTACCTGGCGTCCTGCCTTGTCGATCTGACCGGCACCGTCCGGGCCGAGGAGGTCCGGTACGCCGACAACCGGACGCCGCGCGTTTTCCAGCGGGTCTCGGCGTTCCTGCGCAAGGCGCGGAAGCAGGCGGACACGCTGGGAGTGCCCGTCGGCGGTGTCGGTATCGCGGTTCCGGGCCTGGTCGAATCCGGCCTCGTTCGGCTCGCCCCCAACCTGGGCTGGCGTGACGTCGACCTCGCCGAGAGGCTCGGCGAGACGTTCACCGTCGCCAACGAAGCCAACTTCGCCGCGCTCGCCGAACTCTGGCACGGCTCGGCGTTGGCGGATTTCGTCCACGTGTCCGGGGAGATCGGGATCGGCGCCGGGATCGTGCTCGACCGCGCCCTGTTCGAGGGCGTCCGCGGCGCGGGCGGCGAGATCGGCCACCTGCCGGTGGCGCCCGACGGTCCGCGGTGTTCCTGCGGCGCGAACGGCTGCCTGGAACGGATGGCCGGACAGGAGGAGATCCTGCGGCTCGCGGGCGCCGACACGGTGGACGACCTGATCTCCGCGCTGGAATCGAAGAACGGCGCGGCACTTTCGGCGGTCACCACGGCGGCCGGGCACCTCGGCGTCGGACTGTCCACCGTGGTCAATCTGATGGACGTCCCCGCCGTGGTGCTAGGCGGAACCTACGCGAGGCTTGAGCCTTGGCTCCGTGAGCCACTCCTCGCCGAATTGGAACGCCGCGTACCGAGCACCGCTTGGTCGCCGGTGCGGGTCATCCGATCGGCGCTCGGTACGGGAGCCGCCGTACGCGGTGCGGCCGGCTCGGTGATCCGTGGCATCCTCGCGGATCCCGAGCACCATCTCACGACTCACTGGCCATCCGATCCGGACGCTCGGGATCGCTGACGTCGGGCAGCAGCGGCGCGATCGCCTGCGCCCGCTGCTCGATGTCCGGACGCTGCGTCCGCCGCGCGTACTCGATGAGGGCTTCCCGGTCTTCCTGCGGCAGCCATCCCTGCTCGCTCCCGGTCTCCAGCCTCACCAGGTGCCGCACCAGCTCCGCCGACTCGGCACCGAAGTCCCGCATGCGGCGCGTCAGCAGTTCCGCCGCGCCGAGGTAACCGTTGTTCCAAGCGTGGACCGCCAGCAGTTGCGCCGTCGCGGCGAGGATGTCGCCGAGATGGAACCCGCCCTCCGCGGCGAGATGCCCGGCGAGCCGGAAACTGCGTCTGCCCTCGCCGACCGGCCCCTCCTCGCGAATCGCTTCGAGCAGTGCCCCGATCTGCCGCGTCAGGTAGTCCTGACCCGCGCCCTCCACCGTCACCGCATACCTCCACCCAGTCGCCGCGATCGTAGAAAGGTGTCAATGGGGAGTAGCTCAGATACATCGAATGCCGAACCGTTACCACCCGAATGGAGTGGTCGGCGGTGCCTCTCGGTCAACAGGGTGCCACGGCTCCGGTCTCGCCCGCGGGACACCGACCCGGATGCTCGCGCAGCCACCGGTCTCGCTGTCTCTCGACGTCGCGCTGAGTCATCCCGCGGGCGGCGTTGACGCAGCCGCCGGTCCGGCACTGGGTGTTCGTCCCCGGCTCGTAGCACTGGCTCGCATCCTTGCGGCAGGCCGCCGCGCGCCGGTCCGACTTGGTCTTGGAGGGAACCTTGATCTTGGCAGGCACCGTGCTCGTCGCCGGCGCGGCGGTGACCGAGGTGGTGACGACCGTCGTGGTCACGTCCGTGCTCGGCGCGCCGGTCGTGGCAGGCCCGACGCTCGTGGTGATCGTGACCGCGGGACGTGCGGGCGGCTCCGGCATCGCGCAGGCGGCCGCTCCGAAGAAGAACACGGCGGCCGCCATCAGGAGCAGGACACGCGCCACGATTCCTCCGCCTCCGCCATCGAACCCGGCTGTATTCGGCGGAACGGCGAAGAGCGTTACAGAGTCCCGGGCGACGCAGATGAGGCGTCGCCCGGGACCCACTGGCGCGGCAAGGGTTCAGCTGGTGGTGGCGGTGTTGATCGCCCGTGCGTAGTCGGCGGCCTTGCCCTGCGCCGAGCACTTCTTCATGTCGTCGTACAGCCACATGAAGCCGCCGGGAATCCCCGCGGACGACTTCCATGCCCGCATCCGGCTCTCCACCCGCGCGGGCGAGTCCCCCGAGGTGCAGCCGGAGCCGTTCTTGCTCCACAGTCCCGGATCCACCGGCATGCCGAGCGACCGTGACCACGTCGCCGGGTCGTTGCCGCTCCCGCCCGCGTACGCCTGCAGGTACACGCGATCGACCAGGCCGCCGAGCCCGTTCTTCACGCCCTGCCAGTACGAGACCGCGGTGTACGGCGCGAGGGTGAAGTTCCGGTAGCCCATGGCGTTCGCCATCCGCGCGAAGGTGACGGTGGAGTCGACGTCGTAGTGCGCTTCGTCGTCGTTGTTGATCGCGTCCGCGCCGGTGGCGTTCTTCAGCGCCAGGAAGTTGCGGTACAGCACCGTCCCGCTGCCGGTGCCGTCGCGCGTGATCAGCTTGTCGATGGCTTCCCAGTCCGGCGTGCCCCAAGCGCCGACCGAGACCTCGATGCGGTCGACCGACGTCGGCGCCTGCTTCAGCGTCCGCAATCGCGCCGGCCATCCGGCGTCGCCGACGTATCGGCCTCCGGAGACCACGAGATGGTCGTTGTAGTAGAGGTCCCCGTTGTCATGGACGTGGATGCTCCACAGGATGACCGTGGTGAAACCCGATGAGCGGAGGGTGTCCATGACCCCCTGTCCGTCCTGGTAGAACGGTCCCCCACCGTAGATCGCGGACCGGCCGGCCGCGGCGGGTGCCGCCTGGGCTGCGGCGGCGCTCGTTGGACTCGTCGGGACGATCGCGACACTCGCCGCGGCGACCACCAAGGCCACCGCCGCGCGCACCCAGGTCCACCTCATCAGGTCAGCTCCCTTCGGCCTGACTTGGAGGGTATGAGATTTTCCAACGGCGGAGCCAGGTTTGTTCAGCGACCTGTCCGGTGGAATAGACCATTCAGCTCACGCCACGTTCGCTCGCGTGGGGTAGCGCGTCCAGAGGACTAAATGCGGGGGCCGGCGCCCTGCCGTTCCTCGAAGATCAGCCAGGTCCGGGTCGACCGCACGCCGTCCAGCGCCTGCAGCCGTTCCAGGACGACGTCCCGCAGCGACGCGTTGTCCGGCGTCCGCACCAGCAGCAGGATGTCGAAGTCGCCGCCGACCAGCGACACGTGCTCGACGAACGGGATCTCCCGCAACTCCGCCGACATCGTGCGCCACGACGTCTGCTCGACGGTGATCAGGATGTACGCGCTCGTCCCGAGTCCGGCCCGCCGCGGGTCGATCCGGGCGCCGAAGCCGGTGATGACGCCTTCGGACATCAGCCGGTCCAGTCTCGCGTAGGCGTTGGTGCGCGAGATGTGCAGTCGTTCCGCCAGCGCGCGGACGGCGAGCCTGCCGTCCACGGACAGTTCGGCGAGGATCGCCCGATCGATGTCGTCGAGGGCAAGGACCGTTCGTCCCGGATCGGATCGGTGAGCCACGCCACTACTGGACGGTTGGCTCGGCTTAACCGATTCTGTGGACAGTTTGTCGCTCATTTCGCCTGCCTCTTGAACACCGGGACTCCAGAAACCACCATCTCAGCATCATATGTCTGTGAAAGGTGGTGCTGCGCCATGTCGCGGGAGATCTCTGCCGCCGCGTTGCTGCCGTCCGGAGTCCCGGTGCGGTTCCTCGCCGAGGACGGCACGCGCGTCGACGAGCACGGCGGCTACGCCGAGCCGCCGTCCGATCGGCTCGTCGAGGCCTACCGGCTGATGGTGCTCGGCCGCCGGTTCGACGCGCAAGCGACCGCGCTGACCAAACAGGGCCGTCTCGCGGTCTATCCGTCCAGCGCCGGCCAGGAGGCGTGCCAGGTCGCGAGCGCGCTGGCCCTCACCGAACCCGACTGGCTCTTCCCCACCTACCGTGACTCGGTCGCGCTGGTCGCCCGCGGACTCGAACCGGGCGAGATCCTGACGCTGCTTCGCGGCGACGCGCACTGTGGCTACGACCCCGCCGCGACCCGGGTCGCCCCCCAGTGCACCCCGCTGGCCACCCAGACCCTGCACGCGGCCGGGCTCGCGCACGCGATGCGGCGTCGCGGCGAGGAGGCCGTCGCGTTCGCGCTCATCGGGGACGGCGCCACCAGCGAAGGCGACTTCCACGAGGCGCTCAACTTCGCCGCCGTGTTCAAGGCGCCCGTGGTGTTCTTCGTGCAGAACAACGGGTTCGCGATCTCCGTGCCGTTCGAGAAGCAGAGCGCCGCGCCCGCGCTCGCTTACAAGGGCGTCGGTTACGGCGTCCGCTCCGAGCAGGTCGACGGCAACGACGCCCTCGCGGTCCTCTCGGTCCTCGACGACGCCGTCGCGCACGCGCGCGCCGGTCTCGGGCCTGTCCTGGTCGAGGCGCACACCTACCGGATCGACGCGCACACCAACGCTGACGACGCCACCCGCTACCGCGACCAGGCCGAGGTCGAGAAGTGGCGCGCGGCCGATCCGGTCCGCCGCCTCGAGACCTACCTGACCGCCAAGAACCTGTTGTCCGACAAGGACATCGAGCGGTTCCGCGCCGAGGCAGAGACGTTCGCGGCAGGGGTGCGCGACACCCTGAACGCCGACGTGGAACCCGATCCGATGTCGCTTTTCGAGCATGTGTACGCCGTTCCGACCCGTCAGCTGGCCGCTCAGCGCGCGCTGGTCGCGGCCGAACTGGAAGCCGTGGAGGGCTGATGACCGAGATCTCGATGGCACAGGCGCTCAACGCCGCCCTGCGCGACGCGGTCAAGGACGACGACCGTGTGCTGATCTTCGGCGAGGACGTCGGCCCGCTCGGCGGCGTGTTCCGGGTGACCGACGGCATCACCGCCGACTTCGGCGAGGAGCGCTGTTTCGACACGCCGCTGGCGGAATCCGGCATCGTCGGCTTCGCGGTCGGGATGGCGATGGGCGGGTTCCGCCCGGTGGTCGAAATGCAGTTCGACGCCTTCGCCTACCCCGCTTTCGAACAGATCACCTCGCACGTCGCGAAACTGCGCAACCGCACCCGCGGTGCCCTCTCCCTGCCGATGGTCATCCGGATCCCTTACGCGGGCGGGATCGGCGGAGTCGAGCACCACTGCGATTCGAGCGAGGCCTACTACACCCACACGCCCGGACTGCGCGTCGTCACGCCCGGCACTCCCCAGGACGCCTACGACCTGCTGCGCGACTCGATCGACTCACCGGATCCGGTGATCTTCCTCGAACCCAAATGCCGTTACTGGTCGAAGGAAACCGTGTCCTTCACCCGCGACGGCGCGGCGATGGACCGCGCGGTCGTGCGCCGTGCGGGCAAGGACGTCACGCTGATCGCGTACGGCCCGATGGTCGCCACCGCGCTGGAGACCGCGGAAGCCGCGAAGGCCGAAGGCTGGGACGTCGAGGTGGTCGACCTCCGGTCGCTGAGCCCGTTCGACGACGAGACCGTCACCGCTTCGGTGCGCCGGACCGGGCGCGCGGTCGTCGTCCACGAGGCCGCCGGGTTCGGCGGCTACGGCGCCGAGGTGGTCGCCCGGGTCACCGAGCAGTGCTTCCACCAGCTGCACGCGCCCGTCCTGCGGGTCACCGGGCTCGACATCCCTTATCCGCCGCCGAAACTCGAGCGCCACCAGCTTCCGGACGTCGACCGGATCCTGGACACCGTCGCCAGGCTGCAGTGGAACGACGAACCGGCGGTGGCCGGTGCCTGACTTCCTGCTCCCGGACCTCGGCGAAGGACTCACCGAGGGCACGATCGTCACTTGGCTCGTCGCGGAAGGCGACACCGTCGGCGTCGACCAGCCCGTCGTCGAGGTGGAGACCGCGAAGGCCGCGGTCGAGGTGCCGGTGCCGTTCGCCGGCGTCGTCACCCGCCTGCACGGCGAACCCGGTCAGGCGCTGCCGGTCGGCGCTCCCCTGCTCACCATCGGTCCCGGCTTCGCCGAACCCGGCGTGACCACGGCGAGCGAAGGCAGCGGCAACGTCCTCATCGGCTACGGCACGACCACCACGACGAGGCGCCGCCGGACGCGCACCGTCGTCACCACCGCACCCGGGAAGCCCTCGAAAGCGCCGGGTGTGATCTCGCCGTTCGTCCGCAAGATGGCCACCGACAACAAGGTCGACCTGGCGAAGCTGACGGGCAGCGGCCCGGGCGGCATCATCCGGCGCGCGGACGTCGAGGCCGTCCTGACCGCCGTCCCCGAAGCGCGGGACGGCGAGACGCGGATCCCGCTGACCGGGGTCCGCAAGGCGGTCGCCGACAAGCTGACGACCTCGCGGCGGCAGATCCCCGAGGCGACGGTCTGGGTCGACGTCGACGCGACCGAACTCGTCGCCGCGCGCAAGTCGCTCAACGCCTCGGCGCCCGATCGCCTGGTGAGCCTCCTCGGCCTCGTCGCCAGGTTCGCCGTCGCGGGCCTGCGGAAGCACCCCGAGTTGAACTCGCGGGTCGAAGGCGACGAGATCGTCCAGCTGCGGGACATCAACCTGGGCTTCGCGGCCCAGACCGACCGCGGTCTCGTCGTCCCGGTCGTCCGCGACGCGGGCTCACTGTCCACAAGGGAGCTTTCGGCGGCGATCGGCGAGCGGACCGCGCAGGCCAGGGACGGGAAACTCGGCCCGGCGGGCCTCACCGGCGGGACCTTCACGGTGAACAACTACGGCGTGTTCGGGGTGGACGGCTCCGCCGCGATCATCAACCACCCGGAGGCGGCGATCCTCGGCATCGGCCGGATCATCGATCGGGCATGGGTGGTCGACGGCGCGCTGGTGGCGCGGAAGATCTGCGAGCTGACACTGGCTTTCGACCACCGGGTGTGCGACGGCGGGACCGCCGGCGGGTTCCTGCGGTTCGTCGCGGACTGTGTCGAGTCGCCGGTCACCGCGCTCGGGGATCTCTGAGCGGGGCTCACAACCGCCGGTTGTGAGCCGCCAACGACCCGTTGTTCGACTTGCGCGTCCCGGCTTGCTTTGATCTCGCGGTGAGCGGGAAATCGCTGGGGCGACGATTCGGCTGGCTTTGGGCGGCTTACGCGGCGAGCGCGTTCGGCACGAGGTTCGCGTTCGACGCGTTCAGCCTGATCGCCATCGTGGCGCTGGGCGCGGGCACCACCGAGGTCTCGCTGCTGGCGGCCGCCGGTCTCGTCGTGGGCGCGGTGGTCGCGCTGCCGCTCGGCCCGTGGGTCGAGTTCCGCCGCAAGCGGCCGGTGATGATCGCGATGGACCTGATCCGCTGCGTGGCGCTGCTGACCGTCCCGGTGGCGTACACGCTGGGGCTGCTCGGTTTCGGGCAGCTTCTGGCCGTGTCGGTCGTCGTCGCCGCGGCCGACATCACGTTCCTCGCCGCCAGTGGCGCGTTCCTGAAAACGCTGCTGCCGCGGGAAGATCTGCTCGTCGCGAACGCGCGGTTCGAGTCGACCACCTGGACGGCGACCGTACTCGGACCGCCGCTCGGCGGTTTCGCCGTCGGTCTGTTCGGACCGGTGATCACGATCGCGGCCGACGCGGTGAGCTACCTGCTCTCGGCGCTCGGGATCCGCGCCGTCGGCGGTTCTGAGCCGCCACCCGCCAGACCGGACGGCCCTCGGCTGACCGGTCACGACCTGCGGGAAGGCTGGCGGTTCATCCTCACCCATCCCCTGTTGCGGCCCCTGTTCGTCAACACGATCGTGGTCAACGGCCTGATCATGGCGACCGCGCCGCTGCTCGCCGTCATGATGCTCGGGCAACTCGGTTTCGCCCCGTGGGAGTACGCGGTCGCCTTCGCCGTGCCCTGCCTGGGCGGCCTGATCGGATCCAGGCTCTCCAGGAACGTGGTCGCCCGGTACGGCCGGGACAGGGTCCTCTTCGTCGCCGGTTGGCTGCGTGTCTGCTGGCCTGTCGGGCTGGTCTTCATCCACCCCGGCGTTTCGGGGCTGTTCCTGGTCATCGTCGTCGAATTCGCGCTGATCACCTGCATCGGCGTGTTCAACCCGGTGCTCGCCACCAGCAGGCTCGAACTGGTGCCTCTCGACCGCGCGGCGCGCACGCTGTCGGCCTGGTCGATCGCGGGCAAGCTCGCCACCGCGGCCCTGACAGCGCTGTGGGGCCTGCTCGCCGCCTTCACCGGCCCGCGCACCGCCGTCGGCATCGCCGGGCTGCTCATGCTCGCGACGCCGCTCCTGCTCCCCCGAAAGCGTCGGACCCCTGTGCCAGTATCGGCGCATGTCGATCAAGAGAGTGGTCACCGACCTGGAAACCCAGACCCTGGAGCAGGCGAAAGCCTTCTACGTACAGGTCCTCGGCTTCGAGGTGGTGATGGACCACGGCTGGATCGTGACCCTCGCGGACCCGGATCGTCCGGAGGTCCAGCTGAGCCTCATGACCCATGACGAAACAGCGCCCGTCGTCCCGGTCGCCTCGATCGAGGTCGACGACGTCGACGCGGCGTACGCGGCGGCCAAGGCCTCCGGTGCGGAGATCGTGCACGAACTGACCGACGAAGAGTGGGGCGTCCGGCGGTTCTTCGTCCGCGATCCCAGCGGCCACGTGGTCAACGTGCTCTCCCACTGACGCCGTTCGGCCCAGTTCGTTGGGCCTGACGGCGGGTTTCATCAAAATTTCATGACGCATCCCTAACGTTCGAACACGCACCGTAATCGAGCGGAAGGGACGATGAATGTGAAGAAATTCAGGGGGGTCCTGGCGGCGGCCGCACTGGCCACCGGGCTGACCGGCGCCGTGGCGCCGACGGCCCAGGCCGAGACGGCCGACCAGGCGCACTACTACATCCTCATCGGCGGCACCTGCGACGGAGCCGCGACCGTCTACAACGACGCCTGGTTGCGGGGCGGGATCAAGAAGGTGGTCCACTACCCGGCGGGAGCCGCCGGACTGCCCAACTGCGACCAGACACCGATGGACCAGAGCGTCGCACGCGGGCACGAAGAAGCCCGTCGTGTCGTCCAAAGCTCCTTCGACGAGAACCCCGGCGCGGAATTCACCGTCGTCGGCTACTCGCAGGGCGCGCTGGTCGCGAACAAGGTGCTGAACGACATCGCCGACGGGAACCTGGCCGTCGACAAGTCCCGGTTCAGCGCGAAGATCTTCGCCGACCCGATGCAGCCGGTCGGTCCGCCCGGACGCGGGATCAGCGCGGTCCTCCCGGCGGGCACTGGGGCGCCGTCGCCGTTCGGCGGCTACGTCTCGTTCGGGCCCGGCCGCACCGGCTTCGGCGGTATCCCGTTCATCCGCTACTGCATCGAGACCGACGGCGTCTGCCACTTCGACACCTTCGAAGCACCTGGCGGGTATTTCGCCCAGCACCTTTGCTACCAGTGGGCCCGCCCCACCGATCATCGCTCGATCATGGAGGACACGATCGCGGACGGCGTGTACACCAACGGTTCGCACGCGCTGCCGCGGCAGAACTGCCGTCCGCCGCATCCCGCGCCGTGACCGGGTGAAGACCGCTGTCTCCCGGCGCCCGATCGCCGGAGGACAGTGGATCGAGCGCCGGCCCGCCCACGACTGTCGTGGGCGGGCCGGCGTCGGTCACTTGCAGAACGCGGTGTCCACAGTGGCCATGACGGCCTTCGCGCCCTTTTCGGCGTCACCGAAGGCCCCCGGCATCGCGGTCACGGCGAGTCCGACGGTGCGGCCGTCTTCCGTGGCGCCGCCGCGGGTTTCGAATCCGTCGATGTCGCCGCCGTGTCCCCAGTACACCCCGCCGCAGCTGAGCGGGTTGCTCATCAGGCCGAGCCCGTACTTCGTCCCCGG
Source organism: Amycolatopsis speibonae (assembly GCF_042647925.1). Taxonomy (NCBI): domain Bacteria; kingdom Bacillati; phylum Actinomycetota; class Actinomycetes; order Pseudonocardiales; family Pseudonocardiaceae; genus Amycolatopsis; species Amycolatopsis speibonae. The sequence continues at coordinate 122,014 of NZ_JBHRWK010000037.1, forward strand.
GAACAGCGGCGCGTCGACCGTCTTCCGCATCTCGGCCAGCTGCGCGGCGGGCAGCAGCTTGCCGTCGAGCAGGACACGGGTGAACTTGCCGAGGTCGCTGGGCGTGGAGATCAGCTGGCCCGCGGCACCCGCCCACGACGGATCCATCTCGGTCGCGTCGATCACCTTGCCGGTGGCGACGTTGCCGATGGCGTATCCCTGCGGGTGCCGTCCCTGGATGGTCTGGTCGCCGACCTGCGGCCAGTAGGTGTGCTTCAGGCCCGCCTTCTTGATCACGCGTTCGGTGATCTGCTCCTGGACCGGGCGCCCGGTCACCTTCTCGATCACCATGCCCGCCAGCAGGTAGCCGGTGTTGCTGTACTCCCAGCTGGTGCCGGGCGCGAACTTCGCCGGGTGGCTCAAGGCCGCGGCGAGCAGTTCGTGGTTCGGGAAGTACCGGTGCTGGACCTGCTCGAAGTCCCGCAGCCCGAGGTGTTCGGTGTAGTTCGGCAGGCCGCTGGTGTGCTGCAACAGGTGCCGGATGGTGATCTTGCCGGCGTCGATGCCTTCCCCGCGCACCATTCCGGGAAGGTACTTTTCGATCGGTGCGTCCAGTTCCACCTTGCCCTCGGCCACCAGCTGCAGGACCGCGACCGCGGTGAACGTCTTGGTGTTACTGCCCGCCCGGACCGCGCCGTCACGGGGGACGGGAACCTGGCGATCGATCCGCGAGGACCCCGCGACCAGCGACGTCCCGCGCCCCCTGTCGGCCACATAGGCCAGCGCGGCCGGGAACTTCTCCTGACGCACCAACGAGTCGAGGCTCTTCTGGAGCTCTGCCCCCTTGGCCGGGGCCGCGTCCGCGGCGGTGGTCCACGCGGCGCCCATCAACCCCGCTACCGTGAGGACCACAACGCCCTTGCGTACCGTCATTCGCACTCCTTGTTCGACCGGATCAACACCTACGACACTGGTCCAATCGGGCACGAAGATCAGGAGGGCAGGCTGCCGGATCCCGGGTAGCGCTGGCGCTACCGCGATATCTTTTCGGTTCAGAATTCGTCCCACCATTGTCCGCACGGGACGAGGCTCGCTAAGGTCAGTTCGATAAGTGGACTAGACCACCCGAGGCCGGGAGGCGACGATGCCCCTCGACGAACAGCAAACCTGGGCTCTGCTGCGAGAGCTGGACGAACCCGGCCACTGGGAGGTGCCGCACGACTTCGACGGCCCGGCCGCCCGGGCACGCTTCGAGCTGCTGGCCGAGCGATTCGAACAGCGATTCGCCTGCTCCTGCGAGGTCGATCGCCACGTCCAGGACGCCAGCCATCTCGGCAGGATCGTGATCCCGGCGAGCGCTACCTCCGCACAGGACCAGGTCACCGTCACCATCAGCAATTTCGGTGGCCTCGTCGCGGTGACACTGGGGAATCCGGGCAGCTACGACGAGGACGAGGAACGGGAACTCTTCCCGGCACAGGATCGAAGACGGGTCGAAGACGAGCTGGAAGCGCTCGGCTACCTGCCCGTCTCCGAACACCCGTTGTGGACCAAGTACACCGGGATCAGCGGATTCGACGCCCTCTATCCGCCGGACCGGCCGCCGTCGTGGTGGGACCGGTTCTTCGACTACCTCTAAACACTGCTCGATCAGACGCTGCTCGATCAGACACAGCTCGACGCGAGCACGCCGGCGAGTTCCGCGGCGTTCCGCACACTGACGAGCACCTCGTCGAAGGGGAGACCGGCGACCCCGCGATCGATCGAGATCCGCAGCGCCGGCACTCCCCTGCGGACCGACACCAGCTGGCGGACTCCGGTCCCCAGCCCCCAGTAACCCACCTTCAGCACTCCGCTGACCAGCACCCCGGCCCGTCCCCCGCGCGCCTGCCCCACCGGCGCCTCGACGAGCTCGACGGCCTTGATCGCCGATCCCGGCACGACCACTTCGTCGCGCCACACGGCCAGCCGCTCCCAGGACGAGAACCTCACTCGCACGCAGCCACTGGCGATGTCCACCTTCGTCATCACGACCCCCTTGCCTGATAGCTATCTGATGTAGTTGTTATAGCAAGTGTATAGCAGATATCCTTGGCAGGTGTTGCTGACTCTTGACCTCGACAGCGAGGTTCCGATCTACCAGCAGATCCGCGACAGGATCGTCGAAGCCATCGCCGACGGCGGGCTGGCCGAGGGCGCCGCCCTGCCTTCCACCCGGCAACTCGGCGCCGACCTCGGGATCAACTTCCACACCGTCAACAAGGCCTACGACCTGCTGCGGACCCAGGGCCTCATCCGGATCAACCGCAAGACCGGCGCCGTCGTCCGGCGTGACCCGGTCTCCGGACCGGCGGAGGACGGCTACGCGGACGAGTGGCAGGAGCGGCTGCGCACCCTGCTCGCCGAGGCCGTCGCGCTCGGCGTCGGCCGGCGCGAAGTGACAAGCCGGTGCGAGACCGTGCTGGACTCCTTCGCGGTGAGCGCGCGGCGATGACCGGTCCGGCGTGGCTGCACCTGGCCCTGATCGCGTTCATCGCGGCCGCGTTCGGCTCCGGGCCCTCGCTGGCCCGGCCGACGCTCCCCTTCGGCGTCCGGATCCCGGCCGGGCGCACCGGTGAACCCGCCATCGCCCGCGCGCGCGGTCGCTACAACCGGGGTGTCGCGGCAGGTGCCGTCGTCGCCTGCGCCGTCGTTCTCTCCGGCTGGACGGCACGAACCGACCTCGTCATCGTCGGTCTCGTCGTGACGTACTCACTGCTCGGCAGCCTGGCACATCGATCGATCGTCGCCGCGAAACGCGACGGCGGCTGGTACGCCGGGACTCGGCAGGCTGTCGCCACCGATACCTCACTGCGCACGGATCCGGTTCGTCCACAGTGGATTCTCCTGGTGCCGGCGGTGTCGCTGGCCGTCGTCACGGCGGTTATCGGCCTGGTCGAGGACACGACGAACTTCTCGACGGTCTTCGCGCAGGCCCTGATCGTGGTCCTGGTGTCGCTCATGACCGTCGCGATCTCACGGGCCCGCCCGGAGATCGACGCCGCACGACCGTCGATGTCGGCTTCGCGCTATCGGGAGTACCTGCACGGCGTGCTCAGCCTGCTGCTGGTCTCCGCGGGATGCGCCAACGCGACACTGCTCGTCATTTCGCTCCAGCTGTGGGAGGTCGTCGAAACGACGGTGCCGGTCACGATCGTGGCTTATCTTCCTCTTCTCGCCGCCTTCATCGCGTGGATCGGCTTTTCCGTCCGGTCCGGCGACGCCGGGCACAGGCTGTCCCCCGCCGACGGCGAACCGGAAACCCGGTACGAACAACGCGACGACGACCGCTACTGGTACGCGGCCGGGATGGTCTACCTGAACCGGGACGATCCGGCGCTGCTGGTGCACCGGCGGGTCGGGACGTACTGGACGCTCAACCTCGGGCATCCGGTCGCGTGGCTGGTTCTCGGCGCCGTCGCCGTGGCCGGGGTGCTCGCCGGATTCAGCGTCGTGACCCTCCCGGCCAAGGGCGCTTGAGGAGTATCCTGGCCGTGGTGCCGGACTTCGTGGGGAAGCAGGCGCTCGATGTCTGGCTGTCCGGGCACGATGCGGGCTTACTGCTGCAAGGCCCCGATCCCGACAGCCCGCACCCGCTCCTGAACGGCGTGGTCGTCGCACAGCTGCCTGCGCCGGGCACGCGCCTGCGCCCAATGGAGCGTGGTGGTCATCCGGACAGCCGGAAGCGGTGACCCCGCGGGCGTACGCGAACCACGCCGTCCGCTGCCGGACCACCTCGAAGTCCAGGGAGAGCCTGATCACCGGGTGTGATCAGCGGTGCCCGAGCCGCTCGTTACCCTGATGCAATGACGTCGCAGAAAACCCCTCAAACGATGAAGCCCGCGACAGCGGCGAAGAAGCTGGGCGTGTACCTCGAGGCCACCCCGGCGGAGTTCCAGGAGGGTGTCGTCTCCCGCGACGAACTGAACGCTCTGCAGGCCGAACCGCCCCAGTGGCTGCGGGATCTGCGCAGCAACGGACCGCACCCGCGTCCGGTCATCGCGGCGAAGCTGGGCATCTCCATCAGCGGCCTGGCGCGAGGCGGGATCACCGACGCCCTCACCACCGAGCAGATCGACGCGGTCAAGACCGACAACCCCGACTGGCTGAAGCGGGAGCGCGAGACCCAGGCCGAGGTCCGCAAGGAGGAAGCGCGCCTTAAGGCCACCCGCACCGAGAGCTAGCCGCGGCGACGGCGCTTCCCGCCTTTGGGGGCGCCACGCTGCCCGGCCTGCGGTTTCCGGCCGCCGGGCTGGGGGCGCTTGCCCTTCGCCGGTGTCTTCTTTTCCGGCTTTTCCCGGGCCTGCGGCCTTCCCCGGGTGCTGTTGACTGTGCGCCCTCGGACGATGCCGATGAACTGCTCCATCAGGTCGCTGGTCTCGTCGTCCGGCCAGGACAGCGCGACCCCGGACTCCGGTGTGCCGGAGATCGGGCGGTAGGTCAGGTCACGCCGGTGGTGCAGCCTCGCGAGGGACTGCGGGACGACGAGGAGCCCGACACCCGCGGCGACCAGTTCGATGGCGTCCGCCGTGGTGTCGGGGCGCTCCAGCGCGGGTTTCCCGGGCGGCCGGTCCCAGTCCAGCGTGTCGTCGAGCGGGTGCAGCACGACGTCGTCGGCGATGTCGTCGACGGAGACCTCGTCCGCGGCGGCGACCAGATGGTCCTTGGGGACGACCACCACGGACGTCTCGGTGTAGAGCGGGATCGCGTGCAGGCCCTCGCGGTCGATCGGGAGGCGAAGGAGAACGGCGTCCACCTCGCGGTCCCGGACCAGCGCGGCGGCGTCGGCGGCGGTCGTCTGGACGAGGTCGAGCCGGACGCCGGGCAACCGCTCGGCCCAGATCCGGACCCACTTCGAGGGCGTCACGCCGGGGACGTACGCGAGCTTGAAGGAGGCAGGTGTGTCCGGGCCGGTCATGGACGCAAGGTTACCGGGCGTGATCTCACTGGCCGCGGCGGTCGTGAGTGGCGGTTCAGGTCAGAGGCCCGGATGTCTTAGGTACCTGCTGGATCTGGCTGCGGTCGGTCCTGGGTCCGGCGCGTGAAGGACCCCTTTACTGCGCTAGGCGCAATGAAGGGGGCCTTCACGTACCCAGGCAGCCAAAGCCGCGGTGACGCGTCGGTCGGGGTGGTCATGAGTGGCGATTCGGGTCAGGGCGGACTGGTATTTGCCTACCTGCCGCTGACCTGGGCGAAGGTGGCGTTTAAAGAGAGTGCCGAGGTCGACGATGGAGGAATCGGGACGTTCAGCCTGGATCCACCGGCGTGTTTGTTGGATGGTCTTGATGGTGTTTGTTGATCATGTGTTTGGTGGGTGGGTGTGGTGGATCACCGGTCGTCGCATCCGGTGTG
>NZ_JBHRWK010000038.1:0-216338 GCF_042647925.1 Amycolatopsis speibonae
CAGCGGCGGAGCTCTCCCTCTTTGCGGGTGGCTATCATGTCGTAGCCGTCCGCCACCACGAAGACCTCCGGACCTACCGCCAGCTGCGGCAGCGGAACTGCTCGGCTGTGACATCCCGTCCTGGCAGGCGTTTGTCGCCGCTTCGGCAACTTCGGCGAGCACACTGCGGCTGTCCCTGCTCTCTGAGCTTGTCGATCAGGAGGAGTACAGGTCCTGTCCGGCCACTCGTAGGCCGTTCCTGTTATCGCCGAAGGCGAGCGCCGTGCGGCCCTCGCCAAAAATGACCGCCTCCATACCCAGCACCCGCGTATAGAAGTCGATCGTGGCGTCCTGATCCGCGACAGTCAGTGCCGGATGGTCGAGCCGGTCGATGCGCATGGGCCTGATCCTTCCGGACGCCAGGTGACGCGTGCGACCACACGGCACCAAGTGTCGACATGATTGTCGCGGCGAGTCCGGTTGGACCCACTTGAAGCCACGATCCACGAGTGGGGGCCAGCCGTTTTGTGCCTACTCAGGCGAATCGGTGTCCAATCGCTGAGTCGCCTGCAACATCAGCGCACCAAAGCTGTCGTAACGATCATCACCGGGGCGGCTGCCGTCACCGGTAAACCACTCGTACGCGGCCCACTCGCCGTCTTCCACCGCGTCGCCGGGATGCAGCAGCCAGCAGACGCCGGGCCCGCCATCGTCTCGTGCGATCAACAAGCTTTGCCCGAGCATCTGGCGCTCACCGTCGTCAAGAGCGGAGCTCCACGCTTCCACGAGGTCTGGGTCGTGTTCGGAAAGCCACCCGATCTCGTCCACGTTGAGCAGATCGACCTGGTCGACATAGCCAAAGCCGTTGCTAGCCAACAGGAAATTCCGGTACGTCGGCGGCAGTCGAGTGCTAAGCCGCTCTTCAGCAGCCACAACAGCGTCCGCTCTGGCCGGCTCATAGCCGATCCAACCTTCACGTTGGACATGGCTCCTGACGAACTCTCCGGCACCGTTCTCCTCGAACGCGCGCAACAAACGCGAGTTGTCCAGGAACTTCGAATTGTAATCACGCAGGAACACGGTCCACTCAGCCGCCACCACAGGGACTTGCACACTCATAGCCCTACATAGCCACAGCCGCTTGTTGGCGGAAGTACCAGGCGACAACACAGGACATTTCGGAACAAATCCGTGCACCAAAGGGCAGGGCCAGCAGGACTTGACGAGCGCGTTGTCGGCTATGGCGTGAATGGGGTGGCAGACCAGGCCGGGGTCGACGGAGAAGTCTTCGTTGTTGAACCTGATCACGCCGTCGCGGACGACGGAGCGGTCGACCTCGACCGCTGTGGTTTCCGGCAGCCGGGACCGGCAGCGGCCGGCGCGGGGCAGCGCGGGCGCGGCGGACACCGTCGTACCGAGAACGGGCACCGGGCGGAGGCGGGTCACGGCGGTGCTGTCCCTGCGGTGACGACCGGGGGTTTCGGAGGCCGATCGCGTGTTTTGCCCACCAACGCGAGTAGCGGAGCGGCAAGCAGCGTGGTGACCAGTGTCATGATCACCATGACGGTGAACACCGTGTCGGTGATGATGCCCAGATCCCGCCCGATGGTCAGCACGACGATCTCGGTGACGCCACGGGTATTCATCAGCACACCGAGGGAGACGCTGTCCTGCCAGCTCTCGCCGCTCGTGCGTGCCGCCAGCACAGTGCCGCCGAACTTGCCCAGCGTCGCCACCACGATCGCGGCCGCCGCGAGCAACCACCCGGCCGCGGTGAGGTCACCGATCCGGGTGGACAGTCCGACGACGGTGAAGAACAACGGCATCAGCAGTGACTTCACGACGAACTCGAGCTTGTCCTGCAGCCGGTCGCGCCAACCGTCGTTGCGGGGCATGGCGACCCCCGCGAGGAACGCGCCGATCATCTCGTGCACACCGATCTGGTGGCTGACCCACGCGCACGCCGCGGTGATCACCAGCACGCTCCAGAACGGCGGTCGTCCCCATTTGGCCAGCAGCGGCGCGACGACGAACAGCATCACCAGCACGAACCCGAGGGTCAGCGACAACGTCCGCACGACTGCCGACGGGTGCCCGGCTCCGACCAGCGCGGCGGCGGTGCCGACCAGCAGCCACGCGGCGACGTCGTTCAAGGCGGAGCAGAGCAGGCTGAGGCGACCGACCCGGGTGCGTTCCAGCCCGAGGTCCTGCAGTATTCGCGCCAGCACCGGGAGCGCCGTCACCGCCATGGCCGCGCCGAGGAACACCGTGAACCCGACCGGGTTCACGGTGTTCCCGAACATCGGGTGGATGACCAGAGCGAACCCGACGGCGAGCCCGAACGGCACGAGCACCGAAGCGCCGCCGATCGCCAGGACCGTGCGGCCGCCGCCGCGCAGGCTCGCCGAGTCCACTTCCATCCCGACGAGCATCACGAACAGCACCAGCCCGAGGCCGGCGATGCCGCGGACCTGCCCGACAACCTGGTCGGGGAACAGGTAGCCCTGCACCGAGGGGGCGACGTGTCCGAGCAGACTCGGCCCGAGCAGGATGCCGGCGGTGAGCTCGCCGAGCACTCGTGGCTGCCGCAAGCGGGCGAAGAGCCAGCCGAGCAACTGCACCGCCAGCACCACGACCGCCACCGCCAGCAGGAGGCGGGCCTGTGCCTCCGCGGCGCTCACCAGCGCACACCGTTCAGAACAGGCACTTCGACTCCGGGGAGACGCGCATGTTGCCCAGCTTGCTGTGCCAAAGGTGCGTTGGATCGTTCTCGACGGCCGCGAGGAACTCACGCATCGCGATGAGCGCTGTCGGCTCCTCGTCGTCGTAGACGTCGCCCTGCAGCAGTTTGAGCACGCCGACCCGGTACCTCGGGTCCTGCACGAACGCGGTGAACAGGATGTTCAGCCGGTAGTAGATCGAGATGAACTCGTACCAGTTGGAAACGCCGCGCCGGAGCTTTCCGACGTAGGTGTCGAACCGGTGTGCGCGGAAGTCTCCCGCCTCGGCGGCCGCGATGATGTCGGCACAGGCGAGCCGGGCGCTGTTCATCGCCACCGACACCCCGCTCGAGAAGATCGGGTCCACGAACCTGGCGGCGTCCCCGACCAGCAGCATCGAGTCGTCGGCCACCTTGCGCATGCCGTAGCTGTAGTCGCCCTCCGTCTTGAACGGGCGCAGCCGCCGGCTCCTCTTGAGCGCGTCCAGCAGCCCGGGCCGGCTCGCCACGGAGTTCCAGAAGAACCCTTCGAGGTCGTCTTTGGCTTCCTTGAAGCGGGACTTCTGGGTGACGACACCCACGGACGTGATCGTGTCGGTGATCGGGATCTGCCAGACCCAGGTGTCCTCGATCGGGAGGAAGTGGATGAAGATGTAGTCGGCCTGCTCGCCCCGGTCGGCCAGTGCGGTCCGGTCCAGGTCCTCGAACCAGCTGTGTACGGCGTACTGCTTGAACACCGGATCGGGCACCTTCACCTTCAGCTGGCGCCCGAGCAAGGTCGAACGGCCACTGGCGTCGACCACCATGCGGGCGCGCACCGGAGTCCGGACGGGCCCCATGCCGACGTCGAGGACCGGGCGATCGGAGTCGGTGAAGCCGACCCGGTGCACGCGGGCACCGGAGAACACCTTCGCGCCCAGGCTCTCGGCGTGCTTGAGCAGGATCAGGTCGAACTGGGCACGGTCGACGTGGAAGGTGTAGTCGCGGTCTACGCCGAGCTGCTCGCGCTCGTTGAACAACACTTCGGCGGTGCCGAGCCCCTGCTGGTGCACGTCGAAGTCGAGCGGGTCGATCCCGTCCCCGTTCGCCGCGGTCCAGGCCGCTCCGTACTTGCGTGGGAACCCGGCGGCCTCGATCTTGTCCATGGCCCCGATCTCGAGCAGGACCGGCGTGGTCGCCGGCACCAGCGACTCCCCGACGTGCTCGCGCGGGAACAACTCGCTCTCGAAGACGGCCACTGACAGCCCCGCCTTGGCGAGGTAGGACGCCGTCGTGGAGCCGGCCGGGCCGCCACCGATCACGGCGACGTCGAAGTCGTGGCCTGCCGTCACGTCAACACTGCTCATCTGTGCTGCTCCTGCCTTGTGCTCGAATCGGGCTGATCAGGTGGTGTGGAGGAGGCTGACGGCGAGATCGGTGATGCTGTCGACGTCGCGGAAGTTCTTGCCGGTCATGGCTATGGGCGGTACCCGTGCGCCCACTTCGTCGCGGAGCCAGGCGACGAGCCGCGCGGTGCGTAGCGAGTCGAGGATTCCGGCCTCCAGCAAGGACGTCGTCGAAGTCACCTGGTCACGTTCGGCGGCGTCTGCCAGCTCGTCGCGGACGTAGGACAGGATGCGGTCGTGCACGTCGGCGTGCTCTGCGGTGTTCGTGGACATGGGGCAACCTCCTGGTTGTGGTCAGTCGTGGTCATCGGGGGTGGACGACGTGCGGACGCCTGGCCAGTGCCCAGGCCGTCGGCAGTTCGATGGCGGCGCCGTCGGCGCCGAGCTGGGTGGTCTGCAGCGAGTCGTCACCGGATGCCACGACCTGCAGACCTTGCCGGGTAAGGAGCGCGTCGAGCTGCCGCTCCTCCCCGGGGACGGTCGGGATGTCGAACCCGAAGTGGCGTTGCAGCGGTTCGAACTTCTCCAGCGCGGCGCCTTCGGACTCGATGATCGACCGCACCACCCAGCGCGTCACGCTGGTCAGCTCGTGCGCGATGAGGTGACCGCGGCCGGCGAGCAGCGCGCCGATCGCCCACACCGCACGTTGTTGCGCGTCCGGCAGGAGCTGATGCAGCACACCGCGGACGTAGACGTTGGCGTCGCCGAGTTCGGCGGCCAGTGCGGCGACTTCGGTGTCGTCGAGCAGGTCGATTCGCCGGTACTCGATGTTGGCGGCCGCGTTGTCGCGCCGGGCGATCGCCAGAGCGTGCTCCGCGATGTCGATGCCGATGACCCGGTTGCATGACTCGGCGAGTCGCACGGTCTGGCGTCCGCTGCCGCAACCGAGGTCGATCATCGGGAGCGCCGGGTCGATGTGCTGTTCGACGCGGCGCAGGTGGATCGCGGCAGCGGTGGCCGACGGGGAGTCCCATAACGCCGTCTCGCCCGCCTTGGCGATCTCGTCCCAGTAGGCCTCCCAGCCCTGCCGCAGTGCGGTGTTCATGTGGTCTCTCCTGTTGTCGAGGCGGAAAGCAGGTCGCTGGCCAGGCTGACCCGGTCGACCTTGCCGTTCGCGTTGAGCGGGATGTCCTGCACGAGCTGCAGAGAGTCGATGAGCATGTAGCGGGGTAAGAGCGCGGCGCTGTGGCGGCGCAGCGCGGCGAAGTCGGGCCGGCACCCGTCCCGTGGCCGCACCACCGCGTGCAGGCGCGCGTCAGCTCCGGTACCGATCACGAGCACCACGGCCCGGTCGATGTCGTCGTGCAGGGAAAGTGCCGCCTCGATCTCGCCCGGCTCTACGCGGTGGCCGCGGACCTTCACGAGGTCGTCGCGCCGCCCCGAGTAGTGGAGCTCGCCGTCGGCGTCGAACCGGCCGAGGTCACCGGTGTGGTAGGGACCTCGGTGTGGGGCACGTCCCCGGTAGCCCAGCATCACGGTGGGACCGGACACGACGATCTCTCCGTCCTCGGCGAGCGTCACCGTGTCGCCGCAGCTGCTCCGGCCGATGGGCAGCGGGTCCGTACGGTCGAGGTCGGCCTTGGTCACCTGGTAGGAGGTGCAGACGTTTGTCTCGGTCGGCCCGTACCAGTTGAACATCGCCACGGACGGCCACTGGGCGCGCAGCCGCTGCACGGCGGCAAGCGGAAACGGCTCACCCGCGAAGACGCACACCCGAAGTTCGGCGGGCCCTCGTTCGAGCAGCTCGCCGGTGTCGATCATCTGCATAAGCGCCGACGGAACCGAGTACCACACGGTGATGCGGCTTTCGATGATGAAGTCGACCAGCAGCGGCGCGACCTGAGCGAGTGTCTCCGGGACCAGGTGGACACTCGCACCGGCGCGGAACGCGGCGTAGAGGTCGAACACCGACAGGTCGAAGTTGAACGACGCGTGGTTGGCCAGCCTGTCGTCCTCTCCCACACCGGCGGTGGCGGTGGCCCAGTCGACGAAAGCCATCGCGTTGCGGTCGGACAGGACCACACCCTTGGGCGTGCCGGAGGAGCCGGAGGTGTAGAGGATGTACACGGGGTCATCGGGTGCGATGGGAACCGCGGGCGGCGGTGCGGTTCCAGAACGCTCACACAGCTTGGCCGGGGTGGCCGTCGGAACGTCCGTGACGAGGTCTCGTTCGGTGACCACCAGTGCGGGCCCGCAGTCGTCGACGATGCGCCGAACCCGTTCGGGGGGGTTCGCCGGCGCCACCGGCACGTACACCGCCCCGATCCGCAGCACGCCCTGCATGACCACGACGAGATCGGCCGACTTCTCCGCCCAGAGCACCACCCGGTCTCCGGCACGGACACCGAGGGCGTGCAGTGCCGTGGCGGCCGCGTCGGCACCGGCGTCCAGCTCGGCGTAGGTGAGAGTGACGGAAAGATCGGCCACCGCGGGCGCGTGTGGACGGCGCTGGGCGGCGGTGCGGACGAGCTCGCGGAGGTTCACAGCCCCAGCTCCCGCGCGACAACTCGGCGTTGCACGTCCGAGGTGCCGGAGAAGATGGTGGCGGGCAGGCTGTCCCGCAGCACCAGTTCCACCAGGTCGTCACGTAGGTAGCCGGCGCCGCCGAAGAGGTTCACCGCATCCAACGCCGAGGCCACCACCCCCTCGGAGATCGTCAGCTTGGCCATCGCGGCCCACTCGGCCGCGTCATCGGCACCGTCCGGTCCGTCGTCAAGTGCCGCGCAGGCCCGGTGCAACAGCAGCCTGCCGCTCTCCAGACGCAGTTTCATCCCGACGATCCGGTCCGCGACGGCCTGGAACCCGCCGATGGCCTGACCGAACTGGTGCCGTTGCCGCGCGCGGGCCACGCAACGGTCGACCAGCCGCTGCTGCAAGCCGACATAGATCGCGAACAAACAGCTGCGTTCCCAGCGCATCGAATGGGCGAACACCGCGGCACCCCCGCCAACCGGCCCCACCACGCGCTCGTCCGGGACGAAGCACTGCCGCAGGTGCAGCTGCCCGGCCGGGCACGAACGCAGACCGGTCTTCTCGTGCGCTGAGCCTGGCCGTACCCCGTCGTCGTCGCGTTCGACCAGGAAGGCGGTGGTACCGAGGTGGCCGGCGGACGGGTCCGTTGTCGCGTAGACGAGGTAGACGTCGGCCACCGGCCCGTTGCTGACCCAGCTCTTCGTGCCATCCAGTGTGTAACCGCCTTCGACGCGGGTGGCCGTCGTCGCGAGCCGGGACGTGTCGGAACCGGCGTTCGCTTCGGTCATCGCGTTTCCGGCGATCGCCTCACCGGAGCACATCGCCGCCAGCCATCGCTCGTGCGCCGCGGTCGAGCAGAACCTCGCCAACGGCATCGCGCAGGCGAACAGGTGCGCCGCGGCGGCGAACAGCAGCCCGGTGTCGTGGCCGACCTCACCTGCGGCCTCGAACCGCTCCGCCGTCGCCCGCGCACTCAGGCCTGTCCCGCCACGTTCCGCCGGGACCGACGCGCCCAGCAGCCCGAGACGGGCCAGCAATGTCCAGTCCGCTCGCGTGTAGCCGGGCCGATCCGAGGTCACCGCGGGGGAGAAGGCCGCGCCCAGCATCTCGCGCAGATCCCGCAGCGATACTTCGTCCTGCTGGTCGAGGAGCGTCATGCCGCGACCTCCGCCCACCCGGGCGATCGCAGGATCTCGAACACCGCGCAGGCGATGTTCAGCCCTGGCCCCACGCCGAGCATCATGAAGTGGTCGCCCGGGGTGAGTTCACCGCGTTCGATCAGGTGTTCCAGCGCCACGATCTGGTCACTGGCCCCGATGTGGCCCACGGTGCGCCCTTGTTCCCAGGTCGACCGGGACATCGGTAGGCCCAGCGGGATCATCGCGCGGCCCTCGACCCGTTCACGCGATCCGTTGACGTAGCCGACGCGCGTGACGTCCGACATCTCGATCCCGGACTCTTCCAACGTCCGGGTCACCACCTCGTCCTGTGCCGCGACGATCCGTAACGGCCCGTCGTCCCCGGCTGGGCGGGATTCGAGGAACTTCTTCTTGCTGTCGCCGAAGTTGAGCTGCTTGCCCAGCGTCGAGCCGGGTGGGAACAGCGGCTCGGAGTCGCGGTGCATCGGCTCGAACTCCGGCAGCGTGATCGCGTTGATGGAGCACAGCCGGGCGAAGCCCTGGTCGCGGGTCAGCACGACCGCCGAGCCGGCATCGCCCATCACGAAGTGCGGGCTGAATTGCCAGCGATCCAGCAGCGGCGAGTTGAAGTTGTCACCGGTGGTCAGCAGCGCCGCCGAGTGCCCCGGATCGGCCATGAGATGGCTCGCACCGAGTTCCAGCGCGCTGAACATCCCCATGCAGCTCTGCCGTACCTCGGCCGCGGTCGCGGCCGACGCTTCGATACCGCGTTGGACGTAGTACTGCGGGCACCAGCCGTGCGGACCCTGGGCCCACACGCTCACGTAGAGCACCAAGCTCAGCTCGTGACCGGTTCGACCGGCACGGCCGAGCGCGGTCCGCGCGGCGTGCAACGCCAACTCGGGCGCCGGCACGTCCTTGGCGTCGGTCACGCGCTGGATGCCATAGCGCTCCGCGGCCTCCGCCGCGATGAGGTTCTGCTGCACCGCGTGGTCGACTCTGACGGTCTCGGGAAGGCAGCTGCCGAGCCCCCCGACGAACACCCCGGAAACTTTCACGGGTGCCTCCTCTTTTCGTTGCATTCCGATGTCGTCGGCGATTTTTCGAACAACTACCAAAGAAAGAATAAACGGACGAGTAGTCGACACAAAGAGCACTTGCGTCGGGGAACATGCACGTCAATGGGAAGTGAACGACACAAATTGGATCTGCTCGCAGGTCGCGCGGTTCTGTTCCTGGTGCTTCGCCTTCGCCGGCGGTCTTGACCGAACTAATACCAGCGAAGTCGCCGCCGCGTCCAGGAGCCTCGTCCCACGGAAGGGCATATTTCTCCAGTTCGATGTCTAAAGGGGCAAACATTACGCAGCCGCGGAGAGTTGGAGGAGGTTGCCTCACGTGGTGCCGCCCAGGTCCTCCGGCACCATCCTTCGTGGTCAGCGAGGGTCGTGGTGCCGGACGTCGCCGCCTGGCCGGTGATCGGCAACGCTCGGCTGCCGGTGCCCGATGAGTTATCCCTGGCGCCCCTAATCGTCAGTTCTCGAACAATGCGGGCCAGGTCTCCTCGTGCGGTCGGCGATCGTGCTGGAGAGCGCCGAGGGGCAGCTCGAACAGTTTCGTGCCACAATGGCTGTGGCTCGGTTGAGAACGCTCAGGGCTGACGTGACGACGACGGCAATCTTCTTTCCGACGGGAGTCAGCCGCATGGGGCATGCTCGTTCGGTTCAGTCAAGGAGTGCTCCGGCAAAATCGTGCTCGAGGCGCCCATGCCCGTTTCATGGGTGACGTCGAGCAGGGTACGCCTGCGAATACCGTGCTAATAGTGCTTTGTTAAGTGGCGTTGGGCTGGGGTTTCTGTGGCGGGATTCGGAAAGGGGCGGGTTGTCGGCAGGTGTGGCAGACGCCTGTCCAGACGGCGAGCAGGGCTTGGAGTTCGCGCAGGACTGCGTTGAGGGTCAGGCCTGCGCAGGGGCTTTTGGGGTGCGGCGCAGCTGGGTGCAGATGGCTTGCGCGACCGCGGCGAGGGTGACGTGGCGATGTAAGCCGAGCCAGGAGCGGCCTTCGAAGTGGTCGAGGCCGAGGCCGTCTTTGAGTTCGCGGTAGTCGTGTTCGATGCGCCAGCGGATTTTGGCCAGCCGCACCAGGTCCCGTGGTCGGACATCGACAGGGAGGGTGGAGAGCCAGTAGTCGGTGGGCTCGGGTTCGCCGGGTGGCCATTCGGCCAGCAGCCATCACTCGGGCAGGCTCCCGTCGCCGCTGCGGGGGATGTTGCGATTGGCGGGCCTGACCCGCAACGCAAGAAACCGTGATCGCATAATCGCGGTCGGGTTGCCCGGCGACTTTCGTGATCCGGGCCGCCAGACCACGAACCGGCCCGCCGACCGCCCAGCGGCAAGCACGAGGGTCTTCAGACCAACCGGCTGGCCGGGTTAGCGCGGCTGCGGTGGTCGTCCGGCTCCGCGATAGGCCGGGGTCCCCGGCACTTCCTCGGCAGAATGGGCGGTCGCGGTCGGGGTGACGGCCAGCACGTAGGTGAGACCGCGTTCGGTCAGGCCGAGCCGGAATTCGGTGGCGTCGCCATCGCCGGCGTCGGCCACCACCGGCCGCCGCGGCAGATCCCACTCGGTGACCGCGTGCACGCTCACCCCGACCTGACAGTTCCCGGTCTTGCCGAGCGCGCCGCAGTACATCCGCGCCACACCAGGGGAATCCTTGCCGTCCTTGGGAAACCCGGTGTCATCGATGACCAGCGCATCCGGGGCGACAAACTCACCGGCCCACCCGGCCAGGCGTCTCCGGACCTCGGCGTGGCCTCAGGTCGAGGTGGTGACGAACTGCCGCAGCTGCTGATGATCGACCCCGAGCCGCTCGGCCATCGGCTGCATTGACTTGCGCTTGCCGTCCAGCATCAGCCCACGCAGATACAACTCACCCTTCGCCCGCCACTACCAGTGGTCCCACGACGGTCTTTACCGAACGACCGCTGACGTCAAGTTCGCGACTGCGGCCTGGGTCGAGTGGTACGATAAACGTCTGCTGCACTCAGTCTGGGCATGGTCAGTCCACCGAGTTCAAGGCAGCCCACGACGCTGACACAGAACCATCGGCCAGTAAGCCACCGGCTGGAAAGTCAGGACGGTTCAGGCCCCCGGAACGGGATGAATGTTATGGTGCGGCGCAGTGCATGTCAATGCGTAAGGTGCGTTTAGTGTCCGTCCATGTCTCATTGGGACATGTGTTGTGGAGCCGCTGGACCACGCGCAACCCCAGCAACTAGCGTCTTGGTCAACGCGAGGCCAATGCGAGGGACATGCTTCTCCTGGCAGTTCGATGGCGCCGCGTGACAATGGACATTCTCGAGTCCGGAGAAACAACATGAGCTTGGTCGCCTTCGGTTCTTCAGGACCGCATTTCGCTGGTTCGCGGGACACGCCGCCGCTCAGTTACCCACTCTATCTGTCCGGCCAAGACTCGGAAGGTGTTGGCTGGGTCTACACCGTCAGCTCTCGTTCGCTCCTGCATGATGCCTTCACCAGCATCAGTCTCAAACGGACGCTGGAACAGGATGCCGATTCGGCCGCCGCCCAGCATCCCTATGTAGTCGGTCGCTGTGCGGTCGCGGGCGACCATGACGTGGAACTGGCACTGGAGGCGGCGGCGAAGGCTGCGCCCGAGTGGGCGCGTGTGCCGATGGAACGCCGGATGCTCCTGGGTGCGGCCTTTCGGAAGAAGCTCCAGGAGCATGCGGACGAGTTCCTCAGGCTCCTGGTCGCCGAGGCTCACCCGATCGCCCTCGCCCGATGGGAACTGAGCTGCCTGCTCGAGGTGTACAGCGAGGAAAGCTGTTCGTGGTATCAGCGGAACATGTATGCCGAGTTCGACCACGGCGGACGTAGGCTCCAGGTGCGGCGACGACCGGACGGCGTGGTCTGCCTCAATCCGCCCCAGAACGCTCCTGCGCCGAGCGCCGCGCTTGCCATGCTGATGGTGATGGCGGGTAACGCCGTAGTGGTCCGTGCGCCTCGGAGCATCGCGCTGAGCACCATGTACGTGTTACGAGAGTTGGCAGTGCCACTGCTCGATGAACTCGATGCGCCGCCAGGCACGCTGAACCTGCTGTGCGGCAACCCCGGTCGGATGCTGCGGCAATGGGTGGACAGCCCGCTTGTCAACGACATCTTCTACATCGGAAGCGTCGAAGAAGGACTGAAGCTCGAGCAGGAGTGCGTCGCCAAGGGTAAGAAGCCGGTGTTGGAGCTTGCCGGAAATGACGGCGTGGTCGTATGGGCCGACGCGGACCTCGAACATGCTGCCGAGGCCATAGCCGAGTGCTTCTACGGCTCAGGCCAGATCTGCATGGTGCCCAACTATGTGGTGGCACACCCGTCGATCGCCGACGAATTGATCGACCTGGTCGCCCGGCAGGCAGCCAAGATCAAGCCTGGAGACCCGGACGACGAGAACGTGCTGCTTTCCCCGGTTCGCCGCACCGAACGCTTCTTCGCGCTCATGGACCAGACGACGAAGCTGGGATCCAGGCTGGTGTGCGGCGGAGCGCGGATCGAGTCGGACGGAAAACCGTCCGACACGGGAATATTCTTGCAGCCCACCGTGGTCCGTGTGGAAGGGCTCGCCCACGCGCGGGACCATGATGTGGTGCGCGAAGAAACATTCTTTCCACTGCTTCCCGTCGTCGTTCCCGAGCCGGATTTCGGAGACGGCTTGTTGGAGGAGATCCTGAACTTCGTGAACGCGAACGAATATGGACTACGTAACTCTTTGTGGGCGCGTTCTCCGGACGTGATAGACGCGTTCATCGCCGGGGTCGGCAATGGCGGGCTGCTCAAAGTCAATGACTCCCATATCGGCTTCCTGCCCTACGTGCCCAGTCACGGCGGCACTGGCCTCACCGGTGGCGCGTTCGGTGAGGCCAACTATCCGATGTTCAGGACCTCGCATCTGCAAGGCGTGGCAATCGCCCGTGACGTCAGCCCGCAGCGCGAGATTTTGGGCAGAAAACTGGACGGTGGTGAATAAACCAATGCGACAGATCACAGTGAACATCATCTTCGAGAAGGCGCGAATCGACGAGGCTTACGACGCGGTCCTGCGCTGGGAACTTCCCGCTCCCGAAACCGGATCCAGCTGGGAATGGGACAGTGAGGCGTCGAATTCCGCTCCGCTGATCACCTCGGGTGTCCGGCCGAGATGGCTCGACTTCCACACGGGTACGCTGCGCTGGAACGAGGAGATTCGTTCCCATCCCGAGGACAGGGAAATCCGGTTCGCGCTGACCGACGGTGACTTCGCGTCCTTCACTGGGCGCTGGGCTTTCCGGGACGCAGGCGACGGCGTGGCCGTTCGGTTCGAGGTCGGCTTCGACTTCGGGATCCCCAGCATGGAATCGATCCTGGACCCCATCGCGGAGACGGCGATCACGTCAACCATCTCGCGCGCGGTCCTCGGAATGACGCCACGGGGGCACGTCGAACACGATGAGTTCACGCGGGAGGAAACCGTCTCGCGCGGGGTTCTCGGAGTGGCGCCACGGGGGCATGTCGAACACGATGAGTTTGCGCGGGAGGAAACCGTCTCGCGCGGGGTTCTCGGTGTGACGCCGCGGGGGCATGTTGAACACGACGAGTTCACACGGCAGGACTTGTGACCGTGCGTGCGTGCGTGCTCGCCGGCGTCGGGGCCTGGCTGCCGCCGGATCTGGTGACCAACGCAGACCTCGCGGATCGGCTGGACACCTCGGACGACTGGATCCGTCGGCGTACTGGGATCCGTCAACGCCATGTCGCCTCGATCGGCGTCGCCGCCTCCGACCTGGCCGTCAAAGCGGGCTCCCGGGCTTTGAGATCGGCCGAGGTGTCGCAAGTGGATGCGGTCGTACTTACCACGTCGACCCCCGACCGGCCGTTGCCGGCGACGGCTCCCGTAGTAGCAGCCCGGCTGGGTCTCGGCACGGTCCCGGCCTTCGACGTTTCCGCGGTGTGCAGCGGATTCCTCTACGGGCTTTTCGTAGCATCCGGCATCGTCGCCGCGGGTAATGTCGATCGCGTGCTGCTGGTCGCCACTGAGGTGTACAGCTCCATCGTCGACCCGCTCGACCGCTCGACCGCGGTGATTTTCGGCGACGGCGCCGCGGCCGTCGTTCTGCGGGCAGGCACTGCTGGAGAGCATGGCGCGCTCGGACCGATCATGCTCGGCGCTGACGGCGAATCCGGGGACCTGATCCAGATTCCTGCGGGTGGGTCCAGACAGCGTACGCCGAAGGCACCGGGAGACGGGTACTTCCAGATGGCGGGGAATGAAGTGTTTCGGCATGCCGTGCTTCGCATGTCGGAAGTGTCCCGACAAGCCCTTGCGGCGGCCGGATGGCAGTCGGCGGACGTCGAGCGGCTCGTCGCGCATCAGGCCAACGCACGTATTATCGGCGCGCTCGGCGACGAACTCGGCCTGTCTCCCGACCGCGTGCTGTCCAACATCGAGACTGCCGGCAACACCGGCTCGGCGTCGATCCCGTTGCTGCTGGCGCAAGCCGCCGCGGACGGCCGGCTCACAACCGGCCAGCGCGTACTTCTCACGGCCTTTGGAGGCGGGCTGGCGTGGGGTGCGGCGACCCTGACCTGGCCCGGTGTAGTGGCCCTTCACCCGTCCGAACACCCTGAGTAGAAAGGAATGACCGGTATGTTCGAGGTACTGCAGGAAATTTTGGTCGGCAAGCTGAAGATCCCGGCGGTCGAGGTCAGAGCCGACGTGACACCGGAGGATGCCGACCTGGATTCGCTGACGATCGTCGAACTGTCCATGGTGTTGGAGAAGGAATTCGGCATCGAGATCAGCGAAGACGAGATCAAGCGTGCCGAAACGCTCGGTGACATCGCCCGGCTTATGGAGCAGCGGAGCACGAGAGTCTGATGGGCATCGAGGTGGCGGTCACCGGGCTGGGACTGGTGACTCCGGTCGGTGTCGGCGTCCCGGAGAACTGGGCGGCGGTATGCGCGGGAAAGCCGTCCGCAGCCTGGGACGCCACGGCGTTACAGCTCTCCTGCCGGGTGACAGGGTTCGACGCAGACGCTTTGCTGGGAGCACGCCGCGCTCTCCGCCTCGACCCGTTCGTCCAGTTCGCGCTCGTGGCCGCTGCGGAAGCGATTGCCGATGCCGAGCTGGAGCCGGGTACATGGGACGGTGCCCGCGTCGGCGTGGTTCTCGGCTGCGCCGACGGCGGTCCGGCAACCGTCGAATCGCAATATCGGGTGTTTCTCACCGAAGGTGCGCGTCGGGTGTCCCCGCTGCTTTTACCGATGCATTTGCCCAACATGCTCGCCGGGCAGGTGGCGATGCAGTTCGGCGCGACCGGCCCCAATCTCGTAGTGGCCACTGCGTGTGCCTCAGGTGCCACATCGGTCGCTATGGCGTGCGATCTGCTCGCGCTCGACCGATGTGATGTCGTGTTGGCCGGGGGTAGCGAAGCCATGCTGACGCCGTTGACCCTGGCAGGGTTCAGCAGGATGGGCGCGCTGTCGGAGCGGTTCGATGAACCGCTTACGGCATCCCGGCCCTTCGACGCGGACCGCGACGGGTTCGTGGCAGGCGAAGGCGCCGGCGTGCTCGTCCTGGAAAGGGCTGCGGACGCCAGCGCCCGGGGCGCCACCGTGCACGCGCGCGTTGTCGGACACGGGCTGAGCAGCGATGCCTACGACATCACCAAGCCCGAACCGCGCGGTCTCGGCAGTGAGGCGGCCCTGCTCGCCGCGTTGGAGGATGCCGGTGCCTCGCCACGCGACGTCTCCCATGTCAATGCCCACGGAACATCCACCGTGGCCAACGATCTCACCGAAGGAGCGATGCTTGCCCGAGTCCTGCCCCATCGGCCCCTCGTTACCTCCACGAAAGGCGTCACCGGCCATCTCTTCGGTGCCGCTGGGGCGGTGGAGGCCGTCTACACCGTGCTCGCTGCCGAACACGGCACTGTTCCCCTGACCGCGAATTTGTCGCGCCTGGATCCTGAGATCGACATCGATGTGGCGATGACGACGTCCTCGGTCGCGGTCGAGTTGGCGCTGACCAACTCCTACGGATTCGGTGGGCAAAACGCGGTCTTGGCCATCGCGCCGGCGTAGTCGTGCGGCCACTTGTCTGGCCGGCATCGGGTGGGGGCCGTCGCCCGCATCCTGCTGGAGATCGGCGACGCCTCCGCATGTCGAGGGACGAGGCCCACTGCGTCGGCTTGCTCACGATGCTCGGGTTGGACCCGGCTAGCGCCGATCCGGTGTCCGCGGGGCGCTGGCTAAAGTCAGCCAGGGGCTTTCGCGGCGATGGGGCGATCGGTTAATTATGTCATTCTGGCCGAGAAGCGTGAGTACCTTCCGAGCCTCCTGTGCGAATTTCTTGCCTGCTGAGGTGAACGTGATGTGAGAGTGGTCTGTATTCGCTTCGAGGAGCGTGATGGCGGTGGCGCCTTCGAGTTGTCGGACTTGATCCGCGAGCGTGGCCTTTCTGATCCCGAGGTGCTTGGCCGCGTGATCAAGGTCTCGGTGTCCGGGATAGCCAGGAGCCGTCGGATGCGCTGGCCGACCCCTCGGCTGGCGAAAGCCGCCCAGATGGTGGCAGGGAATGCGTCGGGTCCGCCGTGGTCGGCGAGGATGTGCTTGTGCGCTGAGATGCCGTGGCGGATCGCGAGCCCGAGCGTGCGGGCGTGGCGGGCCAAGTCCGATGGTGGGCGCCGATCTCGGCGAACGAACGGTGGCGGTCCTCGTATTGCTCGCGCAGCCAGACCGGGGCGAGCGCGCCGAGCAGTTCACGCGGCACTGGTGGGCCGATTCCGCTGGTGCCCAGGAGGTTGCTGATGCGTTGATGGTCGCAGCCGGTCACCTGCGCAATCTGGCCGGGCCGCAGTCCTTGCGCGACGTAGGCGCGCAGCTCATCGTCGCTGGGCAAGTTCGTGTCTGAAATTTCCCTGCGTGGTTGGGGATGCCTCGTCGAGTCGCCGGCTGCGGGTGTCGGACGGCGACCAGGTGGATGTGTTCGGGCGTGGTGTGCAGGCGGGTGGCGATCTCGCTGCGGGTCAGCCCTTCCCGGGCGAATGCCCAGAGCTGTTCTGGGCGAACGTCGCCGGGGCGGGGACCAGGCCAGGCGATAGTGCCGGCCCAGTCGAACGGCGGTTCCCCAGGTGGCGGGTTCGTCAATACGCAGGCGCCGAAGCAGGTTTTGGGCTTGCTGGTGCAGTTGTGTCGTCAGCTGTGCGGGAAGGTTGAAGACGAACGTGGTGTAGTCCTCGCCGTCGAGTCCAGGGGACAGCTCACATCGATGACACAAGTGTCAACCAGGTGCCAAGATCACTGAGAATGTGCCATCGGATTTGAGATCCTACAGGCGGGCACGCCCAGCCTCGCGGGATCATCCGACGTTGCCTCGGCGGTATCGACCTCGGTGAGAACCCGCATTGGGCGGGAACGGTGCACAACGCCTGGGGCCAGCTTGACGACCTCGACGTGCTCGGCCGTAGCTATTGGATCGCCAAACCCTCGCAGGCGACGGCTGGCGCGACGGAGGCCGTGCCCTGCTACGAGGGCGGGAGCGGCGCTGAGCGCAGGCCTCTGGATCTCCCGGCGCGACGCGTCGCCTGAAGCCGGCGGGATGGTCGACCTCCACTGGATTCGGTGAAGAACCGTACGAACTCTAGGAATTCCTGAGTATGGGCGAACCTGACAAGGCTTTTCCGGGGCGGGCAATAAGATGCGACAGAGGTCACTTGAAGTTGGCAAAAGACCCCATGAAAGGCCCTTTGTCTGTTTGTATAAATTCTTCGGCAAAAAGGGCAGAGTTGGCTCAAAAGTCGCTGCTGACCTGATGATATTGCCGACAGTACATTTTCTCTCCGCGCCTCGGTCGCTATAGTCTGCGGCGTCATATTGGGCTGGTTTGTCTTTGTCGGGAAATTTGCGTTGCGCGACGCAGGTGTGTCCACCTCCTCGAACGTTGCTCTACCGAGTCTTCCTCGAAGGGACGTGATCGTTCGTGTCGCCACGGACCGCCGCGCGCTGGTTGCGCTGCAGGGCTCCGCTCTCCGCGCCCCGGCGACGGCTGGTGTGTTTCCCGCATGCAGGTGAGGCGGCGAGCTTTTTCGGTGGCAGGTCCGCTCACTCGCCCGCCGACGTCGAGGTGCACGCTGTGCGGTGCACCCGGCCGCGAGGAACGCATGGTCGAGGCCGTGCCCGGCGGCGTGGACGACCTCGTGCGCGAGGTGACCGGGGAGCCTGCCCGTTGCTGGGCCGATCCGTCGTGTTCGGGTACAGCATGGGCACTGTCGTGGCATATGAGGTGGCACCACGGTTGAGTACCGTATTCGACGCTCCTCCTCGATGTCTGGCCGTGTCCGGCAGGCCCGCTCCGGATGAGCTGGTGGGTGGAGGCGTGCATCCGCGCGATGACGCCGGTCTCCTTCCCTCGATCCGCGGCGACTATCGCATCGAGGAGACCCATCGGCATCGTCCGGGGCCGCCGCTCGGCATCGAAGTGACGGCGATCGCCGGAGCGGCCGACGGCGAGGTCACTTTAGAGCAGATCGATCACTGGTCCGAGTGCACGTCCGTGCGGTTCACCCCGGCGGGCAGGGAGGACTACCTTCGTGGTGTCACGGAAGCGGGCGCCGCGTGGCGGGGCGGTGGGCGGACCTCGCGAGCGGTGAACCGGGGTGCCCCGCCTGACGTTGCGGCGGCTGTCTCACCCGGTCGTCGCGTTGCCGTTCCTGGACGAGGAGAACGTCTCTGCGTCCCGCGCTCTGTCCCTTGTGGACGGAGCGCAGACGTGCTCGACCCGGCAGTACTTCACGAATCGGATGGAGTGGACATCGTGATCGAAGACCGGCTGATCGCCGACCTCTCGCTCGTCGAGGAGGGCATGCTGTGAGCCGCTTGCGGACCGTCGTCTGTGGTACCAGGTCCGGCCAGACTTACCTGGCCGCGCTGGCCGGACTGTCTGCCGAATTCGACCTCGTGGGTGTGCTCGGCAACGGAGGTGTGCGGTCCGTGTCGACGGCCCGCCAGGCCGGGGTTCCACTGTGGACGGACGTCGAAGAGGTGCCGGACGATGTGGACGTCGCCTGCGTCGTGACTCGTTCCTCCTTTATGGGCGGCCCCGGCAGCGAACTGGCGCGAACCCTGCTCTCCCGTGGCGTCCACGTGCTGCAGGAGCAGCCGATCCACCACGACGACCTCATGGAGAGCTTCAAGACCGCGCGGGAACACGGCGTCTGCTACCGCATGGGCAATCAGTACACCCAGCTGCCCGCCGTACGCACCTGGGCGGCGGCCGCGCGGGAGCTGATCGCACAGCAGCGTCCGGTATACCTCGACGCGGCCTGCGCGGTACAGGTGTCGTTCCCGCTGGTGCACATACTCGGTCAGGCGCTCGGTTCGGTGCGGCCGTGGCGGTTCGCGGCGGCGGGAAAGAGCGGGCCGTTCAGCCTCGTCACCGGCGAGGTCGGCGGTGTTCCGGTGACGCTGCGCGTCCAGAACGAGATCGCCACGGAGGACTCGGACAACCATATGCACCTGCTGACCCGGGCCACCCTGGGCTTTGAGGGCGGTGGGCTCGCGCTGCACGATGCGCACGGTCCGGTCTCATGGACACCGCGGCTGCACATCCCGCACTCCGTGCGCGGGTCATTCGACTTCAGCGCGCCCGACGCCGTTCACCTGAGCGGACCCTGCACGGCGTTCCTCGATGAGACACCGCCCTCCTACCGGGACTTTCTCGCCGAGGTGCTGCCCTCGGCGATCGGCCGGAACCTGCTGGCATTGCGTGAAGCAGTGCTCGACCCGGCGAGCGCGTCCCGGCCGGAGCGGTACCACCTCGCGCTGTGCCGGATGTGGCAGGACTTCACGGCCGCGCTGGACTACGCCACGCTGCTCGACGCCTCGGCGCATCGCCCGGTGCCTGTCCCAGGACCGGGCGATGCGTGAGACCTCACCGCGGTGCGGCGAACAGGTATTGCGACATCGGGGCCGGCGGGTGGTCGTCGCCAGGCATGACGTGTATCTGGGCGAATCCAGCCCGTTGCAACGCTTCCAGTCAGTGTGCGCGGGACAGGAAGGTAGTGCTCGACCGCAACCGGACGTCCTCTGCCGCTGTCATCAGCGTCGCGTCGGAGTCGCGGGCGTTGTCGAGCGCTCCCGCGGCGATGACCGTGTCGGCGTCGCAAGGTGTGAAGCCTTGATCGCGGTTGTGAGTGCCGGAGTCCGCGAGTTTGCCGAACACCATGTCGCTGGTCGCTCCGATCTCCAGCACTCGCAGCCGTTTGCCGTCACCGGCGACCGTCGCGTCGAGGTGGCGCGCGAGGGCGGTGCGCTGGTGCAGGGCGTCCGCGACGTCCGTACGGCCCTCCGGGAACAGCGGCGGTGTAGCCTGCTCCGATCCGGAAATCAGTTCCGGCAGTCGGTCGGCGTTGAGCCGGAAGTAGTCGCTGACGGTCGCGTCTCCCGCTCAGCCGAGCAACGCGCCACGCCGCGATCCTGCGGGCCGTTACCTGATCACCGGAATTCAGGCTCGCGGCCAGGTCGCGCATTTCAGCACTCAAGCACAATACGTCGAGAGTGGCGGGAGCAGCTGCTTTGTCGGTCACGTGGAGAATCCTTATTCAGGTGAAGTGTGTCCTATCGAAGTAAGTATGACGCCATCATTTGTGAATACTCGAAGCCATGAATCTGGCCTGGGAGTTGAGCGCTGATGTTGAGGTGCAGTCACGTCTTGTGTCGTGTCGATGACGTCGATTCGGCCGTGAGTGATCTCATTGATCTTGGATTCTCGGTGGAGTGGGGGAGTGTTCAGGAGAAGGCGTGCAATGCATTTATCTGGTTTTCGGAGGGGCCATTCATCGAGTTCTTCGAATTCCCTTCCTTGCTGGGCAGGTTGCGCTGGCCGGTCTCTGCGGTTTTCGGCCGGGGGATGGGCAACAGGATTGCGAAATGGGCCGCCGACGGCCATGGCTGGCGCGATGTCGCGCTGGAGACCGACGATATCGATCTGAAAGGCACCCGCACTCAGCTGAAGGCCAGAGGGCTGAGCGTTTCGCGGAGATTCCGCAACAGCCGTACTGGTCCCGACGGGCGGCAAGTCCGCTATCAGGTCATCGCGCCCCGTTCCGCCGCGCTGCCGTTCGTCGTGTCCGCCTATGATCCGCCGCAGCGGCCGGACGCCATCACGCACCCCAACGGGGCCACCGGTGTCAACGCCGTGTATTTCGGCCTGCGACCGGAGCACCGCGCCGACTACGGCCGCCTCGTCGGACCTGACCCGTGGCTGCGTCCATATGCCTCCGCCGTGCCCGGCGTCCTGCTGGTGGAACTCGCCGGACTAACCACCCCGCTCGACCCCTCGCGCGCCGGCGGTGCCGCCTTCGTTCCCGCCTGGCCGACACAGAAGCAGGAGCCTCCGTTGTGACCAACCCGAAAACGGCGATCGGACCGGATCCGGCGGCCCTCGTCGCCGAGCTCACCGAGGCGAGGGTGACGTTGCGGGCGCGGACGCGGACCCCCGGACGACGTTCCCGTTGATCGAGGCCGAGCACGTCACCGCGACGGCGCTCGTGCCACCGCTGGTGCTGGTGTGGCTGGACGCGGCCGAGGAGCCGGAAGAAGGGACAGCGGACATTTCGAGTCTGGCACTCCTCCAGGCGGGCGGTTCCCGGCTCAAGGCCGAAGCCGCGCGCCGAGTCGGCCTTCAAACTGCCGGACCGGGTCCGCTTCGTGACTTCGTTCCCCCGTACCGCACTCGGCAAAGTCGACCGAGCCGGTCTTTCAGCCACCGTGGCGGGTCAGTAATGGTTCTTTTCTAACCTTTCAACGACTTCCAAGGCATTGATCTCGCCGCTGCCTACGCCGACGCCCGGGCCGAACCTGGACTCACTTCGGTGCAGATGCCCTACGGGGAGGCTGCGTGGCTCGTGACCCGGTATGAAGAAGCCCCGGCTCGTTCTAGCGGACCGGCGGTTCAGCCGGGCGGTGGGCGCCGAGCGGGATGCCCCTCCGCGTGCTGCCGGGTTTCCCGGTCGGGATCGTCTCGATGGATCCACCAGACCTCACCCGGGTGCGTCGGCTTGCCGCGAAAGCGTTCACGCCCCGGCGGGTCGAAGCACTGCGCCCACACGCGGTGGCACTCACCACTGACCTTGTGGACCGCATGATCGCAACGGGCCCGCCCGCCGACCTGGGCCGTGACCGCAGACCGGCGGCTGGTCGTCGCCGCGGTGGTGACCGGCACCCCCGGTGACGTGATCCGGTCTCACGGGGCGACGCTGTTGCCCGCCCACATGCTCCCGGAACGGGTCGCCGTGGTGGAGAGCCTCCCCCTCACCGCCAACGGCAAGGTCGACCGCGCCGCGATCGCGACGCTCGCCCGCCTCGAGGACCAGGACGATTCATCGGCACCCACTGGCGCGGCCGAAACCGCGGTCGCGGAGATCTTGGCCGAGGTGCTCGGACTCGACCACGTCGGCTGGGACCAGAGCTTCTTCACCCTCGGCGGAGACAGCCTTCGCGCCACCAGATTCATCACGGAGCTACGGACCAGGCTCGGCGTCACTCTGACCCTCTCCGCGTTGTTCGCCGCGCCGACTGTCGAGGGCGTGGCACGTGCCGTCTCGGCTCAGATCACGCTCGACGCGGTAATGGAGGAAGGGATGGTTTGAGCGCGATCCGACCTCCGGGCACCCGGTTCAGGACGGGTGTCCACTTCGGGCAGATCGTGGGCGGCGTGCCGCGTCTCGGATCCGTCGCTTCCTATGCTCGGTTCATGGGTGTGACGTACCAACCGATGAGCACGCCGTTCGCGGTGTTCGAAGCGCTCGGCGAGTACAACAGCGTGTATCCCTACGCGCGTATGCCATTTCAGGCGAACCCGCGGCAGCGTGCGCACCTTCACCTGCGCGGCGTCAGGGGCATGGGACCATCTGGCCGTATCAGGCTGCACTCGGCTGGCATCGGCTGCTGCCTTCGTGTCGAGGTTATTGCCGCTCCGACGCGTCGTCGGTACCTGTAAGTCACGCTGTTGAGCCGGGCGGTATTCCCCGGGCTGGGTGCGACTGCTTAAAGTGAGCATTAATGTTACCAAGTGTAATCTAGTAACTTCGGGCAGTGCCGCTATATGAAGGACTTGGGAAAGTGCCAGTCCGGGAACTCTGCGATCATGATGTGAGACGTGCCGTTGGCGAGCGGAGGATGCCTTTTGATGGCAGCTCTTCAGGTTCGCTCGAGACGCTATCGGCCAGCTTGACAGGCGGCGAAAATGTCTATTCGACGGGTTGGGATCGATGGCCGGTATCGAGTCCTTTATTGGGTGGCGTCACGACTTGCCTATCGCTGAGCAGGCATTCTTTTCAGTGGCGATGAACTGGCATTTCAGTCCGGATACAGGGTCTCCATTCTGGCTTTCGAAGGCGCCATCGCTCGGCTTCGACCCGCGGCAGGAAGTGCGTTGTCATGCCGACTTGAGACTCTTTCCGAACGTGGTCGACGAACTGAGGAACGTTCCGATAGAGGATTTGACGCCGCGTGGTTATGGAGAGCAACTCGACGTTGTCGGCGCCTTCGACAGCGGCGGTACGACAGGGCCGCCAAAGCGCGTGCCACTCCTGTCGGACTGGATGTTTCACTCTCTGACGTGGAAGTCGGCACGGATGAATGAGCTGGGCTTCCCGCTCCGGGCCAATTGGCTGACCATCGCGCCGAGCGGGCCGCATATCTTCGGTAGGTTGATGGCCGAGCTGACCAGGATGCGAGGTGGCGTCTGCTTCACAGTCGACCTCGATCCGCGCTGGGTGCGTAGGTCCTTGGCCGAAGGACGCGCTGACGAGGCGCAAAGGTATGCCGAGCACGTGGTGGATCAAGCCGAGTCCATTCTCGGACAACAGGAGATAGGCGTACTCGCCGCCACGCCGCCGCTGCTCACCAGGATCGCCGAGCGCGACAGGTTGGTGGACCTCATCAACGAAAAGGTCGCGGTGATCATGTGGGGCGGAGCGCATCTGGACCCGGATACCCGCAAAATCTTGCAGGAAGAAGTGTTCCCGGAAGTGCCACTGCGCGGTCAGTACGGGAGCACCATGATCCTGGGCGGCAGTATGGAACGAGCGGGTGAACCACGAACGCAGGGACAATGCGTGTTCGACTCACTCTCTCCTTACACGACCTTTTCGGTTGTCGATCCTGACTCGCGAGCCGACGTCGCCGAGGGTGAGCGGGGGCAGGTGGTGATGCACCACGTCAGCAAATCACTGCTGCTGCCGAACAACTTGGAACGTGACCTCGCGACGAGTGTCGCGGCGCCGGACGGGGCCCTCGGTGTGTCGGTCGCCGACGTCGCACCTGTTCCCGTGTTCGAGAACGCCGAAGTCATCGAAGGCGTCTACTGATGGCCGCCACGGTGCACCTGGACGTGCTCGGGCCTTCAGGTGTCTTCCGGTCGCACCGCACCCAGCCTGTGACCAGTGTGGGCGGAGAAGAGCTCGCGGAGTTGAGCCTGGTTCCCGGGCTCTACGTGAAGAGAAGTGTCGCGAAGTTGCGGCGTGCGCATCCGCTGTCCGGGCCGGAGCGGATCGCGGCTCTCGCAGCCGCCGGACGACAGTTCTTGGGGACGGTCGACGGCGTCTCATTGGACGAACACGAGCGACGGGTGTCGTTGTCGTCCGGGGTCGCTTTGCCCGTCGTCCGGGCAGCGTCACAGGCCATTGCGCGCGGTGCTGCCGAAGCGGGCGCCTCCGTGGGTTGCGCCCGCCCTCGCGGCACGAGCGAGAGTTGGAGTGCAGTGCGCTCCTCGGGTTCTGTGTGGACGCGCAGAGGCGAGGTGCTCGCGGTGCAGGCGTCGGGTAATCACCCCGCGACCCACGCTGCCTGGATTGAGGCGCTCGCGTTGGGATACCGCGTCGCCGTGCGTCCGTCGTCACGAGAGCCGTTCACGCCAGGTCGGCTGGTGAGAGCTCTTCAGGACTGCGGGTTCGGAGCTGATCAGGTCGCTTTCCTGCCGACAGACCACATGGTGGCGCGGGAACTCGTGGACACGGCGGATCTGGGCCTGGTCTACGGCGGTGCGGATGTCGTGGCCAGATATCGGAATCGCGGAGATGTCCTCGTACAAGGGCCTGGCAGATCCAAAGTCCTGCTCGCGGACGGCAGGTGGCCGGACCATGTCGATACTGTTGTCGACTCCGTCGCCGGGTTCGGTGGTACCGCGTGTGTCAACGCCTCGGCTGTCCTGGTCCAAGGTGACGCGGCGGCGTTCGCGAAGGAACTCGCCCGACGGCTGGGTGAAATCGCAATCCTGCCACCGACGAGCGAACATGCCGTTCTTCCGGCGTTTCCGCTGGGACGTGGTCGAGCGCTCGAAGCTCACCTGATCAGCGAACTGAAGGGCGCCGAACTGATCTCCGATGCCGGCCTCCTCGCACCGTTGCCCGACGGCGGGGCCGTCCTGCGGCCGGCGGTCATCCTCCTGGACAGCGCCAGAGCTCCACAGCTCGGCGTCGAGCTTCCCTTCCCGTGTGTCTGGGTCGCTCCATGGTCGCCTGTCGACGGACTCGAGCCCTTGCGCGGAAGCCTGACAGTCACCGCGATCACCGGCGACGAAGAACTGCTGGCGTCTTTGGCCGACGATAACACGATAGGCAACCTTCACATCGGTGATCACCCGACGCATGAGATGCGGCCGGGACTACCTCACGATGGACACTTGTCGGAGTTTCTGATGCGGAGCAAGACCGTGATTCGCGATCTCACTTACGACTGCGACGGTTTACCGATTCGAGAGGACAAAGAGTGCTGAACAGCCAAGACGAACGTCGTCTGCGCGGAGCGATCGAGCAGGCCCGTCTGCTGGCGGACCCAGGTGCCTTCACTCGCCTTTTCGGAAACCGGGCCGCGGCGGACATCGCTCCGCACGTCGAGTTCAATCACGCCGCTACACTCGTGTTTCCCGAGGCTGCCCAGGAAGTCCGGGACTTTCTTGTCGGGTCGGGGTTCGACGTCGGTCCGCCCGCGCCGAGCAAGGTGGTTCGCGCCCGGCTCGCGGAGCGGCATGGCGTCTCTGAAGAGAACCTGAACGTTACCATCGTGCACGCATTGCCGACCTCCGGAACAGGTGGCGGCCTCGAGGTCTTCATCATGCCGCGCGAGTCGGCAGATGAGGCAGCGCCGGGACTCGTCGAGCGTGAACGAAGGAACGAGGAGGAGACTCACACCGGCTGGCTCGTGCCGAACGGGGACCTTGAGCGTATTCGGCGTCATTGCCGTTATCTGCTCGGTATGAAGCCCGACGGCGGCGGTTACAACCCCTATGACGATCCCGAGTCCGGCGGCAAGTCCGTGTTGTACTTCAAGACTCCGGCGGAGGGTAAGACGCTCGGCGCTCGATTCGAACTGACCGCCAAAGGGCTTTGCGCGGACGTCCTCGACGCACACCTTGACGAACCGGTCCAGGTGACCGACGAACACACTGCTCTGCTGTCGATTCTGGCCGGGCACTGGTCGGCACGTGCGCTGCACGTAGCCGTCGACCTCGGAATCGCGGACGCGTTCGGCGACGAGACGCTCGCTCCCGTTGAGGTGTCCAGGCGAATCGGCTGCGATACCGCGGCCACAGCACGTCTGCTGAGGTTCCTCTCGCGACTCGGGGCATTGCGCAAGCTGGGGGAATGCTACGAACTGTCCGAAATGGGGAAGCTGCTCCGCGAGGACGATCCCTTCAGTGATCTGATCAGGATCTACGGCGGCGAGTTCTACGACGCCTGGAGCGACCTCGCGGCCGCGGTGCGGACGGGGAGTACCGCTTTCAGCCATCGGTTCGGATCCGAGCATTTCGACTACTTCGCGGCAGCACCGGATTCATCCCGCACCTTCGACCGGGCGATGCAGGCCGTCACCAGGCTCGTCGCGGAGGAACTCAGCCGCTGCTACCCCTTCCAGGGCGGGTCGAGCGTGGTTGACGTCGGCGGCGGTAATGGCACGCTTCTCAGGACGATCGTGAAGGAACACGCTGATGTCACCGGTGTCGTGTTCGACCGTGCGCACGTCACCGGGGCGGCTGCGACCGGCGGCCCCGGAAGGCTGCGTTTCGTGGCTGGCGACTTCTTCGACGAAGTGCCGGCAGGCGGTGAGACGTATTTGCTGTCACGTGTGCTGCACGACTGGGGCGACGAAGAGTGTGATCGTATTCTGCGCAATTGTCGGCGGGCGTGCGACACCGGCACCAGGCTCTTGGTGTTGGAACGCTTGCTCCCTGACCAGACGGAGAGTCGATCCGGCAACGATTTGGCCACGCCGTGGGACTTGCAGATGCTCACCGTCACCGGTGGACGCGAGCGCAATCGCGCGGAGTACGAAAAGCTCTTGCACGGTGCCGGATTTCGAATCGATTGCGTTGCATCGCTGCCTGTAGAACTGAATCTGCTCGTCGCGGCGGCGACCTGACTCGACAGTTCAGATTTCCTGAGATATGTTCTTGGCATCAACGGTAAGAGCTTTACATCTGCTCCGTTTTTAATTCTGCCTCATTTCGTGGTTTTCCTGCTGAATTATCGATGGTCAAGGTGGTCGATAGTCGACAAACATGGCGCGACATTCTGGACGGAGGATCATGGTGATTCGCAAAACGCGATGTCAGGATTTGATCCAGAACTCGAAATTGCTCCGAAGGAGTACGCCATGGTGTTACCGATGGGCCATCGTCCAGATGACCGGGTCATGGCCGACTTGTACCGGCGGCTCGCCGCGGCGGTCGGGCAGCCCGCCGCACAGCAACCGGATTGGGCGGATCGGCGCCTGCTGGACCAAGTGGTAGCCCAGTTGCGTAGCGCACCTCCGATCGCTGCCGTCGAAGAGACCGACCGGTTACGCACCCTGCTGGCCGAGGTCGCCGGTGGCACCCGTTTCCTCTTGCAAGGAGGGGATTGTGCCGAGACTTTCGCGAGCAACACCGAACAGTATGCCTTCGCCATGGCTGACACGTTGAAAGAAATGCGAGAGGCCGTCTTTCGTGGCGCCGCGTCACCCGTGGTCACCGTAGGCCGGATGGCTGGACAATACGCCAAACCACGTTCGAAACCAGTTGACGACAGCGGGCTTCCGGCCTATCGCGGTGATATGGTCAATTCCGCAACGCCGGACCCCGCCCTACGTCGTCCCGACCCTGCTCGTTTGCGACGCGCATACGAGCAGTCGGCGATCACGATCGGCCGCCTTCGTAAGTACGCCGCGGTCGGAGAAGGTTCCGAGGGAGAGAGCGACAACGACATCTTCACCAGCCACGAAGCGCTCGTGCTCGACTACGAGCGTGCGCTGACCCGGCTTGACCACAGCGATCCTCAACGCCCTCGCCTCATCAGCACGTCGGCTCATCTGCTCTGGGTCGGTGAGCGGACACGCCAGCCGGACGGCGCTCATATCGGGTTCGCTTCATTGATCGCGAACCCTATCGGGCTCAAGATCGGTCCGAACGCGAAACCGGCCGATGTGCTCGGTTATGTCAGGCGGTTGAATCCGTATGACTTGCCGGGGAAGCTGACAGTCATCTGCCGAATGGGCTCGGGCATGGTCCGAAGTACTCTGCCCGCCATCGTCGACGAGGTGGAGTCGGCAGGACGACAGGTGGTCTGGGCGTGCGATCCGATGCACGGCAACACCTTCGTCAGTACCAACGGATATAAAACGCGTCACTTCGACGATATTCTGGACGAGGTACGTGGCTTCTTCGAGGTTCACGCGGCGCAGGGGAGTCATCCCGGTGGGCTGCATGTCGAGATGACCGGCGAAGACGTAGCCGAGTGCATCGGCGGACTCGCGGATATCCGTGAGCGTGACTTTCCCCATGGGTATCTGACAGCTTGTGATCCTCGACTCAACGCTCAGCAGGCGACAGAGTTGGCCGTCTACGCCGCCGACCTGCTCGCCGACCGGTCGAACAGGTCACTTTGCGCGACTCGTGGGGCCGGTGTCCGGTCTCTTTGAACTCGTTCGGGCTCCGGGATCGCACCCTGCCTCTCCCACCTGCTGCGCCGGTCGGCCGGACGCTCCGCGTTGGTGGTGGGGAGCGGGTTGTCCGCGGTCGACGCGGCGATGGTCCTCTGCGCGCCGGGTCGTGATGGCCTCCCGCTCCGGCCATCTTCCCGCTATCCGGATGCGCACGCCGGATGTCCCGGTCAACGTCGGCCCCATCGGCGCCCCTGCCGACATCTACCAGATGGTCGACCAGGTGTGCCGTGCAAACGGACAGTCCCCGTTGGCGCGGCAATCCTCCTACGCGGTGGCGCTGGTGGACCGGCTGAGGGAAGAGATCTCCCTAGTGTCGCGTGATCCTGCAGGTCTTACCCGTGACTGGACGGAGATCTCGCGTGATCAGGCGGCGATCTCGCGTGATTGGACGGAGGACACACCCGCAGCCGGATTCCGCCGGGTGTCGTCCGTCTGATCACGCGAGATCACCGTCTGTGGAACGAAACCCAACGTCAAGCAAGCAGGATCACGCGACACTAGCCGCGATGGAGCGGCTACCACCGTTGTCCGCAGAGTGTTACGCAGGGCTGCGTTCGGCCAGCTTTCGCTCGACCAAGGCCTTGAGGAAGCGGAGACCGTCGCGAGCATCCCGGTCCGGGCTGACCCCACGGCGGAGAAACCCGGTCTCGGCAGTGAGATAGCCGTCGAAACCCGTCTCGATCAACGCGTCGACGAGTCCTTCCCAGTCGCCGTCGCCCTTGCCTGCCGGCAACCGGACCTCTGTCGCCGTCGAATCGGAGATGTGAACTTGATGCAGCTGTTCTCCCATGAGGTGGACATAGTCGCCGAACAACTCCTGCCGATGTGACACGTGGTTGCAGTCGAACATGACCTTGACGTTCGGCAGGCCGGCATCCTCCATGAGTTCCATGGCGTCCTCGCCGTCGTCGATCAGGTTCGAGTGCTGCGCGAGCGGTTCGATGACCACCGTCACTTCGTATTGCGCGGCGTCGGCTGCGATCTCCGCCAGACACTCGAGCGACCATGCCCTGGCTTGCCGCCGCCGGGTGCCGAAGACGGTCCAACCAGGCACATAGAGCACGGTCCGGCCGCCCCATTCGGCGCATAGGTCGCTGAGAGCCTTGTAGTGCTCCGCGGTCGCCCGCCGTTCCTCAGGGCTGGGGGACGCAGGGTTGTAGCCGGGGCCGCCTCCGGGCGCCGCACCGATTCCCGCCAGCTCCAGGCCGTGGTCGTCGAGCAGACGGCGGATCTCCCTGCGCCGCGCCGCGGTGAGGTCCGGCGGGTAGGCATGTGGCGAGGCCGCGCCGATTTCGATCCCGTCGAACCCGATCTTCGCGAGACGTTTGATCGTCTCGTCCAGAGTGTAAGAAGGGACCCAAGCACCGAAGCTGGAGTAGGACCACGTGTGGTAGCCGAACTTGATGGTCATGAGGCGGCTCTCCTTTGGCGAGACGAATTCCGCCCGGCGCTGACTTCGGCGCCGGCGGAGGGGGCGAGGAGAAGGAAGAGCGAGGCACCGGCCAGCGCGATCACCGCACCAGCGAGAAAACCGGCGCGGAAATCGGCCGCGGCCGGTGACGAGCCGTCCGCGGCCAGGCGTACGGTCGTCGCGGCCACCGCGACGCCCAAACCGATGGAGAGTTGCGTGGTGGTGGCGTACAAGGTGCTTGCCGCGTTCATCGTCGCCGGTGGCACGTCCGCGAAGGCGAGGGTGTTGGTCGCGGTGAAGGCCAGGGATCGGAAGACACCGCCCAGGAAACAGGTGGCCGCGATCGTCGCGTACGGCGTCGACGCGTCGAACAGCGCACAGACGGCTAGCGAGACAGCGGAGAGCAGGCCGGAGACAAGGAGGACTGGACGGAAGCCGAAGTACCGCATGATCGGCGTTGTGACCGTCTTCGCCAGAAGATTGCCGGCGAACACGGTCAGCACGAGCAGCCCCGACACAGCCGCGCTCATCCCGAACACGACCTGGAACAGCAAGGGCAGCATGAAGGGCACCATGTTGATCGCCATTCGCAACAGCCCTCCTTGCCACGTGCACGCGGCATAGGTGGCGATCCGTAGCGGCGAGAGGTCGATCAACGGCGTCGGGTGGCGGCGGGAGTGTCGCACGGCGAGCGCGGCGACTGCCAGCCCGGCCACGATCATGCCACCGGCGAGTGGCCACCGGTCGTGCCCGCCGCCCGTGATTTCGAGGCCGTACATCAGTGCGGCGATCGAAAGGGTGCCGAGCGCGAAACCCGTGCCGTCGAACGGCCGGCGCTCGACCGGTGACTCCTTCACCATGCGCAACGCGAACACGAGGGCGACCAGTCCCAGCGGCGCGTTGATCAGGAAGATCCACCGCCATGAGGCGTAGGTGGTCACCAAACCGCCGATCGGCGGACCGAGTATGGGCGCCACCAGCCCCGGCCAGGTGAAGATGGCGGTCGCCGCCATCAGGTCCGCTTTGGGCGCGATCCGTAGGACCAGTGTCCGGCCCACCGGCACCATCATCGCCCCGGCGAAGCCCTGCGCGACCCGTGCCGCGACGAACTGCCAAAACGCGTGCGCCGCCACACAGAGCACCGAGGCGAGGACAAATCCGGCGATCGCCACACAGAAGACCTTCCGAGCTCCGTAGCGATCGGCCAGCCACCCGCTGAGCGGGATCATCGAGGTGACCGTCAGGAGGTAGGCCGTGACGCCGAGACCAGCGTCAACAGCGCTGACGTCGAACGACTCAGCGATCGCGGGCAGCGCAGGGATGATGGCGGTGCCGTCGAACATCTCCATGAAGAACGCGCCGGCGACGAGGACGGCCAACGGCCGGACGCTCGTGCGGCCGGGCTCGGCCCGTGAGATCATTGGAAAGTGGCCCGGAGGAGGTCGCCGAGGAACACACCGTCCGGATCCCAGCGTCGACGGAGTTCGAGGAAGTCGTGCCAGCGCGGGTATCGTGCGGCCAAGTCAGCGGGTTCGCGGAAATGTACCTTCGCCCAGTGCGGTCGTCCTTCGTGACGTGCCAACAGGTCGTCGATGACGGCGAAGGGTCTGGACCAGGTGTTGGACGGCCGGTCGGCCGGCAAGGCGCAGGTCACCCCGAGGTAGCAGGTGTCCCGCTGGTAGCTCGGGCTCAGCCACGCACTGTCGGCGCCGGTGAACCGGACGTCCACCGGCGCGTTGATCCGCAGCCCGTGCCGGGTCACGGTGTCGGCTAGTTCGGTAATGGCTTCCGCGGCTCGAGCGACCGGAATTCCGTACTCGAGCGCTTGCAGGCGGGGTGGCAGCGAACTGAGCAAGGCTGCGTCGCATGGCAGAACGCGGGATTGCGGCCTGCCTTCGGAAAGAGCCGAAAGGGAATGAACCAGTCGAGCCGCCACCGGAGGAAACCGGTTGTTGGTGAAGGCCAGGGGCAGCCCTCGGGGCGTGGGAATGACCGGTGTCGCTGCCTCACCGGTCGGATCGGCCCGCCACACCACCGCCTGCGAAGTGTGCGGATACCACCAGAACCCGCCGTACCGGGCCGTGCGCAGTTCGTCTAACCCGCCCAGGACCATTTTCAGCGGCATCCGGACGATTGTCTTCCGCAGTGTATGCGCGGGGACGACGTCGAAGGTCAGGGCCGTGACCACGCCCAGGCAGCCGAGATGCACACGAACGGCGTCGAACTCCGGTTCGTCGTCCGTGACGGTGCGGACAGTGCCGTTCGCCGTCACCAGACGAACGGACCTGAGATGGCTGGAAAGGGTCCCCATCCCGGGACCGCTACCGTGGGTTGCGGTGGCCACCGCACCCGCGACGGTCTGTTCGTCGATCGCGCTCTGGTTCGGCAACGCGAGGCCTTCGGCCGCCAGCTCCCGGTTCAGCGCCCGCAGCGAAGTCCCAGCCTTGACGATGACCGTCATACGTACGCGGTCGATGGAGACGATTCCCTTGTGGCGTTGTAGGTCGAGCAGGATACGACCGGCAGGCGAGACGAGACCGGCGTAGGAATGCCCGGATCCGGCGACACCGATCCCATGGGCTCGTTTCCCGCGGTCGCGCACGATTTCGCAGACCTCATCTTCGCCGTCGACGATCTCGAGCCGTTCCGGGACACCTTGAACTGTCCCGCTCCAGTTCTCCCATGACGCCTGCTGCCGGCCTGCCGAGGTAGTACGTGGAACAGCCATGGCATACGCCTCCAGCCCGGTTCGTGCCTACCTCGTGATCAGCTTGTCGGCAAACTCCGACGAGGACATCGAATCCTGGGACCGCGTCTCGAAGTACCAGTGCGCGAGTCTCTTCAATCCGGTGTGGAAAGGCATCTCCGGTATCCAGCCGAGCCGGTCCCGCGCCATCGCGGCGGACGCGACCCGGTTGTACGGTCCGGTAGGCATGTCGGGAAGCGGCTTGATCCGCGCGTCAAGGCCGGTGATCTCGAGGATGAGCTGTGCCGCCTCGCGGACCTGGATACCTTCTTCGGTGCCGAGGTTGATCGCGCTGCCGTCACGAACGCGCTCGGCCGCCAGCACCAGTCCGCGGACGATGTCGGTGACATAGGTCCAGTTTCGCACCTGAGTGCCATCGCCCCAGATTTCGAACGGCGTCTGTCGCAGAAAGGCGCGGCCGACCATCGCGGTCAGGGCATGGCTTTCCGGACAGCGTTCCCCGTAGACCGTGAACAATCGGCAGGAAACGGAGGGGAACCCTGTTTCGGCGTGCATCGCCGCGAGCCGCAGTTCCATCATGAGCTTGGCCCACCCGTACATTCCGTCGGCCTCGTAGGGCGGACCGACCTGTGGTTCGGTGAGCCGCACATCCTCGGTGACATCGCCCTGAAGCTCGACAGGGTAGACGCAGCCGGACGATGCGTAGACGAAGTTCTCCACACCGGCTTCCAGTGCGCCCTGCGAGACGACTCCGTCCAGCACGAAGTTGCTGGAGCAGGCGGTTTGATGCAGGTCGATGAAGCCACGTCCGCCGTGGACCGCCGCGAGGTGGAAGACGATCTCGATACCGTCCACCGCCGCGGCCGCGACCTGGGGATCGCGGAGATCCGCGTGAACGAACTCCCAGCCCGCGGGCGCGTTGTCCAGATTGGACAGTTTGCCCGAGCTCAGATCGTCCACGACCCGTACCGCCGCGCCGGCGCCGATCAGGTACTCCGCCAGATGAGAACCGATGAAGGAACAACCACCGGTGATCAGTACCCTCTTACCGTTCCAAAAGGCCTGTCGCATCGGCTTTCCCCAATCTTGAGGTGAGTGCGGGCGAGCTTGAAAACCTGGTCGAGATAGTCGTTTCCAGTGGTTTGTCGAAGAGACCACCAGATGAAGTCCTCGTGTGCGGCGTCGATCCTGGGTTCGTCGCCTGACTGTGCGCGGGCGAGAAAGGTCACGTTGACCGTGTGCGTCGTCGCGCTGTCGTGCGCGGAAGCGTCGAACACGGTGGAAAAGGTGCCCAGCGGCACGGACAACGTCAACCTCAGACCGCATTCCTGCTCCGCGGTCCGCAGCGCCGCGCTCTCCAGGGTTTCGCCCTTCCGCATTCGCCCGCCCTGCAACCACAGTGAACCGGCCTGCGGCTCCTGGCGGCGGCGGGTCAGCAGGGCGAAGCCGTCCCGGACGACGAGCGCGTCGACACAGACCAGCGGCATCCATTCCACGATGTCCCGGTAGGACTCGGCGGGAATCCACGCCCCGGTGACAGGGACATTTCCGAGTCGCCAGTCGAGAGTGGTCTGTCCTGCGTCCGGTCCCTCTGTCGATGCGATTGGGACAGGTGACAGCGATCGAGTCGGTGACGGGGTTGTTATCGTCGCACTGTCCAAAGTGATCAACCCTTCAGCTTGTCCGGTCCGGCTACCTCGTTCACTGCCTCATGAGTTCGTAACGGAAAACGCCCAATAAACCGGCCACGCAACAACCTTTGGCGGTTGCCGCGCTCAC
The DNA here is from genome assembly GCF_042647925.1 of Amycolatopsis speibonae. Lineage (NCBI taxonomy): Bacteria > Bacillati > Actinomycetota > Actinomycetes > Pseudonocardiales > Pseudonocardiaceae > Amycolatopsis > Amycolatopsis speibonae. The sequence goes on from NZ_JBHRWK010000038.1 coordinate 34,615, forward strand.
CAGCCACAGACATCTCCCCTATCGACAGGCCACGTTCCTGGCCGCGATAAAGTGTGAGCAACACTACATCGCTGATCGCGGCAGTAAGGTCACGCTTCCGACACAAAGGGCACTCCCGGGGCAGAAGCACCCTCCAGAAGACTCTTAACGGAGACGTTGAGCCCGGCCGTACATAGTCGAAAGTTCCCAGCCGCGACACACAGCCGTAAACTTATGGGTTAACTATATTCCGATCGCTTGTTAGTTCAGCCGCCCAGGCTTCAATCTGTCAGTGACATCATTATTGTCTTTTGGTTTCCATGGAGGGATGGACGGCGGGCGTGCCACTCGGCGCTCACCCCGAAGAGATCCCATGCCGAATGAGGTGGCCGAGCGATGCTACATTTCAGGATCTTGGGGTCTTTGCAGCTGGAGACATCGTCGGGGGCCGTGGGGCTTGCTACGCCCCGCTTGAAGAACGTGCTCGCCACGCTCCTGTTACATCCGCGCCGGACGGTGAGCGTCGACTCGCTCGTCACCGAAGTCTGGTGGACTCATCCGCCGCGTACTGCCTGCGCGACAATCCAGACCTACATTTACCAACTCAGGAGGCTGCTCGCCGAGATCGGAGGCAGCGAAGCGGCGGAAATGCTGGTCACCGACGGAGCGGGATATCGGATCGACGTAGCCGATGATCGGCTGGACTACACACGGTTCGAGAACGGGTATCAGCGAGGCAAAGAACTCCTGCGGGCCGGTCGGTGTGGTGAGGCGTCGGAGGTACTGGCCGATGCCTTACGATTATGGCGCGGCAAACCGTTCGCGGATGTCGGGCTCAGCCCGCTGTTCGGTTCCGAAGTAATCCGCATGGAGGAGCAACGGGGGGCGGCGCTTCGCTTCCGAATCGACGCGGACCTGCAGAACGGCCGTGATCTCGAACTGATCCCTGAGCTGCGGCATCTGGTCCGCGCCGAGCCTTTCGACGAATGGCTTCATGGTCGCTTGCTCACCGCGCTGATACGGGCCGGGCGGCGCGCGGATGCGCTTCAGGCCTACCAGGACGCCCGCCGGGCCCTTCGAGAGCTTGGACTCACCCCATCGGCAGATCTCGAAACACTCCACATACAAGCCCTCAAGGGCGAGATCCCCACAACGCGCAATGAGGCCGACAGGGTGCCGTTCACGCCGACCCTCGTTCGCTCGGAGTTCGCCGGCTGACACCGCGGCGAGCGGAGCAACGGGCCTGTCCATCGGCTCGAAAGCCACCCGGACGATGCGGCGTCAGAAGCCCCGGGAACGTTTGCGGCCACCGCATGACCATCCTCCGTCACGCCCTGCAAGAGGGCGCCCAGAGACCTGGACCAGGTGGGACGACTTACGGTCCTTTTGCCCACAGTTCCCAGGCTGCCTGCCCAGGCTCCACGTCGGCGCCGGTCGCGGAGTTTGCTATTGTGACTCCCGTCACTTCGTTGATCGTTCTTCCTGCAACGGCAAGGAGCTCGAGTCATGGCAACCACGTACCCCGTCGACGGATCCCATCCGAACATCCAGGCGCTCCGGGCGATCTATGCTGACCTCACCCGAGTAGGCGAGTACGCCACTGACGACATCGTGTTGCATCGTGCCGACCGAACGGTTGACAACCCACATTTCGTCACCGGCCGAGAACAAGTCGTCGCCCACGAGGCCGCCCTCGTCGCGACGACCGACAAAACCATCGTCATGGACGTCGAGCACATCGCAGCCAACGACTACTTCGGTGCCGTCTTCGGTGTTCTTCGCATCCAGCACCCGCAGCCGGCCGCCATGCCGTTCTGTGGTCTGTGGAGATTTGAAAACGGGAAAATCACCGAACACTGGGAGAACGCCTACGACGCACCCGAATTTCTTCGGGTGCTCACTCAACCCGTTTCCGCCGACTGAATCCGCCGGCCGGACTTGGTCACCGCCGCGATCCTCGAGGGCCCGCCGTTGTTCGGTTCAGAGCACCCGCGGATCGCGAAAAAGACCAAGCGCCTGCTCCGCCCGGCGAACCGGTCGAGACCGACCTGATCTCGGGCTTCCCCGGCTTCCGCCGTCATGCCTGCCAGCCACAATCGACGGCAGGCGGGGGTCCGCCCACCGTCGGTCGCATCGCAGTGGCGAGTATGCCCTCAAACCGGGCATCGGAGACGCAACGATTCAGACTCACCGATACCGGACGGAGGCGCCCTGGGGGGTACTTACCGGCCGGCAACCGAAGTGATCCGTTCTGGGACGTCGGCAGAAGGCATGATCGGAAGCCTCTCCGGCGCTCGGCGATAGCCCGGTCAGTCCAGCGCATCATCTGCGTTCTCATCTCGAACATCCTCAGTGGCGGTTGTCCGGATCGCAGCGCCTCCGTGAAGCGCAGCCAATTCGTCATAGATGGGCGTGGTTTCTTCGCTCTCCGCGCTTTGACGAAGACATGGCGACTCCTGCTCGGCTGTACTGTTCATGATCCTCTACCTGGCTTCTTGACTGCGATGCAGTAAGTGATTTCCGGACGTTAGCAGCCAAAAGAGTGACCTTCCGCCACTTGAGGTGTTCGCGGTCAAGGCGATTGCCTTCACCGGCATGAACCGGCCGCTGACAGGCCGTCGGACGATACAGTGGAGACACCTGATTGCCCTTCCTTCTGGAACCTCTGGGCGGAAGTCCCGATCTACTGGTCTCGGCGGCACAGGATCGGTCACGATGTGGGAACGCCCTGACCGCAACCAGGGCAGGACAGCTCCCGTCCACCGACAGCCGGATGGTGGGCGGGATCTGTTCGCCGCGCACAGTCGACCGAACGAGGATTCAGCCCTTCCGGCCGTCAAGGCGATGAAGATTTCCTGAAGACCCGACTGATCCACTGTGGATTCGGAGTTCGGTGCACGTCGGCGACCGGCGCGCGGCTCAGAAGGGCTTCTGGTGACGGGTGGGTCAAGATATCGCAACACTGCCGTGTCGACGAGTTCGCTGGTCACGGCGTTGATCTGGGCGGTCCTGCCTGTCTCGCCCGCCTCTGCCCAGCAGACGCCCGCGCCCCTGCCGAGCAATCAGAAGGGCTGTCTCCCCGCACCGACCAGCACGGAAGGCGGCATGCCCTGGGCTCAGCGGCGGCTGGTACCGGACAGTGTCTGGCCGCTGACGAAGGGAGCCGGAGTCATCGTCGGTGTGGTCGACACCGGGGTCGACGCCGGCACCGCCCAACTCTCCGATGGCCGGGTGATGCGTGGACTGGACGTCACCACTCCCGAGCGGAAGCCCGCGGACGACGACTGCTTCGGACACGGCACATTCGTCGCCGGCATCATCGCCGCGAGTGCCCGGCAAGGTACCGGCTTCTCAGGTATCGCGCCCGAAGCAACGATCTTGCCGATTCGATGCGCCGTCGCCACTCAGGATGGCTCTCCACCCGTCCTCACCTCGGTCGAGATGGCCAATGGCATCAGAGCCGCCGTTGACGGCGGGGCACGGGTGATCAACATTTCAGCCAGCACCTCGGTTCCCGACCAAGGTCTCGCCGAGGCGGTGGAGTACGCGGCCCGGAGCGACGTCGTCGTCGTGGCCTCGGCGGCGAACAGCGCCCTGCAAGGAGATCCGGTCACCTACCCGGCGTCGTATCCGTCCGTGATCGCCGTCGGGGCGATAGACGAGGCGGGGAAGAAGGCGGACTTCTCCCAGACCGGGGAGTTCGTTTCACTCGTCGCTCCCGGTGTCGGGGTCACCAGCGTCGGGCCCCGTGGCGCGGGTCATTGGCTGGGTAGCGGCACCAGTTATGCCGCACCGTTCGTCGCGGGCGCCGCGGCATTGGTGAGGGCCTATCACCCGAGCCTATCGGCCGGGCAGGTCAAGCGGCGGCTTGAAGCCACCGCGGATCACCCGGCCACGAAGGTGCCGGACCCGGGTCTAGGCTGGGGCACGGTGAACGTGACAGCCGCGGTCACGACGATTCTGCCGGAGGAATCCGCAGCCGGGATGCCCGTTGTCACGGCCGAACTCGCGCCTCTGCCGCCGGCCAAACAAACCGAAGGCGCCGGCCCACTCCTCGCTGTAGGCGCGGCGACCGTCGTGCCGGTACTGGTGTTCTTGACGTTCTTGATGTCGCGCCTCTATCGATCAGGTCGGAGGCGTCGATGGCAACCGGCGAGGGTGGCCGAAATCTCCTCTGGCAGAGACCTGAAAGCACAGTAAGCAGCAGACAGCCTCAAGGCGCTGGTCCCGTTCCAGCGGGCGGCAGCCTAACCATTGTTCAGTCGAGTGACCGGCTCATCGAGGGCAACGATGTCCGCCCCGCGGAGCAGCTTCGTGAACCGGGGCCCTGGTTCACCGCACGACTTCGAACTGGCCCATCATCGAGCGTGTCGAATGATCGATGAAGTGGCAGCGGAAATGGATACCGCCCGAGGAAGGAGTCGAACGTGGCCTGTATACGGACTACGTCTCCGGGGTTCACCCTGACCGTGCCCTTCGGGTACGCGTCGTAAGCAGGCTCAGTTGCGGCGGAACCGCGGCGGGACGGCAGGCAGTCTTCCGAACCGCTTGACGACAAGGATTCATCCGGCTCTCAGAGCACGATCTCCAAGGTGCTGACCTGGACCTGCAGTCGGCTGATCAGTCCAAGACGGAGGCACGCCCCTCAGAGGCCATCGCCTCGGGTCGTTTCGCCCGCTTCTGCGCCCAGCTCCACGTCGGCACGCCATCATTACGTTACGTAGCCCTAAGGCTACTGCATCGTGAAGTCAAGTCGGTAGCACACGAGCGTGACAAGTCGTGCTAGCTCAGCGAACCACTCTGCCCTAAAGACTCTGGCCGCTCGACTGAGCCTTCATCTAGGGTTCAGGCAACCATCGACTATGAAAGCAGCAGCTCGAAACTGACGACAGGCTAACCGATTTCGATTTCGATTTCGGCCAGCGGACAGCGGACAGCGCAGCAACAGGCAACTCGCCTCGTCACGTAAAGCGGGGCCGGCCTGGTCCTATCGACGGGCCAAACGGTTTCGACCAGTCGGTTCACGCGGAAAGTGAATTGTATGTTCAAGGTTCTTGTTGTAGATGCCGATGAGCTGACCCGGGCGGGTATTTGCAGTATTCTGCGTGGGTCGGGATCTGTTGAGGTGGCGGCTGATACGGGGTGTGGTCAGCGGGGGGTGGAGTTGGCGCGGCGTCTTCGTCCTGATGTCGTCGTGATGGATGTGGCGGATTTGAATGGCGTGAGGGTTGCGCGTGTGCTGGCGCGTGAGGTGCCGTCGGCGCGGGTGCTTGTTTTTACGGCGTCGGTCGCGGAGGAGTGTGTGTATCGTTCGTTCGATGCTGGGGTGTCGGGTTTTGTGCGTAAGGGTGTGGCGAGTCACGAGTTGATCGAGGCGATCGCGGTGGTGGCGTCGGGGGATTTGATCCTTTCGCCGTCGGTCACGCGGTGTGTGATCGACAAGTTCTTGCAGTTCGATCAGGAGCGGGCGCGGTCGGCGCGGGGGCGGGTGCAGTTGCTGACGTGCCGGGAGCGTGAGGTGCTGGCGCAGGTGGTTCAGGGGTTGGGTAACGCGGAGATCGCTCGGACGCTGTTTGTCAGCGAGGGTGCGGTCAAGGCGCATGTGAGTCATATGCTCACGAAGCTTGGCTGCGCGAATCGTGTTCAGGCCGCCATCATCGCGCATGACTCCGGCCTCTTCCCACCCGAGCCTGCCACGATTTGTGTGTAAGCCAGAGGTGATTTGCTTACATTTGTAGGTTATCAGAAAAGTATGCGTCCGGGAAAGATGTTGATCAGTGTGTTCAGCGCCTCCGGCAAGGCGATGGCCTACGCGGCGCCGGGAACACCGGACGACGAAGCCATCGCCGTGATCGCCGCCGCGTCGGAGCGATACAACCCGTACGACGTGGTCCGCATGTATCTATGGAGTCGCACGGTCCTTCGCGTGTCGGCTCCCAAGAAGCTTTCCGATGCCGGGCACAGTCGGCTTTTGCGGAAGCTTCGGCGGCGCACGAACCATCCGCGGCCGTATTGCTCAGTCTACCCTGATATCCAGGTGTGCGGCCAGCCATGCCCTTGCCCGTCCGGCCAGGCCGCTGGTAACAACGCAGCGCCAAAGCGACGTGAAAGCGCAGCTCGCCGGTAGTGCCGCAGTTCCGGAACCCCGCAGGTCTGTGACACGGTTGTGGTCGCGCCGGTCGCTCATCTCCAACGGCTGTTGGCCCCCGTTCCGAGGCTTGTTCCGATTCGGCCTCGGCGCGGATCCGCCAGCGACGCGCGGCTGAGGTGATCTTCGTAGGCGGGAGCTTCGCTTGCCCAAGCGACCTTGTGATGTCGGGCCGGAGTCGGGCTGATTCGGCCTGCTCGGGACGGCGTTGTGTCAAGCGGCGAGACGAGCACCACCTGCGCGATGTCCTACGGTCTCTCAAACGATGTAAGCGAAGTGTAAGCGGCGTAGACGATCGTGACTATATGATCAACGAACAGATGGTTCACGGGCCACGCGCCTATCAATCGCTGACCGAGCAGGAACGGCGGGAAAGAGCGGCACGGACGAGCGGAGAACCGGTGCTGGACTTCAGTTCGGGAGCCGTGTGCGCCACCAGCACGCCGTACGTCGACTACCACAACGTCGACACGTTGCTAAGCCTCCAACATCCGCGGACCCAAGAACCGGCCGAACTTTCCTTCTATGTCATGGGTCAGGTGCAGGAGCTGCTTTTCAAACTTCTCTTCACCGAGATCAATCGGGTCCGCGACCTGTTGTTCGCAGGCCAGGTGGACGAAGCGCTGTGGTATCTGCGGCGGGTCGAACGTAGTCAGCGAGTCCTGCTCGCCACCTGGGAACCGCTGAGTACCATCACCGCCAGCGAGTTCGTCGGCTTTCGAGACCAGCTCGGTACGGCGTCCGGCATCCAGTCCTACATGTACCGCCAGCTGGAGTTCTCGTTGGGCAACAAGTCCGAGGAGATGGCACGAGCTCACCAGGGTATTCCCCGATTCCAGGAACAGGTCGACATGGCACTGCGTGCGCCTAGCGTGTATGACGCCGCGCTGGCGTTGCTGCACAGCCGCGGTTCAGCCATTCCCGAGGAGTGCGTGCGGCGCGACTTCTCCTTGACGTACGTACCGAATTCAGCGATCGAACGGGCATGGGCGGACATCTACCGGGAACCTCACCGATCACGCGACCTGTACCTGCTCGCCGAGGCGCTTACCGATGTCGGCCACCAGTACTCTCAATGGCGTTCGGCGCACCTGTTGACCGTTGAGCGTGTGTTGGGGAACAAACCGGGAACAGGTGGCACCATGGGCGTGGCATGGCTACGTCGGATCGCGGAACACAGATTCTTTCCGGAATTGCTGTCCGCGAGGTCACTGCTGTGAGAGCGGGCAACTCACACGTGTACCGAAGTTACGACCAGGGCGAACTCGATGTCCAGTACTCACCGAGTTCCTGTGTCCCCGATATCAGGGTGTTCCTCGCCGAATACGCACGGCGGAGCGAGCAGGCGAGGGCAAACCTCAAGGTACGCACCTCAGTGCGGTACGGATCGACCCCACCGGAGACTCTGGACTTTTTCCCGGCGGCTCAACCCGATGCGCCACTGGTGGTGTTCGTACACGGTGGCTACTGGCGGGAATTGGACAAGGCAGACTCGGCGTTTCCGGCGTTGGGACTAGTACCTGCCGGCGTCGCGTTCGCCGCGCTGAACTACGGCCTCGCACCTGCTTACCAATTGGACGAAATCGTCGCGCAGGTCCGCAAAGGGCTATGGTGGCTGGTAAAACACGCAGTCGAATTGAATGTCGCACCAGACCGGGTGCACGTTAGCGGCAGTTGCGCTGGCGCCCATCTAGTCGCGATGGCATTGTTGGACGGCTGGTTTCCTGGCGGGCGGTTGCCCGCCGACGTATTCGCCGGCGCAATCCTGCTGAGCGGCGTCTACGACCTGGAACCGATCCGGCTTACCTATGTAAACAGCCCACTAGGGCTCAGCCCGGCGGCCGCTGCCCGACTCAGCCCCATAGGGCACCTGCCCGACCGCCTGCCACCCTTGGTCTTCGGCATTGGTGGCGCCGAGACGGCAGAGTTCACACGGCAGCACCGCGAGTTCGTCGCGACCGCTGCTGGGCGTACGCCGTGGTCACGTGAAGTGGTTGTCCAGCACCGCAACCATTTCGACATCCCGTTTGACCTCGATCAGCCAACCACGGAGCTGGGCGCCGCGGTGTTCGACCAAATCGGCTTGTAGTCGCATGACACAAGTATCGGAAGTCGGATCCTGTTAGCCAGGTCCCGCAACACATCCAGCGCCGCCCTCAACAACTGAGAGTCGTTCCCAGCTGATCACCCGCGTGGGGGTCACGTGGTCGGGCCCCGCCCGAACGGGCGGGGCTGGCGCTCATGCCTCCGGCTTCCGTGCGATCAGCGCTGTGTTGCCGGCTAGCCCGTCGTAACGCTGGGTACGGATCTCGGTGTAGCCCTTTTCCCCGAGCCAATGGGTCAGTTCGCCGGCGGTGAAGGCGCGTCCCCAGGTCTCAACCTGCATGACCAGGCCGATGAGGGCGGCGTCGAGCGGGCCATCGCCGGTCTCGTCCAACGTCAGCTCGCTGATGACGAGCTGACCTCCGGGCGCCAACGCGGTATGGCACTTGGCGAGGAGAGCGCGCACGTCGTCGTCGTTCCAGTCGTGCAAGATCCAGGCAAGCAGAATCGTGTCGTATCCCTGCGGCAGGGGATCGTCGGCGAGGAAGTCTCCTGGCGTAACGGTGATGCGATCCGCCAGACCGGCGCGGGAGATGTTTCGCCGAGTGAGATCACAGACGAAGGGCTGGTCAAGGACTGTGGCTGTCAGACCGGGGTAGCGCTCGCACAGTGCTATGTCCCAGGCTGCACCGCCGCCACCCACATCGAGCAGTGCCCGAGGGCGACCCAGATCCACAGTCGCCGCGAACACGCGCGCAGTGGGCGCAGACACGGCGTACATTGCCTCCCAGAAAGTGTCGACGACCACCGGATCAGTCTCGCTGAACATGGAATTCTGCGTGGCGAGGTCGAAGGTAGTCGGGCGGTTTTCGCGCAGTGCTTCGCCCAAGCGCAGCCAACCCGGATAGTCGTGGCGGTCGATCATCTCCACCCAGCCTCCGAAGTAGTCTGGTTCGCCGCACACCAGCAGACGAGAAGACAGCCGGCTGTTGGAATACCGGCCACTGTCCTGGACCAACAGATCCAGTCCCACGCAGACGGTCACCAGTGAGCGAGTGGGACGTTCTGCGAGGGTGAGCAGGTCTGCCAGTTCGCTCATCGTGCTGCCTGGATGTTTGGCCAACAGGTCGAACAAACCGATCTCGTGGGCTGTCGTCAATGTTTTCGATACCCATAGGCCGGACACAAGCTCCATGAGTTTTTTCTGATCGGTTACGTCGACACCATCAATCATTGCGACTCCTCTTGAGGAACACTGTCACGAAGGAACGCGCCCAGAGTTACCGAAGGTGCATCAGATGTCAAGGCGCCCATGCCGGTTTGACCGTCGGTCAACCGGCGCGTCCAGGATTAGCATTTACCAAGCCGGAATTCTATGCTTCCATGCAAAATGGACTGGCCGGCCGGAGTCTTCATCGGTCCTCCAACCTCACCCTGCACTTGTGACCGCAAACATCGGCTTACTTCTTTGCCTGCGAAAGTGCAGGCATATATTCACAGGGATACGTTCATGACGATACACCAGGTGACAGTGCTGTTATTTGATCTGACGCTGACGACCGTGCCTGGCTCGCCGACGCCCGCGCGCTCAGGGCCTACGCCGGATCCGCACCCGTCACCTACCGGCGGATCAAGAACGACCGCCTCGCCGCCGTCGGCTGGCTCTGGGGCCTTCATCTCCTCCGCTCAACGTCGACAAAGCCCTGGCCGAGCTGGACGTGCTCGTCGGGTTCGACGACGACCTCACCGCCGAGACCACCCGGCTCAGCAACCGCATCCGCGGCCTGCTCACCGGCATCCATCCTGCACTCGAACGAGTTTCTCGGCCCCAAGATCAGTCATCTCGCGGTGCTGGAAATCCTGTCCCGCTGCGGCGGCCCGATCGGCGTCCGCAAGGCCGGGCGCCGCGAACTCGTCTCGATCGCGACCAAACACGCCCCTCGCATGGACGCGAAACTAGTGGAGGGCATCCTCGCCGCGCTGGACGAGCAGACCGTGACCGTCGCGGGCACCGGCGCTGCGACGTCCTCTTCGCCATGCTCCGAAACAGCACCAGCACCAGCGCCAGCTTGACAAGTTCCTTAGGGACACCCCGTTACCTTGCCCGACATCTGCGTCAGGACCACCGCCCGCATCCTCCTCGAGATCAGCGACGCTCCCGTGCCGACGAGAACGGCTCGGCAATCAAGCTGACGAGTACAGAGATCGGAACTTGCCGAGGTACGGCGAAAGGACCGCCAGCTTGAGCTGGAGAACAGCCGGCTCCGATGACGGTCCGGGCAGCCCGGCCCATCAGGCGGAGAACGCGGTGCTGCTGAAAATACATCGAACAAGTCCATGCCGATTCACGAGGAACCCACGACTCTTCGAGGGTGTACGCGCACTGATGCTCGGGGCTCGGATTGCCGGTAGACCCGCCCGAGTAGGACCGCTGTTCAGGTTGGCTGTTCGATCGCGGCATCCACCTTCGGCTGTGCCGGCGTTTCCCCGGGCGAGGTCAGTAAGCCCTGCGCGAGGCGCCTGCACAGTTCGGGCCTACGGATCTTCCAGGTTGAGGTAACCGGCAGGTCCTGCCAGGAGACCTGCACCGGCTTGGCCAACTGCTCGAGGTCCTCGGTGGCTTCTCGCCAGCGAACCGGATCGAGCAGTGCGTCACCCTTGGTACAGAGCACCGGCGTCGGCTGGCCTTGCCCGGAGGGCACCACCACGATCTCCAGCAGCTCGGGCAGCCTGCTCAATAATGTGTCCTCAATGGACAGAGTGCTCGCCACCCCGTCGATGTGGTCGACTTCACGATCCAGCAGATACAATGCGCCGAATCGGCCACGGTATCCCACGTCGCCCATTTCCCACCAGCCATCGCGGAGCCGCTGTTCGTACTGCTGTTGGCCACCGATGAAGCCGAGGGCGCGGCCCCTTGACCGGACATAGATGCTGCCCGGCTGGTCGGGGCCGTCCCGGCGCACGACCTTGACGCGTGCCCCCGGCACGGGCAGGCCTACACACCGAGTGCCGAATCGGCGGACCATCCACTTGGTACCGATGAAACTGGCGATGCTGCCAACCTCCGATTGCCCGTAACCGTGAGCGTACAACGGGACTCGGCGGCGAGAGGCTTCCAATAGCTGGTCGACGATCCGGGGGTGCATGGCGTCGAAGAAGCCTCGGAACAGACGCACTCCGGCCAGCGGCTCCCTTGGGTCGTCGGCGAGTTCGCCCCAGCGCATGAGCACGTTTGGATAAGCTTCGATCAGTTCCGGTTGGGTCTGGAGAAACAGTTCCACGACCCGGTTGGGCTCCGGATCGGTGACGAATACCATGGTCTGGCCAAGTCGCATGCCGACCATGAGCAGCGACCAGAACCGGACGTGTGAGAAGGAGGTGCACGTCAGAAGTGGACCGGTCAGGCGCAGGAACCGTGCCTTGCTGATCTGGGGCTGGTAATGCCAGTACAGGCTGCGTCCGCACTGCACGATCAGCTTGGGCAACCCGGTCGTACCTGAGCTATGGGTGACCAACGCAGGCTCGTGGCGGGAAATGGACTTCGGAAATGGCCGGGTGTCCGGTGGCACCGACGGCAATGACTGGGCGTCCGCATGTTTGCCGGAAATAGTTGAGACCGTACGCACATTCGCACGGAAGGGGTGCTCGGCCAGTTCTGTACGCAGCTTCGTCTCGTCGGTTACGAGGTGTGCCGGACGGTCGAGCTTCGCCAGCAACGCGGTGACGGTGTCACCGTCCAACGTGTCCGACAACATCACCGGAATCGCGCCGAGCCGAGCCGCCGCAGAGGCGACGAGCACGAGGTCGAATCGATGGGCGGCATAAACGGCGACATAGTCCGATCGGGACACGCCGACCACACGCATACGGCGAGCCAGGTCGTCGACCAACTTCGCGAGTCGCGTGAAAGTAATACTCCGCTCGACTTCCGGGTACAGGGCAAGATCGTGGTCCAAGATGATCCGGGCGTGCGGGTGCCGTGCAGCACCAGCCGCGAAGATCAGTCCGAGGTCGATACTGAGGAATCTGGTCGCGGCGAAAACCTTTGGAGTCACTGCGATCTCCCGTTGGGTCGATGGGTTGACGTGACGCACTCGCCATTTTCTGGCTGCGGACGGAAAGACCATTCGAGCGTGAACTCTAGCCAAGCGCTCGATGTTCGACAACGCACCCCAATAGGCGCATTCGGGGCTTCCTTGACAAGACTCTCCTCGATGAGGTCATCTCAATACATTCGGAAGCTCAGCACACGAATACGGAGGCTGTCCGTGATCGATGAGCGGGTACTCGCCAGGCGGAACGAGGCTGCCCGGCTCGACGCCGACGATCCCTTGGCCGGTATGCGCGCTGCCTTCACAATGCCACCCGGTGTCGTCTACCTGGATGGCAACTCGCTTGGCGCGCGGCCAATCGGTGTGCCGGACGCCTTGGCCCGGGTGTTGACGCAGTGGCGCGACGACCTCATCAAGGGATGGCGAGTCCATGGCTGGTGGCACACACCGCTGCTCGTCGGCGACCGGATCGGCCGACTGCTGGGTGCGGCGTCGGGGCAGACTGTGGTCGGCGACTCGGCGTCGGTACAGCTGTTCAATGCGCTCACTGCGGCCGCTCGTTTGCGCGCGGACCGTTCGGTGTTGCTCGTCGACGCGGGCAACTTCCCGACCGACCGTTACATGGTCGCCTCGGTGAGCCGGCTGACCAGCCTGACGGTACGCGCGGTCCCCATGCCCGAACTAGCTGAGGCCATCCGCGAGACCGCCGGCCAACTGGCCGTGGTGGCGGCGAGTTCGGTTGACTATCGGACAGGCGAACTATGGGACATGTCGGGCCTGACCACCGCCACGCACCAGGCGGGCGCCGTGGTGCTGTGGGATGTGTGCCACGCGATCGGCGCCATGCCGCTCGCGCTGGACGAGCAAGAGGTGGATTTCGCGGTCGGCTGCGGTTACAAATTCCTGTCCGGCGGGCCGGGCGCGCCCGGATTCCTGTATGTCGCCCGGCGCCATCTGGACCGGTTCGACCAGCCGCTGACCGGTTGGCATGGACACGCGACACCGTTCGACATGGAGACCGAATATCGGCCTGCCGAGGGGATAGCCCGAGCCAGGATCGGCAACCCACCGATTCTGTCTCTGGTGGCCTTGGACGCGGCACTGGACGTCTTCGATGGTCTCGACCTGAGCAGCGTGCGCGGCAAGAGCCTAGCGCTGACCGACTTTTTCATCTCCTGCGTTGACGAGCACCTACTGGAGCTCGGGTTCGAAGTGGTGACACCTCGGGACCGAGTACACCGGGGCAGCCAGGTGACTCTTCGGCACCCCCGCGCTTCGACGATCATGGCCACACTAGCCGAAGCCGGGGTGGTGGGTACCGCGCAGCGCCCGGACCTGCTTCGGTTTGGCGTGAATGCCCTCTACGTGTCCTACGCGGACGTGCTGTCAGCCGTCGAGACGATCCGCACAGTGGCCGCGGCCACTGTGCGGATCGTCTGATCTTCGCAAACGATCAACCGGGCCAGGCGTGGTAACCACGGCGGCCGTAGAGCAGTGGTGCCAGGCCCTGACGATGGGTGACAGCGAGGACCTCACCGAAAACGATGACATGACTGCCCGCGTTCTCCGTGCGGCTGACCCGGCAGTCCGCCATCGCGTGCGCGTCTGCCACCAGGTGCGGCCCAGCCAGGCCAAGCCGCCACCGCACCCCGCGGAACTTCTCCGAAACCGGCGAGGCGAACAGGTCGGCCGTCGCCTGGGCATCGCCGTGCAGAAGATTTGTCACGAACTCCGATTGGTGCACGATGGCGGCCAGGGTCGGACTTTGCGCGCGCAGACACAACAGCAGTGTCGGCGGTGACAGGCTGACGCTACAGAGCGAGGAACATGTCATCCCCCGCGGCCGTCCATTGTCCATTGTCGTCACTACTGCCACACCACTCGGGAATTCTGCCATCAGCGACCGGAAACCGGTCACCGAAACCGTCTCCTTTGGCGGGGCGCTCTGCTCGGTCAAGGCATGCTCCACTGTGGCCGAACGGCGTTATCGCTTACCATGTAACTGACATAGGTAGTCGTAGGTCGACGGCGCGACGGCGGTCAACTCGGCCTGCTGTCGTTTGATGTCGGCGAACATCGCCCTCGCCTGCTCGATCGCGTCGGTCCGGAACTCCAGCAGCGGTAACGTGTGCTCCGGCAGGTAGTCGATCCCGGCCAACACGCAGTAGTAGTTGGCGTTGCTCCAGAAGTTACGAAACTCTGCCTCAAAATTTCCATAATAGTTCGCCTCATTGGTCACCGGCATGTTCACTGGGAGGCCAGACCGGTATGCCGCGACCTTCTCCGCGAATTCGTCCGCCAACCGCAGGTCCTTGCACGCACGCCAGAAGGGGGTGTCATCGCGTGGCGCGAAGCTGAAGTGTGCCTGAATAAAGTCACGAGTGTCGTCGAACATGCTCTCGATCTCGCGGTTGAACCGCTCGATCAGCACCGGATCGAAACGGCGATCGGGGATATGCTTCACCAGATGATACAGCGACGCATAGATAAAATAGATCCCGGTAGACTCAAGTGGCTCCAGAAAACACGACGACAGTCCGATTCCGACGACGTTTTTCACCCAGGCGCGACGGTTACGGCCGACCCGAAATTTAATGTGATTGAGTGACTGTTCTGTGGGGTCAAGACCCCACATTCGGCAGAACTCCTCGGTCGCTTCATCCTCTGTGGCGAACTGGCTGGAATAGACGTAGCCGGTACCGAACCGGCCGAGCAGCGGGATCTTCCAGGACCACCCGGAGGACATGGCGATGGCGGACGTGAACGGCTCGACACCCTCGGCCGCATCGTCGTGCGGCACCGAGGTGGCCACCGCCCGGTCATTGAGCAGATGGTCGCTCATGTCCAGGAACGGTTCGCCCAGCGTGCCATTGACGAGCAGGCTGCGGAACCCGGAACAGTCGACGAACAGGTCGGCGGCCAGCCGCCGGCCGGTTTCCGTGTGGATCGCGGTCACGTGCCCACGCTCATCCATGTCGGCGTGGACGAACCTGTCCTCGATGTGCCCGGCGCCTTGTTCCTTGGTGGCGAACCGTCGAAGGAAGTCAGCGACAAGGTGGGCATCGAAATGCCACGCGTAGCTCGTCCAGCTGGTTCCGTCCAGGTGTCTGGGTGACAGTTTCCGATCAAAGGCGATCGGCTGACGGTAGCAGGCGTAGTCGAAGGGTTCATCGGTCGCGCCGGTCAGCTTGTCTCGCGCCCAGTAATGCGAGAGAGGAATATTTTCCACATTCGGAAGGAGTCCGAAGATGTGATCAAAATGGTCCAGCCGTCCCTTGCGCAGACGCGCGGTGGCATCGCCGACTCCAGAGGTTCGCCAATTGACAAATCTAATACCCAGTTTGAAACTGGCATTGCACTCACGCATCCACACATCCTCGGGCAATCCAAGGAAGTCAAAGAACACTTTTTGCAGATTGGGGATGGTAGCCTCGCCGACGCCGATCTTCGGAATGGATGGAGACTCGACTACAGTGATTCCCACCGTGGATCCGAGCGCCCTGCCCAAGTATGCCGCCGTCATCCAGCCCGCGGTGCCACCTCCGAGTACAATGATGTCCTTGATTCGATCGCCGTCGATCATGTGCGCGACACTCCCTCGAAGTGGTTTACGGAGTGAACCAGAACAGACTGGTCGACAATGTCCAGGTCGACCGTACTTGGCGGACGCGAACCGCTTCGAATTGCGCGACCAAGACAACCGAATCATAGTCCAAATAGGGCCGATATCGTCAATTCTTACCGACGTGAGGGTTGTAGACACCTTTATTGACACCGCACTAACGGCAGTATTGACTATGCGGGGAGTGCCGTGTCGACATAATGGGAGATGCACTGATGCAGATATGTCTTTTGGGTGGCGTCACGGTGGTCGCCGGACCATACGCACATCGGGTCACTCAGCCCAAATTGGCCACTCTGCTCGCCGTGCTGGCTCTGTCCCCGGGCACACCGCGGTCCAGCGATCAGCTCATGGACGAGATGTGGCCGAACAGCGCGATACGCGATACCCGCAACGCGCTACAGGTCACCGTGAACCGGCTGCGCGAACTCATCAGATCACTGGCCGGCTGCCCAGGCGATGAGGTCATTGGGACGGTGGGTGGCGGCTACCTGTTGGCTATCAACCGTGAGCAGGTGGATGCGCATGTCTTTGTCGACCTCGCCGGACGGGCCCCCAACCTGCTTCGGGACGATCCGGCCGCTGCGGCCGCGCTGTTGCGCTCGGCGTTGGGACTGTGGCGCGGACCAGCGCTGCTGGACGTGCGGGACGGGATGAGGTGTTGTATGGAGGCTACGGTCTTGGAGGAGCGTCGTCTGGTCGCCTGCGAGGACCTGGTCACCGCCCGAATGGCGCTCGGTGACGAGCGGGGCCTGGTCGCCGAACTGCGCCGACTGGTCGAGGAGCATCCGGAGCGGGAGCGCTTGAGTGCGCAATTGATGCTCGCCCTCTACCGCGAGGGCAGGCAGACTGAGGCGCTCGAGACGTACCACCGGCTGAGCGACAGGCTGACGACTGAGTCCGGACTCAAGCCCGGCGACGTGATCCGCGAGGTTTACGAAGCCATTCTGAGTCACGACAAGATGGGCTTACCCGGCTCGTGTTGCCAGGGAAGTCACCGGCCATCGGAGTCTGCATCCCCCGGCCGATCAACCGGTAGATAGTGCTGTTCCAGTTTCATCGCCAGGTCGTGCCATGCGTCACGGACGAGCTTGGCCAGCACCACGACGGTGACGGCGCAGTACGGCGGGATGCTGGTGGCCAGTCGTTGGCGTTCGGCGGGCCGCAGCAGCCGCGTGTCCAACAGGCGCAACAGTGTCCGACCGCTGTCGGTGAACCGGATCGAGGGATCATCACGCAGTTGCCGTAGCGACACTTCCCAATCGACGTCTGTGGCTTCCGCGTGCGATCGGGCGGGTTGCCGATCCCGCGTGGTCGCCGCGCGACTCACCGGTCCACGGCGCACCTTGGGAGGCAGTGGGTCACGGTCGGCCCGTAGCCGCTCACGCACGTCCAATACGGTCGATGGGGATACACCGGCGGCCTCTGCGATCTGGCGTAAGGAAGCATCTGGGTTCTCCCGAATCAACTCACTGGCCAGAATCCGGCCGACTCCGGCGTTGATCGGGCGAGTACGTCCGTCTCGTCCCACCCGGGTGTTCGAGTGCGCGGCCTGGTCAGTCGAACACTCCCGAACCGCCTTCACCGTGGTAGGCGACAAGCCGGTCACCTCTGCGATCTTGCGGTCCGACCAATGCGGGTGGGAAGCCATGATCCGCGCCGTCGCGGCGGTTCGGTCAGCCAGCGACAACGGCAATCCGTGTGTGGTGTTGCGTGTCACCGCGGCGACGAAGGAGTCCGACTCGGAGCCGTCGTAGAACTGCACGGCGATAGTGCGACAGCCACGTAGTTCGGCCGCATGTATGCGATGCATACCGTCGATGACCCGCAACGTGTTCCGCTGGACCAGTACTGGCGGCAGCTTGAATTCGTCGATCTCCGCTAGCGCGCGAACGTGTTCGATGTTCTCGCCGAGGACTCGAGGCGAATCTGCAGATTGCAGTTCGTCAATCCGCACCAGGACCACCTCGTCGTGTGGCGGATCGACGATGAGTTGCCGCTGCATCGGCACCACAGTGCTGTCGGTCGTGACACCGTCTCCGCCGCTGGCCGTGTGCGCGTCCACTATCGACATGCCCTCCCTGTGTCGCGCGACCCCAGGCATACCAGTTGTCAGGTTGCTCGGTCGCCGAAATCTGTTGACCAAATCCAATCTCACCTACTGCAGGCAAGCTCCACAAATCGTCCAATAGAAAAGCCCTAGTCAACGAATTTATCAATTCGCACACAGAATAACGTCCCCATTATCACTTGTTCGCACCGGATTTCCGTCTCTACAATTACGCAAGAGCGATAAGCAGGTAGCCGGCTTGCGCCCATGCAACCCACCCCTTCGTATTAAATAGATCTCTCAGTCGGTCGCATCGTCGCAGCATTCGACAGTAGCATTCCTCTTGAGGAACCCCAAGTCGGACTGAACTTTCGTTCAGTCGCAAATGACAAAGGGACTACTTTTGTCTTACCGTCCCCTGGAGTTACAAGTTGGGATGATCGGGTGAACCGTCCCGACTTCGATTGCGGAACGCCGCCCATAGTATGACCATGGAAGCTGCCACCGAAGCCGATCCCCTTCAGTGAGGGGGCATTTGTCGTGCGATTACACAGATTTCGCCAGCTAGTGAGTTACAGTACACTTAGGTACTCACGCTCGTCATGTGCGAACTTCCTGGAGGCAAGGGTGCCATGTCGGCTGTCCAATTGGAGTTGTGCGTAGTCGGGGCGGGGCCGCGCGGCGTATCCGTGCTAGAACGGCTTTGTGCCAACCTCACTACGGCGAGCGGGTATGGTTCGTGGGTCAGGATCCACGTGGTCGACGCGGTGAGCGACGGCGGCGGTCGGGTATGGCGGACCACGCAGTCCGAGCTGCTGCTGATGAACACGGTTGCGTCGCAGGTAACCATGTTCACCGACGACAGCGTCGACTGCGCAGGGCCGGTGGTCCCCGGGCCGAGCTTGTACGAGTGGGCATGGCTGCTCAGCGCGGAGACGACCAACGTAGGGACGTATCCCCGGTCCATCCTGGACGAAGCACGACGGCTCGGTCCGGACTCGTATCCGTCCCGAGCCCTCTATGGACATTATGTGACCTGGACACTGCGTCGTGTGGTGGCTTCGGCACCGCCTGGGGCGTCGGTCGAGCTACATCGCGCGCTCGCTGTCGCGCTCGACGACAACCGCGACGGCACCCAGACCCTGACCTTCGACGATGGCCGACTGCTCACCGGTCTGCACGCGGTCGTGCTCGTGCAGGGGCACATCGAGGTCGCCGACACCGAAACCGAGGCGGCGTTACGTAGATACGCGCGAGACAACCGGCTGTGCTATATACCGCCGCGGAATCCAGCCGACGCATCGCTTGAGGGTATCCATCCGGGCGAACCGATCGCGTTACGTGGGATGGGGCTCAATTTCTTCGACTATCTGACATTGCTGACCACCGGTCGCGGCGGGCGGTTCCTTAGCCAGGCCGAAGGGCTGAAATACCTGCCCTCGGGGCGAGAACCGGTGCTGTACACAGGTTCCCGCCGGGGAGTGCCCTACCACGCGCGGGGGGAGAACCAAAAGGGCAGCTGCAGGCGTCATGAACCGAAGTTCCTCACCTTGGACGTCGTACATGCCCTGCGGTCGCGGGCGGACGCAGGCGAGCCCTTGTGGTTCCTCCGCGACGTCTGGCCATTGGTGTCGAACGAGGTCCGGATGGTGTATTACACCGCTCTAGTGATCCGGGAACACGGACGGATCGTGGGGGAAGCGTTCCAGCAAAAGTTCATCGACGTGGCCGGTGACGAGAACGTGGAAGCTGGATTGCTGGATGCCTTTGCCGTCACCGATCACCATCGCTGGGACTGGAACCGGATCACTCGCCCTTGGGGAAGCAAGGAGTTCGCCGACCGGGACGACTATCGAGCATGGCTGCTGGGATATCTGAGAGAAGATGTTGCCGAGGCGAAGCTTGGCAATGTGCGCGGACCACTGAAAGCCGGCCTCGACGTGCTCCGAGACCTGCGTAACGAGATCCGGCTGGTCGTCGACCATGGTGGACTCATCGGCGATTCCTACCGGGACGAACTGCAGGGCTGGTACAACTCACTCAACGGGCTGGTGTCCATCGGGCCGCCGGCCCGGCGGATCGAGGAGATGGTCGCGCTGCTGGAGGCCGGGATACTGACCTCACTCGGCCCGGGTTTCGAAGTGGTCCCCGCCGATGATGGATCCGGTTTCCTGGCCCGATCGGCGATCTCCGGACCCGATGTCAAGGTGAGCACTCTGATTGAGGCGCGACTTCCTGAACCGGACGTGCGCCGCACCACCGATCCCCTGCTCAGGCACCTCATGCGGACCAACCAATGCGTGACCTACCGGATTCCCGGAACCAATCCGAGAGTGCCCTACGAAACCGGTGGTCTGACGGTGACCCGGCGCCCGTATCACGTGGTCGAGGTGTCCGGGCGCGCACATCAGCGCAGGTTCGCCTTCGGCATTCCCACCGAGACCGTGCATTGGGTGACCGCCGCAGGCATCCGGCCCGGAGTCAACTCGGTGATCCTCTGTGACGCCGATGCTATCGCGCGAACCATGATCGCCGCGGCTGAGCGGCTTGCGGAGAAGCAATTCACACTGACGCCAGCAAACGATTGCTGAAGCTGTGCCACACCCTGAGGGGAGGACAAGCTATGACAGGAACCGATTCAGGCCTGCTTTCCCCGGTCTGGGCGGGAACGGATCCGGCCGCGCTTGTGTCGGACGAGTCATGGCTAGCGGCCATGTTGCAGGCCGAGGTAGCGCTCGCGCGGGCACAGGCCGAGTTCGGTATGGTGCCGCTGGCTACCGCGGATGTCGTCGAGGCGGCCGCGCGCTCCGGCCGGGTCGACTTGGTCACTGTGGCCGAACGCGCGCGGGGAGCGGCGAACCCGGTGGTAGCGCTTGTCGAGTCGCTGACCGCCGCGGTGGCGGCGAAGGAGCCGACCGCGGCGGACTTCGTGCACCGTGGCGGGACTAGCCAGGACATCATGGATTCCGCCGCGATGCTGCTCGCCGCCCGGGTGTGCGCGGTACTCGAACGGGACCTGAGCCGAACCGGTGTAGCGCTGGCAGGATTGGTGTCGAAACATCGGGCCACGCCCATGGCGGGCCGCACTCTCACCCAGCACGCGGTTCCCATCACGTTCGGACTCAAAGCAGCGATTTGGTCGCAACTGGTCATGGACGCACTCACGCGAGTGCGACGGGTAGCCGCTGAGTTGCCCGCCCAGCTTGGCGGCGCCGCGGGCACACTGGCCTCGTACGAGGAATACGCCCGAATCGAGGGCCAAGAGCCATGCGGCGTCGAGCTGTCGCGTGCCTTCGCCCGGCACCTCGGCCTGGCCGAGCCGTTGGTGCCCTGGCACGTCGCACGGACACCGGTCGCGGACCTTGGTGCGGTCCTGGCATTCGTCACCGGCGCGCTGGGCAAGTTCGCACTGGACGTGCAAACGTTGTCGCGTACGGAAATAGGCGAGGTCGCCGAGCCTCCGCAGGAGGGGCGCGGCGTCTCCTCGGCCATGCCGCAGAAATGCAATCCGGTACTGGCGACACTCATCGTGTCGGCGGCACGGCAGGTTCCTCCGTACGCGCTGGTGCTTACCCAGAGCATGCTTGCCGAGGACGAGCGAGCCGCCGGCGGATGGCAGGCCGAATGGCATCCATTTCGGGAGTGCCTTCGTCTGGCCGCTGGTGCCACGCACACCGCAGCGGAACTCGCGGAGGGCCTGCAGGTCTATCCACAGCGGATGCGCGCGAACCTCGAACTCACAGGCGGAAACATTGTCTCCGAGCGACTCACCGCCGTGCTGACTGCGAAACTGGGCAAGCTACCAGCCAAGAAGCTGCTCACCCGCCTGGCACGCAAATCGTCAGCCGCCGGGACACCCTTGGCCGAGGTCCTCCTAACGGAGCCCGAACTCGCCGGAGTCTTCAATGCCGAAACAGCGAACCAGCTTTGCGATCCCCAAACCTACCTCGGAGCCTCGATCGACCTCGCCGATCGGGTACTCAAGCGGGCATCAACCCTGGGCGTGCAGGGATTCGGGCAGGCTGTCTGAGCGTGGACATCGCGTCCGACCGGCTGTGCTCAGAGGGAGAGCCTTGGCAATAAGGCGGCTCCCCCGGCAAGCCCCGCCCAGGTTGGCCAGTTCGAGGCACGCGAGGACGTTGACAGAACAGCCTTTGAACCGCGCGCACACACACGCTTTGGTTCGGTCAACAGGCTTCAGACCGCTGCGGGATCCTGCGCCGGGATCTCGCCGGCCGCCAAAGGTCTCACGACCGGTGAGATTTTCGCGCACCTGGCCGAGGTTTACGGGGCTGAAGTGTCGCGGCAGACGATCTCCACGATCACCGACAAGGTCGTCGAGGGCATGGTCGAGTGGCAGAACCGGCCACTGGCCCCGGTCTATCCGGTGATCTTCATCGACGCGATCCACGTCAAGATCCGGGTTGGCAAGGTCGCGAACCGGCCTCGGCTTGTGGACCGGCGACGGCGGAGAGGGCGCCAAGTACTGGCTGCACGTGCTCACCGAACTGAAGAACCGCGGCGTGGCCGACGTGCTCATGGTCGTCCGCGACGGACTGACCGGACTGACCGGGCTGCCGGACACGATCACCACCGTCTGGTCGCAGACGATACCGCGGCGGGCGATGACAGGCGTGATTCCTACGGCACGGACAAGGCTGCGGTACTTGTCGTGGTCGTAGGCGCGTTCGGCGTAGATCCGGCGGGGCCGTCCACGACGGCCCCGGGAACTTGGCAACTACACACATGTCCTCGTAACCACGGCGACGAGGAATCGGTACGTCGACCGAGCCCATCAGGCCCGCGTGACCAAGCGTGGCCCAGGAACCGTCGTTCGGCCAGGGCCCATGCGCCGCATCGCCCGTGTCCGCTGCGTTAGCGGATTTCCGGAACCTCACCGTCCGCGAGGCGCTGACCAAAGCTCAGTGGCCTGGTTTAGGGGGCGGCCCAGATACAGGCCCACAATTCCGTCCGGCCCGCCGGGCTCACCGGGGCGCTCCGACAAGCGCCCCGGTGCCCCTGGAATTCACAACTCGGACCGAAAGGGCGGACGTCAACGAGCGGGCGGCTCCGTCTCGGTCAACGGTGTTTGCACCAACCGGACTGACCTGCGGCGATTGATGAACTGAGCGCGTCCGGGGGGAAGTACCCGCGGCTTGAGGTTTCCGAGGAAGGCACCCTCGGTCTTGGGACAGGAAAGCAACAGGGCAGGGGTCCCCAGCTCCCACATGCGGCGGATCGCGGGATTGCCCATCGAACGGCTTGCTCCGGCGGTGCTCCGGGCCAGGATCACGTGGATCCCGACGTCCGACGCCTGGGCGAGGACTGGCATCAGGGCCCCCAAGGGCCCCGCGCTCCCGGCGCTCTCGGACAGCTCGAAGTCGTCGATGATGATGTAGAGCCGCCCCCCTGTCCACCAGTCTCGCAACGGCAGCCTGTCGGGGCTGATCTCGGGCCCTGGTATGCGCTTTTCGATCACCGATGCCACGCCCGCGATGGACTTCGTGAGGGCCTCGGAGCCCACGGCGTACTCAAGCTGATACTCGGGGGGAATCGAACCCCGCAGCTCGCGGCGGAAGTCGCCGAACATGATGCGAGCCTCGTCGGCAGTATGGTGCGCCACCACGGACCGGGCGATGTGCCGGAGAAGGTTGGTCTTCCCGCTCTCGGCGTCACCGTAGACCAGCAGGTGTGGGCTGACGTCGAAATCGTGCCACTCGGGTTCCAAATGGACGTCTTCCAGGCCGAGCGCCATCCGCATCTCCGCGGACGGGGACGGCGCACGGGGCGCGGGGAGTTCGCGCACGTGCAAGGTCTGCGGCAGGAGCCGGACCTGGGGGGCGCGAGGTGCGCCTGCGGGCGCCAGCGATTCGGCCAGTTCGACCGTCGCCTCGGCGAGGTCCTCCGTCCAGGAGTCACCGTCGATCCGGGGGAGAGCGGTGAGGAAATGAAGTCGGTCCGGCGTGATACCCCGGCCGGGGATGGCGGGCACGGTGGCGGCGAACCGGCTGTTGATCTCCGAATCGACAGGGTCACCGAGCTTGAGCTCGAACCGGGTGCCTACGACGTCCCGCAGCCACGGCCGCATCTCCGACCAGCGGTTGGACGCGATCACGAGGTGGATGCCGAAGCTCAGCCCCCGGGCTGCCAGCTCGGTGAATTTCTCCTCCAGCTCCTCGAAGTCCTGGCGGATGGTGTACCAGCCGTCGACGACCAGGAAGACGTCGCCGTACGGATCGATGTCCCGGTACTCGCCCCGCGCCCGGGCGCGGCGGTAGCTGGCCATGGAGTCGACGTTGTGCTCGGCGAAGATGCCTTCCCGGCGGGCCATCAGGTTGGTGACTTCCAGGACCGTCCGGGTGGCGCGGTCGCGGTCGAGCCTGTTGGCGATGCTGCCGATGTGCGGCATCGACGCGAGAGCGGAGAGCGTCCCGCCGAAGTCCAGGCAATAGAACTGGACCTGTTCCGCGGTGTGGGTGACCGCGAGAGCACAGATCAGCGTACGCAGGAGGGTGCTCTTCCCGCTTTGCGGGCCGCCGACCACCGCCACGTTGCCCTTGCTGCCCGACAAGTCCGCGAGAAGCAGCTCGCGCCGCTGTTGCGCGGGCAGGTCGATCAGGCCCACCGGAACGGTGAGGTTCGCCGTGTTCAGCTCGCCGACCGGGCGCGGGCCGAACGTCGGATGATCGACGAGCGGCGGGAGCAGCTGATCCAGTGTGGCCGATTTCTTGAGCGGGGGGAGCCAGACCTGGTGTGCGCGGGGACCGATTCCGCGCAGACGGCCGATGAGTACGTCGATCATGGTGTCGGTGCCCTCATCGGACTGGTCGTCTTCGACAGCCGGCTCTGGCTCGCGGGTGACCGGGGATTCGACGAATCGTGGGCTGAAGGGAACGATGTGCTGTTCGACCGCGAGCCCCGTTTGCCGTCGTTTCGCCCGGTAGGGCGCGGAGGAGAAGGCCCCCTTGAAGCGAACCAGCGTCTGGGTGTCCGGCCTGAGGTAGCCGTTGCCCGGGCTGTTCGGCAGCTCATAGGCGTCGGGAACACCGATGACGCTCCGGCTCTCCATCGCGGAGAACGTGCGCAGACCGATCCGGTAGGAAAGATGCGTCTCGACCTTGTGGATCCGTCCTTCGTCGAGCCGCTGCGACGCGAGCAGCAGGTGGACACCGAGGCTGCGGCCGAGCCTGCCGATCATCGCGAACACGTCGATGAACTCCGGCTTGCTCGACAGCATCTCGCTGAACTCGTCCACCACGATGAAGAGCGCGGGCATCGGTTCGAGCGGCACGCCCTGAGCGCGGGCGGCCTCATAGTCCCGCCTGGAGGCGTAGTTGCCCGCCGCCCGCAGGTGTTCCTGACGCCGGTTGAGTTCGCCGGTGAGCGCGTCCTGCATCCGGTCGACGAGTTCGAGTTCTTCGGCGAGGTTGGTGATCACCGCTGACGTGTGCGGCAGCTGGTCGAAGCCGAGGAACGCGGCCCCGCCCTTGAAGTCCACCAGGACGAAGTTGAGATCGTCCGAGGAGTGTGTGGTGGCCAGCGCCAGCACCAGCGTGCGCAGCAGTTCGCTCTTGCCGGAACCGGTCGCGCCGACGCACAGCCCGTGCGGACCCATGCCGTCCTCGGCCGCCTCCTTGATGTCGAGTTCGAGTGGAGAGCCGGCTCCGGCGATCCCGATCGGTACCCGGAGGCGGCGCTTGCTGGTCTTACGGTCGCGCCGGTACTTCACCGGGTCGAACGTCGCCACATCGCCGATACCGAGCAGCGTGGCCAGGTCGTAGTCGCCGGCGAGCGGCTCGTCGTCCTCGGCGGCTTCGCCGACCCGGAACCGTGCCATCGTCCGGGCCAGGGCATTCGCCGCGACCTCGCTGAGGTGGTCCGGGCGGCACAAAGAGGCCGTCTCCTGCTTGCCGACCCGGTCGAAGGAGACTGTCCTGACTTCGTCGGCGTCGACCTCCAGGAAGAGTGCCCCGGCGCGCTGTTGCCAGGGCAGTGAGCCGGAAATGTCCAGTATGACCGCGTTGCGATAGCCTTCGTCGGCGAGGCGGTGGTCGCTGGGTACTGGAACGCCGTCGAGGATGAGGATGAC
This sequence comes from Amycolatopsis speibonae, assembly GCF_042647925.1. Lineage (NCBI taxonomy): Bacteria > Bacillati > Actinomycetota > Actinomycetes > Pseudonocardiales > Pseudonocardiaceae > Amycolatopsis > Amycolatopsis speibonae. The sequence goes on from NZ_JBHRWK010000038.1 coordinate 60,601, forward strand.
GAACGGTTCGGACACGGTGACCGGGGTGTCGGCCTCGAAGCGTGGTCGTCCGGTGAACGAGGCGCCGCCGAGCAAGAGTTCGGTCTGGTTGATGTCGTGGGCCGCGAGCCGCCGGGCCCCCGCGGCGTCGCGGCTCTCCAGGTCTTGATTGTGCGGAAGCCATTTCAGCCAGTCCCAGCGGCCAAGCCGCCTGTCGTCGGCGCAGACCGCGATCCGGACGTCGCCGGGGGCGTGCGCCGTCGTCAGCTGACCGAGGATGGCTCGCACCAGGCCGAGAACGGCCTCGTCGTCCCCGCTGAACTGGATCTGCCCGAAGCCCCGCAAATAGACGGCGATCGGCGAGCCGGGCAGTGTGTTGTAGGCACGCATGAATCGGCGCAGAGCGTGCGCTGAGAGAGGTTCCAGGTCTTCGATCGGCTGGCTGTCCGGCGGGACGAGTTTGTGCGCCGAACGCTGGGTTCCCAGTCCGAGCCTGATTTCACCGAAGTCGTCGTGGGTGGGCCGGCGCTCCCAAAGCCGGTAACCGAGTGCCATCGACCACAGCGCGTGCGGATCCGGGTGGATCCAGCGAGCGGCCTGTCGTTGCGCGGCCAAAGAACCGCGCACTCGCTTCCGCAACTGGCCCAGGTAGCGGATGTAGTCACGCCGATGGCCGTTCAGCTTCTGCTTGTGCGTGACTGAACTGCGCACCATCTGAGTAATGACCATGCCGATGGCGGACAGGACCATGAGGCCTCCGCCGACGTAGGCGAACGCGCCCGCACCTGGCCGGACGAACATCATGACCATGGCAAGCGAGCCCAGGGCCATCGGCGCGTACATCAGGACAGAGCTGATCCCGCCTCCGGTGTCCTCGGGAACCCCGGGCGGTGGCTGCAGTTCGATTTCGGTGTCTGGAGCAGGCGGTTTGGGGCGACGTGCCCGCCTGGCGAACAAGGTGGTACTCACAGGCTCTCCCTTGGTGAGCGGACTTCCCCATTTCCTGGCCGATGGCCCTGACGCGGCCCACTGCGACGGTGCGCGGCGTTAGCGTCGGGCCTGGTCTCGTGGCTAGACGAGGTAGGGAAGGCCTTCTGTCCGATGGAAGAGCAGACACAGCATCGCACAACAAGTTCGGCGAGGCTACGGTTCGTTCTGGGTGATCAGGTGCGGGATCTCGCACTACCGGCGGAGGTGCCGCTGGCCGATCTGCTGCCCGCGGTGCTCACCCTATTCGGGGCCCAGACGATCGAGCAGGGTGCGGAACACGAAGGGTGGGTGCTTCAGCGAATCGGCGACGCCCCGCTGGACGAGGACCGTACCTTGACCCAATTGGGTGTGTTCGACGGGGAGAGTCTTCATCTGTTGCCTCGTTCGGAGCAGCTCGCCACGATCGACTACGACGATCTGGTCGACGGTGTCGGGGAACAGGTGCGTGAGAATCCGGGCGCCGTGACTCCGGCGCGGGTTCGGTGGCTGTTCCACTCGAGTGCCGTGATGGCTTTGCTGCTCGGATGGTGGCTGCTGCTGGCCGACACGGCGAGCGCGGCCCAGGTCCTGCTTTCGGCGGGGCTGGCTGTCGTCCTGCTGGTGGCGGGAGCGCTTGTGGCGCGTGGTGCGGCGAGAACCAAACCCGCGGTGATCTTGGTGGCCGCGGCCGTGGCCCACGCCGGACTGGCCGGGCTGCTCCTGGTCCTGGCACTCGATCCGGCGGCGAGTCCCATGGTGAAGGTCACCAGCGCGTCCGGCGCGGCGTTGCTGACTCTCATGGCCGGGGTCGTCGCGATAGCGGACGCCGCCCTGCTTTTCGCCGGAGCAGCCCTCTTCTCGGCCGTATTGTTGATCACCGGGTTGATCGGCTCCGTGACCCCGGCGACCCCCGCTCAGGCGACAGCCATCGGGTTGGTGCTGGCCCTGATCTTGGGGCTCTTCATCCCGACCGCGGCGTTCCGCCTGTCCGGACTGACGCTGCCGATGCTCCCGACAGGGGCGGAAGAACTACACGAGGACATCGACCCGGTGCCACACAAGATGGTGGTGGAACGCGGGGCGGCGACCTTCGGCTATTCGACGGCGCTGTATACGGGGCTCGGTCTCGCGCTGACGATCCTGTTACCGGTGCTGGTCGTCGATGGCGATCCGTGGAGCATGACGTTGTCACTGGTCATAGCGCTGCTCTTGCTGCTGCGGTCCCGCCATCCGAATGGGATGATCCAGCGGTGCGCGGTGCTGCTGCCCGCCGCCGGCGTGATCTTCGTCAACGTCGGCTATTGGAGCTCTGCTCTCCCGGTCTATGCCCGCTTTCTTGCGGTGGTCCCCCTCGTCATGATCGCCGGATTGTTCCTGCTGGGCGGCGAGTACCTCCCAGGTAAGCGGTTTCGTCCTTACTGGGGCCGTGCGGTGGAGATCTTCGAGCTGATCACCGCGATCGCGATCCTGCCGATCCTGCTGCAGGTTCTCCACGTCTACGCCTTCATGCGGAACCTGGTCGGCTGATGAAATCACGCAAGGATCAAGTCCAAGCCTACTTTTTCGTGGTGGGCAGGCTGGCCGCCGCTGTGACACACGGAAAACCGGACGTCCTCGAGTCACCGAGCAAACGGATGACGACCGGAACGGTGCTCGGATTCGTCCTGGCGGCGGTGATCGCGGGGGTCTTCGGAATCTTCGGTATGTTCGTGCCTCCCACAGGGAACTCCTCCTGGCGTCAGGAGGGGGCGATCGTGATGAACAAGGTGAGCGGCGCACGCTATGTCTATCTCGGCGGTCAACTGCGCCCTGTGTTCAACTTCGCCTCCGCCCGGCTGGTGTCCGGCAGCTCCGAGGTCACGTCGGTGGCGCCGGCGGCACTGGCCGGTGCCACGGTCGGTCAGCCGATCGGTATTCCCGACGCGCCGGATTCGTTGCCCCCGGCGGACAAGAACGGCGCCGGTTCGTGGACGGTCTGCATGCAGGCCGCCGCTTCTCCGGGGGGCAAACCCGCGGAAGTGAGTCTGTTGCTCGACGGACCCGGCGGTGCCGCGCCCGGCGAGGAAAAGGCATTCCTGGTGTCCGTGCCGGGAGGGAGTACCTTCCTGGTCACAGACGGGAAGCGATTCCGGGTCCCGAGCCGCTCCGCCATCGCCGCTCTGGGATATGGCGGAGTAAGCCCCGTCGACGTCGCCCCGGTTTGGCTCAATACGATTCCCCAGGGCACCGATCTGAGTGCGCCGCCCGTACCGGGTACCGGCGAAAACGGTCCGTTGATCGAGGGAAGGCAAAGTCTGGTCGGCCAGTTGTATCAGGTGCGGAACTCCGCGCTGGGAACCGACCAGATGTACCTCGTCCGGAGAGACGGTCTTGCCGCGATCAGCCGGACCGGCGCCGCGCTGCTCCTGGCCGCGGCGAGTACGGGGCAGGCTTACCCCGCCGGCGCACCGGTCGAGCCCATCCGGGTGGGGCCCACCGCGCTGGCCGGGGTGCCGATCACGGGTGCGTCCGGTCTGGCGAACGACCTGCCGGCGGTTCCTCCCGAAGTCGTCACGCCGCCGCCGGGATCGCAGCCCTGTGTGAGGCACAGCACCACGGCCGCCGGGGAGCTGATCGTGGCGACCGAGGTGCTGTCCGGTGACGACGTCACACGGGCTTCGGTGCCGCTGGGTACCCATCAAACGGGGAACACAGCCGACCGGATCGGGATACCGGCGGGCGGAGGCTTCCTCGCCCGGGATCTTCCTGCCTCCGGTGCGGTGCCCACGGGCGTCATCTACCTCATCACCGAAGTGGGAAAGAAGTATCCACTGGCAGACCCGGAGGCAATAAAAGCCCTCGGTTACACCGAAAGTGCGGCGAAGCCTGTCCGCAAGCAGTTGCTCGACCTGCTCCCGACGGGGCCGACGCTCAGTGTCGGAGCGGCTCGGGAGACTCAAGCGGTACAGCCTTGACGTCGGACCGGCCTTTCGTAGGGGGAGTCCCTACCCTCGGGCCTGGAGACGTCGAAAGAGCCTTTCGAGTGGTTCTCGGTGGCTAATCTTTGAACATGGCCGCGCGGCAGCTGATGCGCAAGGCCCGCCAAGTCGTAGTAGCGAGTAGCAGGAGGAACTGAGAATGTCGCAGACCACTCATCTCGATAATGAGGTCATTCTGGCGCAGGCCAGTGCGCATGACACGACCCGGGAGAACATCGACAAGCAGCTCAACGATCTGAGGGCGTTCATCCAGACCACCCTCGAAGCCAGTTCGAGCGCGGCGACCAAGGCGTTGAAGACCACCTGTGACAACTGGGTCGAGTCGCTGCGCAAGTCGGCGATGTCGCACCTGGAGAGCATGGCTCAGAACATGCGCGTCGAGGCCGGAAAGGGCGAGGCGACGGACAGCGAGAACATGCAGCGAATCCTCAGCATCCCCATGGAGACCGGGAACTTCCTGGGCGCTTCCTGATCCTGCCAACGCGTAACAAAAAATACTTCAAAAAGGAGACTTGACATGGCTGACGCCACCATCACCTACGACTACGCGGCGATCGAAGAATGCGTCTCCGCGATGCAGCAGCGAGCCAACACGATCCAGGAAGAGACGGACAAGCTCGCGAGCGATGCGCAGAAGCTCTACGGCGCAGGCTGGAAGGGGCAGAGCGCGGATGCGTACAAGGCGCTCGCCGACGACCTCAGGAACGACCTGACCGCTAACCGGGAGAACCTCGAAAACCTCAAGCGGGCGCTGAGTGACGGTGCCAGTGGAATGCAGCACACCGACGCGAACGGTGCGAAGTCCTTTTGATGACCGCGGTGTGCCGGGTCCGTGTCACCCGGCACACCGTTTTCCTTGATCCGGGTGAAATCCGCAGCGGAAAAAGCAGGAGATGGCTATGTCCACGAAGTTCGACAGTGATGCAATCAGGCAGGCCGCGGGGAACATCGGCCAGATCATGAGCGATATGAAAGCCTTCGAGGCGTTGAAACCGCACTGGCCGAACGCGGGGAAGTTCGAGCTCGCCGTGTGGCTGGAGCGTCTCGTGGACGACCGCCGAAACGGGGTCGTCGCGCACGCGGAGCATCTCAAGATCGCCTTCTCGGAGATCGAAAAGAAGCTCACCGCCATTGCGAACGACTTCGAGAACGCCGACGGTGAAAACGCCGACAAGATCAAGTCCAGTCTCGGCGAACTCGAATCCAAGGTCATTGGAGGGGTCAACGCCTTCGATGACGACACGGAAGAAAAGCAGCACAACTACACCGCGGATCCCGGTGCTGACAACAAGTCCCACGCCGGCGACGGATACGCCCAGAACCTGAACGAGCCGGTCGCCACCTGACCTGCTCGCTCGAATCAGGAACAAAGATCGGCCCGCATATCCGCTGTGTCCGTCGGCCTCGGTGATGGCCGCCCTCCCTGTTAAGGATGATCGATGCCCGAGAAAACTCCGCCGACGCTGGTCGGCCAGTACGCGTCGTCCGCGCCTGGGGTGGACCCGTCGCAATTCTCGTCGCTGGAGGCGATCAACGGCGCCGTGAACGACATTGTGTACAACTCGGATGGTTCAAAGGCGAGCATTTCGAGGTCCACCTCCGCGGAGGAGTGGTACACGCTCGAGGCGGATGTCAAGGCTGCGACCGAAGCTCTTGGTGCGATCAACGAACGGTTCGCCAAAGAGATCAAGGCAATGCGTGATGCCTTGGAGGGCGATACCGGCGACGGATTCAACAAGTACGCGACGGCGATTCTGAACACCAGTGAAGATGTATACAAGACTCTCTCTGAGAAGCAGTTCGGCACTTCTATGGGCAACATCGGGCACGCTTCTCAGGTTTTCGCCGATGGCTTTTGGCGAACTCAGCAGTTGTCAAAAGAGACGGCGGACAACTTTGCTGAAACGTTGAAAAATGGCGCCAATAATCGGATTCAGAACGCTCAGACGGTTTCAGAGGTCCTGAATATCGGTGCGCAATTAAAGACTGACACTGCGGAGATGTACAAGAATATGGACGCCGCACTTCTGCGAGCTCTGCAGGAAGCTTTGGTGGCCTTGGGACACCAGTACAGCGATCGGGGCGCGGACCTGGTCCCGCTCTATATCTCCGACGGCAACACCGCTACTACCGCACCGGCCACGGACTGGATGGGGACGGACCCGAGCCCAGCCCCCGCGCCGCCCAACGCGCCCACCGAGGCGACTCCTCCCCAGCCGGGTGACGAGAAGGACCGCAAACAGCAGGACGGGGAAGCACCCAAGCCAGAGGACGCGCCGCCTACGGAGACGCGGGAGCATGACAAGGCGCCCGACGCGCCGGTGAAAAGTCCGCCCGTGCAGTCGACCGGGCCCGATCAGCCGGGGGCAGGGGGCAGCGAGGGGAACCCCGCGGACGCGACTCCGCTTTCCCCGGTGACTTCTAGCTTGCCGGGCGGAACGGAAGCGGGCCAGGACACGCCGACCGAGCCGTCGTCGGAAACTGGACAAGAGTCACCGTCGGCACCTGGTCAACAGGGGTCGAGTCCGGAGACTCAGCAGGCGTTGTCCGATGCCAAGGACGCGGCAGGCAAGGCGATCGACGGGCTCAAGGGGGAGACAGCGGATCCGGAGACCACGAAAGCGCTGGACGATGCCAAGCAGGCAGCGCAGGGAGCCATCGACGGTCTGACGGATCCCGCCGGGGGTTCGGGCGGGGCCTCAGGCGGGGGGACGCCGGGTGGGGACACGGGCGGTTCCGGAGAGCCGGGTGCAGGCACTGATGCCGGTGGCGGCGGCGCACCGGCGGTGCCGCAGGCGTTGACGGACGCGAAGAACGCGGCAGGCAAGGCGATCGACGGCCTTAGTGCTCAGTCGACAGACCCGAAGCGCACAAAGGCGCTGGATGATGCCAAAAAGGCCGCGGGCGAGGCGATCGACGGGCTCACGGATCCCAATGCTTTGCCAGAGAGTCAGCTCACCGGCGGTCCTGGGGATGAAAAACTGGACGCCGCCAAGGACGCCGCCTCGAAGGCGATCGACGACCTCGCCAAGCCAGGCGATTCGGCGGCCACACAGCAGGCTCTGGAAGACGCCAAGAAGTCCGCCACGGACGCGATAGACGGCGTTGGCAAAGAGGGTGGGACCACCGGCGGAGGTGGGGCCGCGGGTGGGGGCGCGGGCGCCGAGGACCGCGGGGCGTTGCTGGATGCCAAGCAGGCGGCTACGAAGGCGATCGACGGTCTGATCGACGGTACTGACGATCCCGAACGCAAGGAAGCGCTTGAAAACGCGAAGAACGCGGTGAGCGACGCGATCGGCAAGACGGCGGCTCCGGAGCACTTCCAGCAGGTCGCGGACGCGAAGGATACGGCGAACAAGGCGATCGACGGGCTTCGCGCTTCTGAAGACGATCCGGCGCGGCAGCACGCGCTGGACGAGGCCAAAGCGGCGGCTGACAAGGCCATCGATCAGATCAACGATGCCCCCGACCTCAGCGGCCCTGAACACGACAAGGCGCTTCAGGAAGCCAAAGACGCCGCGGGCAAGGCGATCGACGACCTGGCCAAGCCCGGTGACACGCCCGCCGAACGGCAGGCACTGGCCGACGCCAAAGACGCCATGCACCAGGCCATCGACGGCGTCAAACCGGAAGACAACGGCGATGCCATGCGCCAATTCCTGGCACCGGGCAACGAAGCCGTCGAGTCGCCTCGCGGTGATATCGGGGGTGGCTCCGGCGGCACCGGTGGCGGTTCTGGCGGTGTCGGCCTCACCTCGCATGCACCGGCGGTCACCGGTCTCGGCGCCAGCGGAGGTTCCGGTGGCACCGGTGTCGGTGGACCGGGTGCTGCTGGGCCGGGTGTCGGTGGGCCGGGTGCTGCTGGGCCGGGTGTCGGTGGGCCGGGTGCCGGAAGGTTCGACACCCAGCCCATGTCGCCCGCCGCCGCTTCAGTGAACACGCAGGGCGGCCCCAGCAGCGTCCCGGCCGGCCCGCCGGGAGGCGCGGCGGCCCCCGGTGGCATGCCGATGGGCGGTGGTGCGCCGATGGGCGGCGGCGGTATGGGCGGCGGAGGTCAGCAGGGTGAGAAGGAACGGGAACCGCAGATCTGGATGCAAGCCGAAGAGGGCGCCTGGGGCGACGGAGACGGCAACTCCGCGCAGAACCAGGTGCTGGGCAGGGATTGATCCGTGGATACCCGCGAACAGCCTCCGGTCGACGATCCGGCCTTGCAATACCTCACTGTCGAGCAGCTCTCGCAGCTGATCAACGAGGTGAGCCCGGACGGCTTCTACGAGCGCGCGGCTGCGTTCGACAACGCGACGGCGCGGCTTGAGCAGATTCAGGACGATCTTGAGCGTGAAACCCGGAACATGTGGGAAGCGTGGAACGGCAGGGTCGCGGAGTCGTTCGAAGATCTGGTGCTGCGGCTGACCGGGCTGACCGGCGCCGTGGTGCAAGCGATGGCCAGCCCCGGTTATGGAGCCGCTTTGCGCCAGGCGGGCGACGCGCTGGCCCGGGCGCAGCAACGGCTCCGTGACCTGCAGACGCAGAACCGGCAGGGGGATATCGCGGCCGTCCGCCAGGTGCTGCATGACCTGAGTACGGCGTACCGGGACCTAGGAGTGGGCATCTTGCCGTTGCCCGAAGCCGTCACTGAGCAACCCGCGGGTGTCAATGCCACTGGCGGAGCTCAGGGGAGTGGCGGGGGCGGGGGCGCGGCTACGTTCGCCACGCCTGGTCCTCAAGCTGTCGTTCAGACCGGGCACCATCTGGGCGGAACCGGTGCGCAAGCCGGCCCTTCGCCGGTACCTTTCGCCGCGTTCGCGTCTTTGGGCGTGTCGAACCAGGCCGGGCCTGCGGCGCCGGGCCGGCAGACTGTTTCGCCACGATCAGCCGGGGATGAAGGTGATCGTGTGGTACCTGCCGTGCTGGGACGGGGCGCAGCGCCCGCTCCGTTGCCCATGTCCGGGCAAGAAAGCGAAAAGCGGCACTCTGAGGTCGCTGCCGTGCTGGGCCGGACCGTGAAAGCCACTGAAGCCCGGCCGAGTGCGCCGAAGCAGAAGACCAGCGTCGCCAAGCACCCGGTCGAGACTGAAGATCAGCAGGTCGAGCCGAGTGCGAAAGCCGGAGAAGTCGTAGCCACCTCTGCGGGACCGGTGTCGCATGGGCCACCCGTATCCTCGGTGCCACCGGTGGCGGGCGCGACGCAGCCCTCTACGGCAGCCTCGACACCAGCGCCCGAGGTGGCAAGGGCGACCGCCGCGTCGGCATCCGTGCCCGCCGCGCCGCCGACGCCCGTTCCGGCCCCCGCCGCGGCCATGCCCGCACACACGAGCGGTCCCGGCCACGTGCCGTCGCCGCATCAGCCGGGCTCAGCGGCTCTTCCCAGCCCCGCCGGGCATGCGGCGGGGCCGCCGCATCCAGGTAAGGCACCGATGGAAGCCGCATTACCGGCTTCACCGACGTTCCGGCCGGTCAACGGAGGCTTGGACGCCATCGCACCGCTGGACGCGCCACCTCTGGCGCCCGCCGGTGCCGGAACAGGGCGTGTGGGTGGCGACTCCTCGTTCATGGGTGGCTATGGGGGGCCGATGTCCCGAGGGGTCCAAGGGCCGGATGATTCGACGAACAATCGTCATCCTTCTGGTTTGATCGGGCCCGACGGCGTTGTCTGGAATGGCGCGGGAGACGGGGCCGTGGTACTTGGGCGACCTGCTGCGCCGCCTTCGCCCGCCGCCGAAGACGACGGTCCGCTTCGCGGCAAGGATCCCGAGAGCACCGACCGTCCAGCGTCGTCGCCGCAGGTACTAGGTCGCTCCAATTCGCGTAGGGAGAGCTGAAGAGTCCCCCGTCGGGTCTCGGCCGACGGGGGAGCAACTCCTCAAGGACGATGAGCTCCTTCTAGATGAGTGATTCCGGTGCGAACCAAGGTCGTGAAGGCCTCCTTGCCTACTCTGAGGGTCAATGCCAGGAACTTAAGGTTGATGGCGTGGGCGTTTCTGACGTGTTTGCCCTGGTCAGACAGGATCTTGGGAGGACGGTGGCAGGACCAGGACGGGTCACCCGCGGGAAGTGAACATGCTCTCGCGTTCTCTAGTACATGAAGGCCCCCTTCCTTGCGCCAGGCGCAAGGAAGGGGGCCTTCACACAGCAGAGGACTCGGACAAACGACGGCCAACCGGATAATTCGACGCGGCACGAGTCCTTTGTGGACAGCCCCGAGAACCTCAGGCGCTGCCCCTTAAGTTCCTGGCATTGACTCTGAGGGTAAGCATGGAGGCCTTCACAACCTTGACGATATGGACATACTGTATCTAATCGGACGATTTGACTCGCAAAGTGTCCTCTATGGACAGCCATGGCGCCTCACTGAGCTTCACGTGATTTTCACGGAATCAACTGTCTATGCCAAGGAAGGCAGGCGAGGACCGCGCGCCAGCTGGTGTCGCGCCGGGGCCAGGCTGACGTGGTTTCCAATCGTGGACGCGGCGGTGACCAGCAAGATCCCGAGTCGCCGGATGATTCGAGACGAGCGTGCGGCAGACCTCGTCGGCGTGCCCAGTGAGGCCATCGCATATCGCGGTCGCCATCACCTTTTCATCCTCGGCCACCAGCACGCACAAACTTCGTCTCTTACACGTGCGCCCGGCGAAGAAAAAGGTGCTTGCGGATAACGCTTAAGGAGACTTTGAGCACTTCCGCCGGTCACTTTCTACCAGGACGTCTGTCGCCTCTGCCGGAGACGTTCCTGGTCGCAGTCGTGGAGCTGTCGTACTGGCCGTTTCGCATAGGGCTGATACGAGGCTCCGAGTGGCAATCGCTGTTCGGTGGCTTGCGCACTGCCATCGCCACCGCGGGGTCGATGGCAAGGCCGGACTGCTTGCCGACGCGGAATGGGGTGAAAGGGCCTGGCGAGAAGCTCTAATCCAGGACACTTGAGTATTGACTAGGGGCGCGGTGACGGCAAAGGAGCTTCTTCGCGGGCTGATGTGAGAACCGAACCGTAGGCTGTCCTTGTGGGCGATTCAGTCCCGTGCGCGACAGTTGCGGATGCGTAAGCCCCGTCGTGGTGGTGTGTCATCGAGGGCCGAGTGCCGGTGCCCTGGCTGTAACGGATCAAGAACTGGGCGAACTGCAGGCGCTCGGCCGGTTCCCACGTCGCAGTGATGCGTTCGAAGGTCTCGCGCTGTTCGGAGGCGTAGCGACGGAGTTCCCTGTCACCGGCGTCAGTGAGTTCAAGGACGGTGCGTCGCCCGTTCGATGGGGAGTCCGCGTGGCGCAACAGTCCGTCGACGATACAGGCGGCGATGGTGCGGCTTGCGACGGGCCGGGTAACCCTCATTTCGGTGGCGATACCGCTGATCGTCATCTCACCGAGCGAGTCCGCGACCAGGTTCAGGACCAGATTGCGCGTCAGGTCCCAACGTCCGCCGGCGGTGCGCCGCCGCAGACGTGACAGCGCGGGCCCGACCTGTTCAAGAAGAGCGCTAAGGGATTCCGAGGGCGGTGAACAGCTGCTCATGCCGCCATCCTAAGGAGTTCCACCCACCATGAGCACACCGCCCTTTAGGTATGTGCATAGCCTCAGGTATCTATCTACGCCGATTGCGTAGTCACCTTTCGGTGAACAAATTCGTGGAGGACCTGAACCCTATTCACGTCGCAGTCAAGCCACTTGGGTTTCCGGTGTCGTTGGTGTTCCACGACGCCGTTATGTTCGTGCCCGGCGCGAAGATGTCCACCAGGTTGCCGTAGTTGGAGAAGCTGGACCGCGAGCCGACGGTGATCGCCTGGGTCACGCGGGCGGGGGAGTAGCCCGAGGTGTTCGCGTTGGAATTCCCGGCGGCCACGCCGTGGGTGACGCCTGCGGCGATCGACCGGCGGACGGCGTCGTCGAGGGTGGTGGAGGCGCCGCCGCCGAGGCTCATGTTGGCCGTGGCGGGCTTGACGTGGTTACGGGTGACCCAAGTTCGATGTCCGCGATGACACCGGCGGTGGTGCCGCTGCCGGAGTTGTCGAGCACGCGGACGCCGTAGACCGTGGCGAGCTTGGCGGATCCCGCAGCGAGGATCTGTCCCTCGGCGGCTTGCGCGGGAGCGGCGGTCACGCTGGTCGCCGCAGCGACCGCGCTCGCCGGACCGGCACCGGAAAGCCAATTTACCGACCGTGTCTTTCGCGTGCGATTGTCCTGCCTGTTAGCGGGACGGAAGCCTGTGATTGACGATAGGGCCGCTGGCCCTCAGCGCTGATCATGCTTTTCGGTATGCGAAGAACGGCAGCAATGGCAGTTATGTCTGAAAGTGCTGATGACAATGATTTCGGCGGTGAAGCGCAATCGCGTATTCGTGCGCCGACGACGGATTCCTGCCGTCCATCGCTAGCTCGACGCAAGTCGCTGGAGTTCGTGATCGAAATCGATCCAGGATGATTCGTCGCCAGGCTGGACCAGGTCGTAGGTGCATTCGAGAAAGTTGGCGAGAGCCCAGGCGGATACTGTCAGGGTTGCCACGCCTGCCGGGGATTCCAATTCGACCTGAATGGCCTCGAAGTCGTCAATGCACGGACTGAACTTGACGTCACCGTAGCCGGCCTTGGCCAGCATGCCGACCGCGAGCAGTTCACGGGCGAACAGCCACTCGACCTCATGAGAGGTTCCGGTGGAAAAACTGGCTTTGACCGCATAGGGATCGCGGGTGTCGTAGCTCAGCGCGACCTCGAGCGCCAGGTCGTGTTCTCCCATGGTCCTGTGAGTGAAGAGCACCGTGTGCTGGTGCACCTCGTGATCAGGTGCAAAACCGTCCCGGGCATGCCGTTGCGTATCGTCGTTCATGTTTCCAGTGTCGATGGTGAGACTTCATTCCACCTCCACGGAAATAGTGCACATTCGTGAGAGAGTAAGTACTCTTCGTGATTGAAGGGCCGCCTGCTACTCGCTGACCCAACCGTGTGTGAGCGCCAAGGCGATGAATCCCTGCCGGATCTCGACGATCTGCTGTCCTGTCAGCAGTGGACTGCCCAGCAGGAGGACTTCGGTCACTTCATCGCGGAGGTCCTGGGCGGTCAGCACGTCGTGGTCGCCCCCGGCTTCGGGGTGAACGGTTCCCCCGCGCGGGGTTGACGACTCGTCCCCGCCGCGGTCCACTAGCCGCACTTCCGAGGCTTTGAGGCCACGTTCACCCTCTTCGGTGCAGAACTGGACATGAACGCCGGCGGCGAGGAGGCGCTTGTCGAAAGTGAGATCGTTGACGTGCAGGAAGACGTCTTCACTTCCGCTGTCAGGGGCCACGAAACCGTAGCCGCGCAACTCGTCATATCGAACCACTTTGCCCGTCACTGTCATGACCGTCTCCTAGGAAGTATTGCCCCAAAGTCCCGACTCGTGGATTCTACCGTTGCCGGCTTTCGTCCGTGACAGCCCGGCTGGCCGGGCGAAGTGATCATCGCCGCCCGGCGCGCTTCCCCGAATGATGGCGGGACTTCGACGTTGTGAGACCGGCCCTGAGCGTGCCAGGGTGTTTTCGGCGCCGTGATCTGCCCGAAATTCCCTCTGGTGGGAGTCGGCTCTGTTCAGCCTGCTCGCGTCAGGTCGGGAGTCCCAGAGCTTCCACGATGCGCCCGGCAGCGGTGGCGACTGTGATGAATTCGTCCCCGAGAGGCTCGATGACCAGTCTGCGGATATTCGCGATGTGTTCGGGGGACGCCGTCCGGACGTGAGTACGTCCCTCGGCGGTCAGGCTCACGACAGTGAAGCGCCTGCCCTGTCCTGTGCGGACCGTGCGTTTCACCCAGCCGCGATCTTCGAGTCGCGTCACGGCATGTGAGATGCGTGGAAGCGATCCGTTGGCCATCTGCGCGACCACGCTCATGCGCAGCGTCGACTCGGGAACGGCCTCCAGGCGGGACAGGATCATGTAGCCGAGCAGGGTCAGGTCGGCGTCCCGCAAGAGTTGACTTTCGAGGGTGCCGGGGAGTGCGAGCAGGACCTTCACCAGGTTGAGCCAAGCGTGGCCCTGGCCTGTCTCGAGCCATCCTGCCGGTTCACCGTTCTCACGCACCACGTCCATAGACTATCTGAACCACAGTTGACTTTAACATGCAAGTCACTTAGCGTTGAGTTGCACACGCAACCCAGCACAACTATGGAGTGGTCATGACCGCAACGCTTGCGAAGTCACCTGCTGTAGCGACACGACTTGGTTTGGCCGCGTTGGCGGCCGCGGCCGCCAACGCGGCCATCGCGCTGGCGGCGGGCACTCTCGTCTCTGGCGGTGTCCGAACCGGACTCGCCCCGGTCGAATTCCTGCCCGCCACTGTTATCGGGATCGTCATCGGTGCTATCGGCTGGACTTTGGTCGCCCGCTATGCGCCGAAGGCACTGCGCGTGGTCGTCCCGGCGGCGCTCGTCTTGACGTGGATTCCCGATCTGTTGCTCCTGAACGCAGGCGTGACCATCGGAAATGTCATCGCCCTCATGCTCATGCATTTAGTCGTGGCCACGGCCGTCGTCACCGCTATGCGCCCTGGCGTGCGCCGTGCGCGCGGCGACGATTCCGCCCGGTAGCCGGCGCGGCTGGTCCGATTCCTGGCGGCGGCTGAATGTTCGTGGAAACTGTACTTTTGGGCACTCCGGCCGCATGCGGGCAGCAGGCTTCAACCGGTTCGAGTCAGAATGGTCGAATAAACCTGGCCGACCCGGGAGCGGTGAATGAGTCACCCTTACAGTTTCGCGCTGCACGAAACACTTCTGCGCGTCGCCGGCTGGTTGCCTGACGAGCTGCTGGCCAGCGCACGCAGCCTCCTGGCCGATGATCGCTGCGGCGAGGTCGCGGAGGTTCTCGCGTTCGCGGGCAGGAGGACAGTGCTGCCGCTGAGCGAGGATGATCTCGACACGCTGACCGAGTTGCTGGAGAGCGATGGGGTGAGTCCCGAGGTCCTGCACGCGGTCGAACTCGCTCCTCACAACACGCCCCTCTTGTGGCGCTTCTCGGCGGAGTGGCATGAGGTGGACCTCCAGGAGGGCGAGGGTGAGAACAGCCCCATGACGGTTGCCGCGTTCGCTGCGGAGGATCTGCTGGCGGCGGTCGAAGAGGAGCCCGGCATGCGAGCGTTGTGGAGTGCCGTGCGGCGTCCTGTGGGCGGTGCGCGATATCCGCGACCTCGGGTGGTTTACGTGGCCGAAGTGGACGACGAGGAGAGCGGTACCGCCGAGCTGCCTGAACTGGTCGGCCGGATCCAGGCGCGGCTGATCGCGGCAGGGGAACGCGATCCGCAGGTCGAGCTGCTGTCCGTGCGCAGCAGCTGGCCGGACTACCAGCTTGCCGTGCGAGTGGAAGGGAAGCTCCTCTGGTCGGCCGCGGGCGATGTCGAGATCAAGGTCGCAAGGATCTTCGACGAGGTTGATCCTGAGACAGGTCCCAGATTCGAGCCTGACCGAGCGAAGATCACCGATGAGGACACGCGGAACGCGCTCATCTCTTACCTCGGTTCGGGAACCGCGCTGCTCGTCACGACGGCGATGCTGGAGGACGTCGTGGATACGGCACAGGGTGCTGTGGTGCCGACGAGTTTCCGGACGGACGGTACTTGGGTTTGGACCGATGCCGTCGCCTACTACCTCGAGCACCATCAGCTCGCTCCTGATCCCGAGCTGGTCGCGCACATCGAAGCCGCAGGCGGCCCCCCGTCTGCCGTGGACAGCGTTGCGCTCGGCCGCGCGATGGAAGCCTTGAAGTCGTCGCGTGACGATCGGCCGGTATGGACCACTTCTTGAGCCGTCTGAAGCGCAGGCGAGCTACTGAGCCGAATCCGGCCGCGCAGGCCCTGTGCTCGCATGAGCCGGGCGATCAGTTTCCGTCCGTGGTGTGATCTCTGCCCGCGGTGGGCGTGATAGGCGGCTCGGGAGACCTGAAATAGTTCACCGGTTCTCCGCCTCCAACGCCGCCAGTTCGTCCAGCTCGCCGCTGGTCGGGCCGTCGGCCCGGGCCCGGCGTCGAGCTCGGCCTTGGAACCGCTGAGGCTTTCTCCTTGCCCATGGATACCGTCATGATCCGAGATGCGCTGCGGTTCGCTGGGGTAAAGGCTTCGAAAACTTTCGTTTGGTCTTGGCGAAAGTCCGCCATGCGCTGTCGCCGAGTCTCCGGGGAGCTGAGGGGGTCCGAAAGACGCTCGGCAAGGTCCAGCCGGTGAGCAAAAGGTGACTGGGGAGAGCCCGTCTTCTGACCGGGCGACAGCGACCCGCTCTCCAGGAGGTTGTCGTAGCCGGAGAGCGGGCCGCTGTCGTTCATCCATGACCCTCGGAAGCCGTTAGTGCGCCGCGGAGGCAGAGTCTCGCAAGAGAGACCGCCTGTGCTTCGAGGCGCCAACCGAGGGCCACGTACGCCTATTCTAGGCGATCAAACCGGGTAAATAGGGGAAGACAATTTAGCCGCTTTTACCTGCTGTGCGTCCCAACGGCATGGCCGGTTTTGTCGGGTTAAGTTACTTTCGGTGATCTTGAAGATCAAGGCCGTAGCTTCTTGCTGTTGTCTCCGGCATTCAGCGGACAGTTTCTTCAAGCGTGGGCCGGTGAAAGAGATCGGTATTGCCGGAACATCCCTGCCGTTCGGTCAAAAGAGGCACGCGTGGGGAAGGTTTGCCGCCGAAATCTCAGTCTGTCATACTACAGTCGTCTCGTAGGTCGAACGAAGTCGATTAGCTCGGTCCGGCTGGCCCTTCGGTATCCAAGTTCGAGAGCAAGGCGCGAGCGACATCAACCTCTTCGGCGTCGAGACGAACGAGAATGTCGAGTGCGCGCTGCGCCGGTTCACGAGCTTCGTCATAGCGGGATGTCCGGCGATGAAGTACCGCGATTCCCAGTAGCGCCAGCGCTTCGTGGTAGCGGTCGCCCAGTGTTTCGCAGAGGTCCAGGGCTGCCTCGTACTCCCGCGTCGCCGACGTGACATCGCCTAGATCGCGATGAGCGTGAGCCATGTTCACAAGAATATTGGCCTCGAGTAGGCCTGCGCCTGCTGCTTTCGCGGATTCGAGGCCGATCTCACCGTATTTGAGTGCTTCTTCTGGTTGGCCGGACTCGGCGTACAGTTCGCACAGGGAATCGAGACTTCCGGCTTTCGTGTAGTGGTCATCGCCTTTCAATGCCAGTTCGACTGCCTCTTGTGCGTAACGTATTCCCTCATTGTACTGTTTCATTTCGCGCAATGTCGAAGCCAGGTTTACCAAAAAGCGCAGCGTGATGTACTGGTTGTCTGTTCCGCGAATGATTGCGAGGCCGCGCTCAAGGCACTGAACCGCGGTTTCGTTCTGTCCGATCCGGGAGTACGCGATACTGATCTGCGTCAAGATCCGTGCTTGTGGCTCCGGATCCTCCAGCTGTTCAGCAGAGGAAAGTCCGATCGTCAGCAATTCGATCCACTCGGTGAGCAGGCCCGTCGAATAGTAGTGCTCGTACATGCACCAGGCGAGTTGCCAGGCGATCTCGTGTTCACCCAGCTCCGCCGCGTGCTGGGTAAGTGCCAGGATGTTCGGCGCTTCGACTTCGTACCAGGCATAAGTCGACTCGCGGGTGTCGATCTTCGGCAGCGCGTGCCGCGTTTCCGGTACGCCCGGCGGGACGAGCGGGAAGCCCGGCAGAACACACAGCAACGCCGCCCGCACACTGAACAGGTACCAGACCATGAGTTCACGAAGGGCTGACGAACGCTGTTCCGGGGTTTCCTCGCTGAGCGCAAGCTCGCCGGCGTAGACCCTGATGAGATCGTGAAAATGGAATTGGCCGTCCGAGCTGCCGAGCAGATGCTGATCACTCAAGGTCTGGAGCTGCTTCTCGGCTTCGGAGGCAGGTTCGTCGATCAAGGCGGAGACAGCGGCGGCGCAGATGCCGGGGCCGCGCACCAGTCCGAGGTAGCGGAACGTTCGGGCGAGCGCCGGTTCGAGCGACTTGTACGACCAGGAGAAGACGCCCCTGACCGACGACATCTCGTCGTCATCGACATCCAGCGCGTCCAGGCGGCTCTGCTCCTCGTTCAGCTTCTCGACATGAGCGCGAAGTGTCGACTCCGGCTTGGAAGAGATCTTCTCCGCTGCGACTCGCAAAGCCAGCGGAAGGTAGCCGCAAAGCCGGGCGAGTCTCGCAGCCTCCTCCGGTTCGGCGTCGATGCGTTCGTGACCGACAGTACCGCGCAGCAGCTCCAGGGCATCAGCCTCAGGCAGCAGGCCGAGCGTCAGGCGCCGTGCTCCATCGCGTACGACCAGGCCCGCAAGGCGGTTACGGCTGGTGACGAGAATGAGGCTGTTCGACTCCCCAGGAAGCAGTTCACGCACTTGTTCGGTCGACGCCGCGTTGTCCAGCAAGATGAGTACCCGTTTGCCGGAAAGCAGGCTGCGGTACAGCGAGGAGAGCGCATCCGGCTCCTGGCGACGGCTGGAGCTTCCGAGAGCCCAGAGTAGCTGGCCGAGCGCGTCGGCAGTGGTGAGGGGCGGACGACTCGGGTCGAACCCGCGGAGATCGAGATAGAGTTGGCCATCGGGGTAGTCCCCCGCGATACGCCGGGCGAACCTCACCGCGAGTGAGGTCTTGCCGATGCCGCCGACGCCGTCGATGGCCGATATCACGAGTGCGTGACCGACCGATTCCGTCGCGGTCCGCCAGGCCGAGAGTTGGTCGAGTTCGCTCGCCCTGCCGACGAAGTCGGGCACTTCATGGGGTAGCTGAGCGGGAATCGGCGAACCCGATTGAGGCTCCCGTGCCGGTGCCGGTGCCGGTGCGAGATCGGGATCGGAGCGCAGCATCCGGACGTGCAGCTCCGTGAGCTCGGCGCCGGGATCGAGCCCGAGCTCGTCGATGAACAGCCGCCGGACCGTGTCGAACTCGGTCAGGGCGTCTGCCCGCCGTCCGCTTCGATACAGGGCGAGCATGTGCTGAGCGCGCAGACGCTCGCTGAAAGGTTCCGCTTCCACGGCCTCGGTCAGATCGGCGATCAACTCTTGGTGCCTGCCGGTGGCGAGCATCAGATCGGCTCGCTCCTCGACAAGCTGGTAACGCAGCTTGGTCAAGCGTACGCGTTCCGTGTCGGCGAATGGGCCAGGAATACCGAACAGCGGAACGCCGCGCCACAGCTTGAGGCAGTCGGCGATGAGGTCGGACGCCGCCGACTTGTCGCCGGACACGGCGACAAGTCGTGCCTGTCGGAGCCGCGTCTCGACCACGGCAAGATCGAGGTCGTCCGGGCCGATCGCGAGTTGATAACCCGACCCGGTCCTCGTCAGTATGTCCTCGCCTGCCACGGACAGCGCTCGGCGTAGCCCATGGATGTAAGTGTGCACACTGCCCTCGACGGAAGGGGGGGGAGAGCTTCCCCACACCCCGTCGATCAGTTCACTGCGCGAAACCGTCTGATTTGCCCGTGTGGCCAGGATGGCGAGCACTGCTCGCTGCCGGGGAGCGCCGAGGGGGATCGCCAGGCTTCCCGCGCGGGCAACGACGTCGCCGAGTAGGGCGACCCACAGTGTCCGATCAGCGCCGGCCATTTCTTTCCAACCTCCAGCTCATACCTCACCATCGCGGAACTAGCTGAGGTCACCCTAACTGACGAGGTCATGGTTGCCCTTTTCCTTACCTACTGTCCATTTTACCCGCAGGGCCTGTGATGACCCGCAAGCGGGCAGTCCATAGAGAAGTAATGAAGTGACGAGACCGACAGTAGAAGGGAAGAAAAGTCGAGTCGAGACGGGTGAGTGGGATGGAGTTGACCAAGCGGGAGTATGCGATCTTACGGGCTGTGGCGTCCGGACGTGGCATGTTGATCGCCTGTTGTGAGCCGGACCTCGCGGTCGACGGCGGATGGTGCGATCATGCCGCGGTTCACCGGCTGCTGGAGCTGAGCCTCATCGAAGGAGAGCGGCAAGTGTCTTTCGGGAAGTCGACCAGAGCTGTCGTGACAAAGGCAGGAGCCGCAGTTCTCGCCGAGACAACAGAGTTGGCCGCCTAGATCTGCGACGCGATTGCCTCAAGGGGCAGTATCTTTAGACTGAAGTCCTCGAAATCTTGACCTGCAACATTCGTGACTTTCTTCCTGAATTACGTGGAAATAAGACACTGATTTTCGCTGAACCGTTTGGGTGACGCTTGCGTGTCGATAACGTAGGGGTTCCAGAAGATCTGGAAACCAAGGTTGCAGGGAGAAGGATATGCGCAGTAAACGAGCAGTATCGTCGGTTGTATTCATTGCCGCCGCGGCGCTGTCGCTCGCGGCTTGCGGTTCGGATAGTCCTGCTTCGACTCCGGCGCAGGAAGCCGCACAGGTAAATGCGGGTGCATCCCCGGTTCTCCTCGCCGCGGGGACAGCAAAAGCCAACAACGCTCAACCGGGCACGGGCGACTGGGCGGTCGGAACCGACGGTACGCCGAACACGGCGACGCAAGAGGTCTCCCGGACATGGGTGCAGCTCAGGGCGGCCGAGGCGGGAGCCCTTGGCCCGGTCGTCGTCAACGGTGCCGGCCTGACTCTCTACCGCTTCGACAAGGACACGGCCAAACCGTCAAAGTCCACATGCGATGGTGCATGTGCGAAGACGTGGCCCCCGGTGCTTGTGAACACGGGGAGCAAGATCTTCCTCGCCGGGGTCAAGAAGTCCGCGGTCGGGACAGTCAAGAGGAACGACGGATCGCTGCAGGTCACGATCGGTGGTTGGCCGGTTTATCGCTTCGCGAAGGACGTCAAGCCTGGCGACACGAAGGGGCAGGGTGTCGGGGGAACCTGGTTCGGCGTCGCACCGGCAGGGCAGAAAGCCCAAAGGTTGAACGAATCTCCCGCCGAAGCTGCGCCGCCGGAGCAGGCCGCTCCGGAAGATCGGCAGAGTTCGACCAGTGCGATCCTGTTCGACGGCAAGAACTTCAGTGACAACGAGCCTTCGCAGGGTATCGCGGGGCCAGGCTGCAAAAACGTGGCACGCCCGAATGTCACGTCGTCGGTCTCGGTGAGCGGTTCCCTGAAGCTGTGGAGCGAAAAGGATTGCAAAGGTAGGTCCGTGGTGATCGACGGTGATGTCGCGGACCTCGCCACGATCGACTTCGACGATCAGCTCGCCTCGGTGTTCTTCGGATCGTAGGCCTTTGCGAGGCAAGGCAAGGCGGGGAGCTGGGTGACGAAGCTTCACTTCGCCCCGGTTCCCCGCCTCGTGCGCGTCAGGCGCCTCCACCGTCACATCAGCCACCGACCGCATCCGTCCATGCTGAACGTATCGCCCTTGTGGAGACATTCGGATCTGTCGCGGGAGCCCAGGATTCAGCGCATTCCCGCGTCTGCCGGAACCGTTGACTGGACACGGCGATGTTTTTGGCTGACTGTCCCCGCGCTGTGCGCGACAATTGGCGGTCGGCAAAAGGTGCCATTGGTCCAGGTGGCTGTGAAGGTCTCCTTGCCTACCTCGAAGGTGCGGAACGCGCCATCCGTTGCCGCAGCTCGCGACCGGTACGGGCCACGCCTGTGGCAAGGATCTCTTGTACTCCCTGCCACTGTCGACGCAGAAATCCACCGATAGCTGTAGGTCCGCCGAGTGGCGGTTCGGCTATCGCCCGAATTCGGTGGTCACGCAGGCGATGCGTTCGCCCGCGGTGCCCGCCACTCCTGCGGCGGTCTTGGTATGCCCGACGTGCAGAACAACGGAATTGGCTTCCTTCTCACGGAAGATCCAGGATACGTTCGAGGTCGTTTCGCCAAGTCCGTTCGCGTCGATCATCAAGTCGAGCCAGAGCTCGTTCGCCGGGTTCGCGTACGCTGGGTCAACGGAAGGTCGCACCGTGTCTTTCACGTTCTGATAGTGGGGCCCCGACCCGTTCGGATCGACGCCGCAGGGTTTGGCATGAGCGTGGGCCGTGTACATCCGACCGGGGTTCAGGCCCTTGGTGGTCATCGTGACCGAGGTCTGCTTGCCGGCGGTTCTGACTCTGACCGTGACTTTTGCCCCAGGGGGGACGAGGTCGGTTCGGTAGGTGATCAACGCAGGCAAGGCGGTCTGGTCATTGGCGGGACGATGGTTCAAAGTCTGAAAGGACCCCTGCAGCGTCGTCGTCCTGCTGTCGACAGTGGGAAGGGAAGGGGCAGGCGCCTGCCCGGACTCGCCGGAGCAGCCGGCCAGCGCGGACATGAGGATGATCAGGTAAAGGGCCGCAGATTCGGGCTTCATACCTTCCCTTTCACTGCTCGCTGACGGTAATAACAGATTTAACCGCCTTTGGGAGCTGCGGAGAGATACAGGGGAGTTTTGGGCAGCTTTTCACGCCGAAAGACCGGACTCCGGTGGTCCTATCTTGCTGAATTTGCTGGCGGAGGCTTGAATCCATGAGGGCCCGCATGCGCTGGGTCAGGCTGGCGCTGGCTGGTCTCGTCGGCTGAGTGTCCGAGGGAGAGTGGCAATGGGGGAGGGTTCTTCGTACCGCGTGATCTCATGCCCGCGGGCCGCGGTGATGGAGAAAATCGGTGCGGACGGACAGCTTCCGGCCACCATGCGTGCGGTGAGATTCGATTCGGACACCGGCGCCTTGACCGTCGATGAAGTGCCGCTGCCTGTTCCCGATCTGGATGAGGTCGTCGTCAGGGTGGTGGCTTGCGGTGTCGGCAAGTACGACGTGAACAGGATCGAGGGTCGCGTAAAGCCCGTGTCGCCGGTCTTCACGCCAGGTCGTGAGGCGGCGGGTTTGGTCATGGCGGTCGGCGAGCGTGTGAAGTTCTGGTCGCCTGGCGATCGGGTGGTCATGACGGCGGTGCGGGAGTGCCGCAGTTGCGCCGACTGCAGAATGGGAGGTGGTGCTGACAACTGTACGGAGCCTCAAATGATGGCGACCCACTACGACGGTGCGTGGGCGGAGTACACTGTCACCTCCGCCACTGCGCTGGTCGCTGTGCCCGATTCGATCCCGCTGGAATACGCGACAGTGCTTTCCGGGGCTGTATCCACTCCATACGGAGCTCTCGATACCGCAAGGCTGCGGCCCGCTGAAGCCGTCGGTGTCTGGGGGCTCGGCAGTTTCGGTACGCATATGGTGCAGTTGGCCCGTATTTGCGGTGCGTCACCCATCGTTGCGCTTGACGAATGTCCCGTGGCTCGAGAGAGGGCGCTGAAGCTGGGTGCGGATGTGGCACTCGATCCAGCCAATCGACACATGACGTCGTATATCAGGGAGATCACGAAGGGTCTTGGTCTGGACGTGGCATTCGACTTTGTAGGAAGTACGTCCACCAGCAGGCAGGCTCGAGAGGTGCTCGGTGAACGAGGACGCCTGGTGATGGTGGGATCCTCGCCGGATATATACCACTCTCAGCCGGAGTTCGCGGGTGTGCGCAACAAGCAGACCATCCTGAGTCACAGCGGGTACAGCGTGAAGCATTTGAAGGATCTGGTGGAGCTCCTCGAGCGCGGCAGGCTTGATGTCTCTGCGTCGATCACTGCGATCGTGCCGCTGGAACAAGTATCGGAGGGCTTGCGCAAGGTGCGTGAAGGCGATGGTGACCCACTCCGTTTGCTGCTCCGGCCTTGACCGAGGGAATTCGGCGCGGTTGTCACCGGGGCACGTGGCGGCTCGTGGCCGCGTATCGAAGGGCTCGTCCAATGGTGATTGGCCCAGGAGAGGGGAGGGAACCCAGTGGCACGGGGAAAAACGAGGGCTGACTCGCCGTCCAAGCTGATCGCCGCGGATATCCGCCAGCACATCGTGAGCGGAGAACTGGCACCAGGTGACCGTGTACCGTCCACGCGCGCGATTTCGGAGAAATGGGGCGTTGCCCATGCCACTGCTACGAAAGTGTTGGCGATCCTCCGGGAGGAAGGGCTGGTCGAGGCTGTGCCGGGCGCTTGGACGTTGGTCGCCGGGGGGTCGACCCAGGAGGCTGTGTGGCGCATTCGCGAGAGGATCGTCGAGGCCGCCACCGACATCGCGGACGTCAGCGGTTTGGACGCGGCATCCATGCGAGCCATCGCCGCCCGGCTGGACGGTGCTGTCATGTCGCTTTATCACTACGTGAAGAGCAGGGAGGAACTCGTCCTTCTGATGGCGGACGCGGCTTTCGGCGAAATGATCCCGGCCGATGGTCTGGAAGGCTGGCGTCCCCGGCTCGATGCCTCGGCGAGGTCGTTGTGGTCTGGCTACCGGCGCCATCCTTGGCTGGTTCAGGTCAATCTCGGCAGACAGCTGCGGTTGCCGAATGTCGTCGGGCATATGGCGTGGACCTTCAGTGCGCTCGTAAGCTGGGGGATGGATTCACCGGCGGCCCTGCGGCAGTATGTGCTTCTGCACAGCTTCGTGCACGGCGCCGCGGCGAACCTGCTTGGTAAGGAGGGTTTGTCGGCGTGTCTACGGGGTGACCCCTCGTTCGGTGAGGAGTCAGAGAAGCAAGCGGAGGCGCACTCGCCCCTTGTGCCCTTTATTTCGAACCTGCGAGACCTCGACCTTCGATCCGAGGTCGACGACCCGTTCGAGGTGGGGCTCCGTCAGCTTCTCGATGGCTGTGGAAAGCTCCTCGAGGATCCGGCCTGACATCAGGCGCCGGCTTGGTCGAAGCGACAGCGGCCCACCGGTTCGGCGGGGTCGTTGCCGGGTCAGTAGACCGCTGTCGTCTTCCTCATTCGTGGCACTTCCGCGGGGCTTGTGTTCACCGAGGGCAGAGGTTCACCGGGGGGAATGAAGCGCCCTGCCCAGGGGCCAACTGAGTGCCACGATTCGACCACTCTAAGCCACTGTGCGGTGCGCGCGGGGGCGGAAGTGTTGTCCAAAAGTCCCGGATCTCGCCCGATATCGTCTGCACCTGTTGACGCCGGCTGGGCGGCGATCGATCCATCGAGTGCCGAGAGACGCAGTGCCGCCGATCTCTCAATGCTCTGGCCAGGGCATTGAGAGATCGTGAAGTCCGCTCTCGCATGCTTCTGACCAAGGGGTGGTTGAGTGTGGGAAGGACTACACAGTGGAACCGGTACGCGTTGCGGTGCAGACGGTCGATCCGATCATGCAGGCCGGCCTCGGGAGCTTCCTGCGGACTCGGCCGGAACTGGTAGTGGTGGATCGGAACCAGTTGACCGAGAGGGATGTGCTGGTCGTCCAGATCGACCGGATGACACCCCAGGTGGTGGCGGATCTGAAAAGCGAAGCCGGTCCAGTTGGCGTTCCGAAGGTGTTGCTGGCCGGCGAGATGCGAGAGAACGACATTCTGACCGCGGTTGAATGTCAGGTGGTGGCCGTACTTGCGCGTGCCAAGACGTCGGGAGACTCTCTCGTCGAGACCATTCTTTCCGTGCCGCGACAGCGCCGCTTGCCGACGGACCTCATGGACCAGCTGATCGACAGTGTCCGGCGCCTTAAAGAGGAGGTCGTACCTCCGCGCGGTTTCGAATCCGCCGGTCTGACGCCGCGTGAGGTCGATGTTCTGCGGCTCATGGCGGAGGGGCACGACACTGTCGATATCGCGGTCAAGCTCTGCTACTCCGCGCGGACGGTGAAGAACGTCATCTATGGACTGACCAGCCGACTGAACTTGCGAAACCGGCCCCATGCCGTCGCCTACGCCATGCGTGCCGGCTTGATCTAGCACCGCCCGACTTCCAACCTTAGCGGTCCTTCGTTGCGGGTGAGAGGAAATAGCGTGGTTTTCAACCCGGTCGACAAGCTGAAGTACTTGACGGCGGCCTTGCTCGCGGTGGTCCTGGCGGCAGGATGTGCGTCCGAGGCTGAGGGTACCGTCAAGCTGACTATCGCCACTTTCGGTGAGTTCGGCTACGACCCGCTTCTCAAGGAGTACGAGGCCGCGCATCCCGGCATCCGGATCGAAAGCCGAGTCGCCGAGTTCGAGGCCCATCACAAGGGCGCCGCGACGCAGATGGCCGCTGGGCGAGGCGCGGCGGACATCTTGGCTATCGAAGAGCAGTACATGCCCCAGTTCCGGCAATCGGCCGCGAAGTTCGTAGATCTGGCCCGGTTCGGGGCCCGCGACCTGCAGACCCGGTGGCCCCAGTGGAAATGGGAGCAGGGGCTTGGCCCCGCAGGGGCTGTGCTGGGTCTTGGTACCGATATGGGCAGCCTGGCGATGTGCTTCCGTAAGGACTACTTCGGGCAGGCCGGCCTGCCGACGGATCGTGACGCCGTGTCTCGCCTGTGGCCCACTTGGGAGGACTACGCGAGGGTGGCCGACCAGTTTTCCGCGAAGGTCCCCGCGACCAAGTTCGCCGACTCGGCCGGTGGCATTTACACAGCGATCCTCAATCAATCGCCGGAAAACTTCTTCTCCGCCTCGGACGACTCCTTTATCGCGGACAGGAACCCAGGCCTTCAGCGTGCGTTCACCCTCGCCGGGCAGATCGGTGCCAAAGGGCAGACGGCTCGTGTCACACCCTTCACCCAGCCGTGGAACGTCGCGATCAAGCAGGGCAGCTTCGCGACCATCGCGTGCCCGGCGTGGATGCTGACGCAGATCCAGGAGGCAGGCGGCGCGGAGAATGCCGGAAAGTGGGATGTCGCGAGTGTTCCCGGTGGAGGGGGTAACAATGGTGGCTCCTTCCTCACGGTTCCCGCGCAGAGCGAGCATCCACAACAGGCTTATGAACTGGCGAAATGGCTCACTGATCCGGCACAGGAGATCCGTCTGTTCTCGGCGTCCAACATTCTGCCGAGCGAGCCGGCTGCCTATCGCTCGCCGGCGGTCCTCGAAAAGGTCGATCCGTACTTCAGCGGCGCGCCCATCGGTCGGATCTACGCCGCGTCCGCCGACACGCTGCAGCCGAACTATCGTGGTCTCAAGGACGCAGTGGTACGGCCGACATTCGGCACCGCGCTAGGCCGGGTGGAGTCCGGTAAACAGTCGCTGGACGCCGCGTGGAACCAAGCGGTCGCGGAAGCCCGTGCCGCGGTCTCGTAAGCGGGATCTGCTGGCATCGCTGGATCGGCGGGCGACCCCGATCCTGCTGGTGACGCCGTTTTTCGTCCTCTTTGCCGTGTTCGGCCTGTTTCCTCTGCTGTACACGTTCTGGGTATCGTTGCATGATTGGCAGCTGATCAACGGGGATCAGGGCTTCGTCGGGCTGCGGAACTTTTCGGAGTTGTTCGGCGACAGCCACTTTTACAACGCGTTGAGCAATACGGTGACGTTGTTCCTGCTCTCGACGGTGCCGCAGATCGCGCTCGCACTCGGCATCGCGGCCCTGTTGGACCGCCCCTTGCGCGCGAGGGCCTTTTGGCGCTCGGTGGTGTTGCTCCCGAACGTCGTCTCGGTGGCGGCGATCGCCTTGATCTTCGCTCAACTGTTCGGGCGAGACTTCGGAGTGGTGAACTGGCTGCTCGGCTTGTTCGGCATGTCACCGCTCGACTGGCAAGCGCAAGGCTGGTCCGCACAGCCGGCGATCGCGCTGATCGTGATCTGGCGGTGGGCGGGGTACAACTCCCTGCTGTATCTGGCGGCGATGCAGAGTGTGCCGACCGAACTCTACGAGGCCGCCGAGCTCGATGGTGCCTCACGCTGGCGGCAGTTCTTCTCGATAACGGTGCCCGGAATCCGGCCGACGATCGTGTTCACCACGGTGGTTTCAGCCATCGGCGGGATGCAGATCTTTGTCGAGCCACAACTGTTCGACTCTTCCGGGGTCGCCGGTACCGGCGGTGACGACCGTCAGTTCCAGACCCTGATCATGTACTTGTACGAAAAGGGCTTCACACAGTTCGACGCCGGCTATGCCGCCGCGATCGCCTGGGTGGTGTTCCTGGCCAGTGTGGTGCTGGCGCTGGCCGGTGTCGTTCTGGCCCGTCGTATTGCCGGGAGCGGCTGATGGCGGTCATCGAGAGCACCGAATCGCCCCGCCGCGCCGGGGCCCGGAGGGGACGTCGCCGACCTGGCTTCGTCGTTTACCTCGCGTTGCTGGCAGTGGCCGTGACCTCGGTTTTTCCGCTGTACTGGTCGTTCGTGGTGGCTACCAGTGATGGTTCCGCGATCGCGGAACGGACTCCGCCGTTGACCCCCGGAGGGCATCTTTTCGAGAATCTGCGATCGGTTTTCGACAAGGTCGATTTTTGGCTCGCCTTGGAGAATTCCGCGATCGTTTCGGGTACGGTGATGGTGTCCAACGTGCTGCTGGCCAGCCTGGCAGGCTTCGCCTTCGCTCGACTCCGTTTCCCCGGTCGTAACACGCTGTTCCTGTTCGTGATCGGCACGGTCATGGTGCCGTCTCAGCTGGGGATAATCCCGATGTACATCGTGGTGAGCGACTTGGGCTGGTATGGCCGGCTTCCCGCGGTGATCGTTCCGGGATTGGTAAGCGCCTTCAGTGTCTTCTGGATGCGTCAGACTTGCGAGGAGGCGGTTTCCCGTGACTTGGTCGACGCGGCCGCGATGGACGGCTGCTCGATCTTGAAGACCTACTGGCACGTGGTCTTGCCCGCGATACGGCCGCAAGCCGCCGTCCTGGGCATGCTGACCTTCATGGCGGCATGGAACGACTTCTTCTTTCCTCTCGCGGTCCTGGACCCGAATGAAAGCCCGACCGTCCAGGTGGCGCTCTCGACGCTCGCCAGCGGCTACTACACCGACTATGCCTTGATGCTCACCGGAACGACCTTGGGAGTGCTCCCGGTGATCGTACTGTTCGTCCTGCTCTCGCGGCACATCGTCAGCGGGACTTTACGCGGTGTGCCGGGTGTCGAATCGAAGCGAGGAAAGGAGAAGCGGTGAACGACGAACTGCGGTATCGGTTTCCGGCCGGTTTCCGGTGGGGAGCGGGTACCTCGGCGTTCCAGATCGAAGGGGGTGTGACCGAGGATGGGCGAGGCCCGTCGGTGTGGGACACGTTCGCCGCCGCCGAAGGCAGCATCCACTCTCGCCATACAGCGGAGGTGGCCTGCGATCACTTTCACCGGTACGAGGCCGACATCGCCCTGATGGCCGAGATCGGCCTTCCGGAGTACCGGTTCTCCGTGTCTTGGCCCCGGGTGATGGCTGATGGTCGCAATCCGGAGCCTCGCGGGCTCGAATTCTATGATCGCGTGGTCGATGCCCTGCTGGGGCGCGGAATCAATCCGTCAGTGACGCTCTATCATTGGGACCTGCCCCAGGCACTCGAAGACGAAGGTGGCTGGCCTGCTCGGGACACGGCTTACCGGTTCGCTGACTACGCCGCGCTCGTCCAACGGTCGCTGGGGGACAGGGTCGACCAGTGGACGACGGTCAACGAGCCCTTCTGCGCCGCGTTCCTTGGCTACGGTATCGGCGTACACGCACCGGGTATCCAGGATGACGTTCTCGCGCTGCAAGCAGGGCACCACTTGATGCTCGGACACGGTTTGGCCATGCAGGCGTTGAGGGCGGGTTCACGGACAGGGCAGGAATTCGGCTTGGCGTTGAACTTTTCGCCGGCCCTGGCCGACGTCGACGACCGCCGGCATGCGGAAGCACGGCGTAAATTCGACGGCCTGCACAATCGCTTCTTCCTCGACGCCATGCTGGGCAGGGGTTATCCGGCGGATGTCGTGGCCGATACCCGTCATCTGGGTGAGTGGACATCGGCGATCCGCGACGGCGACCTCGATCTCGTCGCGCAGCCGGTCGATTGGCTCGGTGTCAACTACTACGCCCCGGCCAGAGTGCTTCCTTTGGATGACCCTGAGGCTGTGAGTAATTGCCGGTTACCGGGTCTCCGCGGAGTGGACGTCCTCCCGCCGCGAGGACCGTTGACGTCGTTCGGCTGGGAACAGGCACCAGGGGCGTTGACGAGCCTTCTGACTTGGCTGCACGAGTACGCCGGTGGTATCCCGTTGGCAGTCCTCGAGAACGGTGCCGCATTCGAGGACAAGGTCGAGGCGGACGGCCGGGTCCACGACAAAGAGCGTGAGCGTTATCTCCACGAGCATCTGCACGCGGTACTCGACGGGATCCGTGCGGGAGCGGACGTCCGTGCTTACGTCGTCTGGTCCTTTCTGGACAACTTCGAATGGGCGCTCGGCTATACGCAGCGATTCGGCCTGGTCCACGTTGATTTCGCCGATGGTCTCGACCGGCGGATCAAGGACAGCGCCTACTACTACGCCCGCGTCATAGAGACGAACGCGTTACCTGACTGACGGGAGGTGGTTCCCGCATCCTCTCGGCGAGTCCGCTCCGAGACGTGAGCCCGAGCTTGGCAAGAATTCGCGTGACGTGCGCTTGAACCGTCCTGCGGGGTAGCACCAGCGTGTCGGCGATCTCGGGGTTGGAGCGCCCTCGACTGACCAGTTCCGCGATCTCACGCTCGACCGGCGTCAACGACGACCACCCGCGAGTCGGCTGCGAGACCTCGGGCGTACGCGGGGTGATGTCGTACTCGCACATCCTGCTCTCCAAGTACTGCATGTCCCACACCGCACCCAATCGGCCGAATTCCCTGATCGCTTCGTCCGCCGCGTCCTGTGCCTCGTCCCGTCGCCTTTCCGCGCCCAACAGGACGGCGACATCGCTTAGAGCCGACGCTCGCTCGATCGTCCGCCCGACGTTGCCGAAGTGCACGATGGTCTGCAGCAGCGGTTCCGGATTCCCGGATGCGAGCGCCTCGCACCACTGGGCGGCAGCGGTGGCCCGTGCCGGCACCACCTCCTTAATGGCTTCCTCTTTGCAGACCTCGAGTGCGTCGGTCACGATTTGCTCCCGGCCGTGTATTCGGGCGAGCCGGACCAGCCACGGCAACCATTGATGACGAAGCATCATCTGGGCGTAGGTCGGATCCATTATCGGTGCCAGGATGTCGATGGCCTTCGCCAGGTCACCGTCCTGTTCTGCCTGTAGCGAGCGTGCGACCAGCAAGAAGTCGCAACTTTCTCGCTCGGAGTCCGTGACCGGGAGGCGTCCGGCGGCCGCGTAGAGGTGGGCTGCCGCTTCTTCGGTGTCGCCCCGGCGCCCGCAGACCAATCCGGCAAGGCCGTGGAGAAGGAGAGTAGGCGGACCCGGTTCTCGAAGACCGTGAAAGGTTATCGCGGGCCCGTCTTCGTTGACGGTGTCCAGTTCGGCCAGCGCGTCGTCCCAACTGCCGCGCCAGTAGTCCTGCACGGCAGATGAGACTTGGAGGCCGTGGGGCAACGAGTATTTCGTGGCCGCGCGTCTCGCGGTGTACAGGGTTTTCCGCGCCTCTTCCAGGCGATCCAGGTTCTGGAGGGTGAAGATCCGGTTGTCGAGCAGATCGAAGTAGAACTCCGCGTTGTCGGCCTGGCCTTCCACTGTGGTGATGGCGCGGTCGATATGGCGCAACGCCGCACCATGGTCGCGGTGGATCGATTCGACCAGCCAGAGCGTCTGGAGGGCATGGCCGATCGGATACGGCTCGCCGTCGGCGAGCGCGGTGCGGTAGGTCTGCCGCGCCTTCCGGGCGGTACGGCCCAGATCGTCGAGGCGGCCACGACTGAAATTCGCCAGCAGAGCCCGCCGTCGTTTCCGCCAGAGCGATGGTGTAGTGGGCGAATCGTTGCCTTCCAGCAGCGCGATGGCTTCTTCGGTTTCCCCTCGGCGGTGCAACATCGCCGCCGCGATGTGCCGCATCTCCGCCGCCCGGTCCGGATCCTGGCTCGAAACCATGGCTTCTTGTGCCTGTTCCAAAGGTTCTTGATCGAGCCGGAACAACAGGAGGACATACGCGGCCAGGAGTACCTCGCGACGTGGATCGCGGACGGTGCAGTTGTCCAACGACCTGTGCAGGATGGTCGTCGCGATGAGCGGGGCGCGGTTCGCCAGGGGCATGTGGTGATCGACCAGCCAGTCGATCACCCAGTCGTCCACCGCCGCCGGTACCGCCACGAGCTGTTGCGCGACGTGCTCGACTCCCGAACCTATTCCCGCGAGGGCTTTGGCGGCGCGGCGATGCCAATCGGCCCGCGCGCCGTCGGGAATTTCATGGTAAAGCGCCCACCGCAGCATGGGATGCCGGAACGCCAGGTGGGTCCCTGTGTCGACGATGATCCGCATTTCCATGGCGTCTTCGAAAGCCGCGATCAGCTCGGAGGGCATCTTGTCCATTGTCGCCGCGACCTGCGCCAGCCCGAATTCCATGCCCAGGACGGCTGCCCTGCGTAGTGTCTCTTTCGCGACCTCGTCTACCTGATCAAGTGTTCGGCTGACCGCCTCGAGCAGGGAATCGGGCGCCTGCCAGGCCGTGCCGCTCCGAACTTTCGTGATTCCGTCGACGGTCTCGAGGGCATGGTCACGTACAAGTGCTCCGGTCACCTCTCGGAGGTACAGCGGGTTCCCCGCGGCCTTCACGACGAGCGATCGCAGTTCCTCGTCAGGCTGTGCACCGAGGAGATCACTGATCAGGTCCTCGGCGTGGGTATCCGCTAGAGGACCGAGCTCGACGATCTCGAGGCCTCGTGATTCGGCCGCGCGGCGCACTTGGCCGAGTTCCACACGCCGAGGTACCGGGCGTGAGGCCGCGACAAGCAGCAGCGGAAGCTGGCGGGCAGCGGTCGAAAGCCGGTTCCACATGAGTACGCTCGCGTCGTCCGCCCAGTGAAGGTCGTCGATGACCATCACCAGCGGAGCCGTGGCACAGAGTTGATCGATGTAGGCGAGTATCCGATCCGCGGTCGTCGCCACCAGATCGACGTCCGTCTCCGAGGACCTTGTCGCGGTTTCGTCGATTTCCAGACCCAGGCACTCCATGATCACTTGGAGCGGGAACAGCTGACCCAGCTCGCCGGCAGCGGCCCACGCGACATGGCACCCGCGTTCGCCGAGGTCTGCGAGGGCCGTTGTCAGCAACTCCGATTTGCCGATGCCGGGTTCACCCTCGATCCAAGCGGTCCGGCCGTTCCCGCTCACCACTTCATCGGCCAGACACCGGAGCCGGGCGATCTCGGGTTCACGTCCACGGCAGAAATGCGGGGTGGTCCGTCGTTCTTCGATGGCGTGGGCCACTTGCCCCGGGAACACAGCGAGCAGTTCATCGACGGGGTCCGTCTCCGACAGTGCCGGAGTCAGTGCCTGATCGTTGGTCAGGATCTGCTGGTGAACCTGGGCGAGTTCCGGGCCGGGGGCGATGTCCAGCTCTCGCCGTAAGATGTCCCGGGCGTTTCGGAACGCGTCCAGCGCCTCTGTGGTCCGGCCGCTGCGGTGCAAGGCGAGCATCAGCGATTGCCACAAGGACTCTCGTAGCGGATGCTCCCGGACCAGGACGGTCAGCTCCGGGACGAGATCGTCATAGGTGCCCAGCTTCAAAAGAGCGGCGGCGCGCATTTCGAGGGCGAGGATCCGGTGCTCGGCCAGGCTTGTTCGAAGGGACTCGGCATAAGGTCCGGGAACACCGGAGAGTGCCTCTCCGCTCCAGAGCGCGAGAGCTCGGTTCAAAGTGTCCACCGTGCTGGCGGCGTCGCCCGTCTGCCAGTGCGTCCTGGCCGTGTCGCACTGCTGCTCGAAAACGTGGACGTCGAGGGAATCGCTGCCGACATTGAGCCGATAGCCGGACGCGTCCGACAGCAGAAGGCCGTCCGTCGACCACCTGGTCCGACTCGGTTCAAGGATCCGCCGGAGTCCCGAGACGTAGGTGTGCACGCTCCCGTTGGCACTCGCGGGCGCGGCTTCGCCCCACACCGCTGTGATCAGCTCGGCCCTGCTCATCGGCTGCGTGACCGCGCGCGTCGCCAACGCGGCGAAGACCGCGCGTTGGCGTGCCGGCCCCAGCGCGAGTTCCTGGTCGCCGAGCCAGGCACGGAGCGAACCGAGCGCTTCTACTCGCAGCTTGCCAGCCGTCATGCGATCGTCCGTTGTCGTTCGGTGGCGACACGTTGTTTCGCACGCCGGGCGTCCAGCACGGCACCGAGCTCGTCGTAGCCACTCAACGCCACGTACAATGCCGCCCCGGCTTTGACCATTTTGCCGCTTCTCGCCAGCAGCGCCGCAGCGTCCTCCATGGCCTGAGCTTCGCCGAATCGGTTACCGGATACGCGCAGCTGAGCGGCCGCGGTGAGGGCGCTAGTGGGGTCTCCGTCGAGCAATGCCCGGCACCTCAGGGCGGCTGCTTCCTGACCGGGAGTACGTTCACACAGCACTGTCGCGAGCTTGGCGTGGTCGTGTTCGTCCAGGTCGACAGCAAGCCGGACCAGGCTCGGCATCCAGGGGCAGACGGCTCCGTTTTCGACCTCCAGCATGCTCGCGAGCAGGCTGAACGCGACGGTCGGCCGATTCTGCATTTCGGCCAGTAGCGCGTTGGTGGCGATGATGAAATCAGTGCCGTCGGTACCGAACTCGCCGGCAGGTGCGAGGGCCCAGATGGACATCAGATGGGTACGCGCGTCCTCCGGGGAGCCTCGGTGCGCGGCGATCGCCGCCGCGACGCCGCTGAGCTGCCGCAGGGCCGTCGGATGGCCCAGTGTGTGCAGTGCGAGCGTCGGCCCCCCACAGAGCCGGTGGGTGAGTTCTGCCGGCGGGTCGTCCCATCGGCCCAGCCAGTACGAGTCCCTGGCATTGAATTTCGGTGACGTCCGCTGTGCGGGAATTCGTGCCACGGCTTCGGCACCCTCGGACGTACAGACCGGCCACCACTCCACTCGCGTCCGGGACAGGAGGGCTTCGTGCAACGGTCGCCAATGCGCAGGCGTGTCGTGGTCGCGCAAAGCTTCCTTGACCTTCCTTGCCGCTTGGTCGACGTCGCCGCGCAGCACGCGCGAGTACGCCAGAAGCCAGCGCATCTCCGCCACCACATCCGGGTTCTTGGTTCGCGCGGCGACCTGGCCCGCTTCGGTTGTGAGGTCTCGTTCGAGCCAGAGCATGATTCTCGCCGTCGCGACTCCGAGGTCCTCGCGAAGCGCCGGAGGAACGGTGCCCGAGGTGTTCACCTTCTGGAGCAACCGCATGGCGGACAGAGGTACCCGGCCCGCGAGGTTGTAGACCTCGCGGGCAAGCCATTCGCAGATCCACTTGTCGACGGGTATCGGCGCTGCCAGAAGCTGGGAAGCCACGCGCTCCATCGGAGCGCCTGCCGACGCGAGGGTCTCCGCCAGTTGCCTGTGCAACGCCAGGCGGATCGATGTCGGTGTCCGGGCGTACAACGCTTCGCGGATGACCGGATGTTTGAAGGTGAGCTTGCCGCGCGAGCGGACCACCAGACCAACATCCTCGACTTCGCGGAGAATGCGGTTCAAGGCCTCCGCGGGACGCCCCAACGCAGCCGCGAGATCGTCGTGTGTGAAGTAACGGTCGAGCAAGGCCGCCCAGCGGAGAACCTCCGAAGCGGCGGAGGACAGAAAACCCAGCTGTCGGTTGAGCGCGTCCAAGGCGGTCTGAGGAATCGCCGGCCTTCCGTCTGTGCCGACGGGCTCAGGCGCCTCGTTCCCACCAAGTGCCCGAACGATCTCCTGAACGAAGAGCGGATTCCCCGCCGCGGTCCGGCCGAGTTCGAGGAGAGCCGGCCCCGGGGCGGCGCCGGTGAGACCAGCGAGGAGGTCGTGCACTTCGTCCGATGAGAGCGTTGACAGTTTGTGGACGCAGGTGCCCGTTTTCGCAACTTTTGAACGCAGCTCGTTGAGCTGGTGATCGCGGGGCATTCGTCGGCTCACGCCGATCAACAGTAGAGGAGCCCGAGTGCATTCGGTCGCGAGCCGCTGCCAAGTTAAGAGACTCTTAGGATCCGCCCAGTGCAAATCATCCATAACAAGGATGATGGGATGTTCGCGGCACAGGTCGATGACAAGATCGACGATCAGGTCTACCGCCCCGAGGAGGGCTTCGTCGTCGTCAGGAGAAATATGGCGAATGGCGCGTGCCGCCTCGCGGCGGCGGGGATCCGGCGAATTCGTCCCGATGCTCAGGCAATCGAGAATGAGCCGTAGTGGGACACGCTGACCCGGTTCATCCGCGGAAGCCATCGCGATCTCGCAGTCCACGACGTTCGCGAGACCCGAAGCGATCAGCGCCGACTTGCCAATACCGAGTTCACCCTCCAGCCACAGGGAGCTCCCGTGCCCGTTGGCGAGCCTGCTCAGCGATGTCCTGATGGAAGCCAGTTCGCAACTCCGGCCGACGAGCAGGGCGGGAGGATCGACCTGCGGTGGGCGTGCGGTGATCGAAGGGCGCGGTGTGCAAGCCAGCTTTCGCCACAGTGCCGGATCGTCGACTCGGATCTGCTCGTACCGGTGAGTAAGGTCGGCTCCCGGTTCGATGCCGAGTTCTTCGATGGTGTTGGCCTGAAGTCCTTCGAACACCCGCAGTGCTTCGTTTCGCTGTCCACATCGGTAAAGCGCGAGTAGATGGAGACTTTGCAGCCCTTCTCGCATCGGGTGAGC
Organism: Amycolatopsis speibonae; assembly: GCF_042647925.1. NCBI lineage: Bacteria > Bacillati > Actinomycetota > Actinomycetes > Pseudonocardiales > Pseudonocardiaceae > Amycolatopsis > Amycolatopsis speibonae. Next base: position 96,772 of record NZ_JBHRWK010000038.1, read on the forward strand.
CGCCGCGAAGGGGTGGAGGTCGGCAAGCACCTGCTGGTGTTCGCCGGTGTCGAGCATGAGCTTGGCGCGCCGTTCGACGGCGTCGAGGCGTAGTTCTTGCAGTCGTTCACGTTGAGTCGTCGCGAAGGGGCCCGTGAGGCCGGCCATGGGGTCGTCACGGAAGAGTGCGAGCGCCTTGTCCAGCGCGGAGAGTGCGCCGGCTGTGTCTTGGCCGCGCTGGCACATTCGCGCCCGTTCGCGAAGGTTTTCGAACCGGACGACGTCGATCGATTCCGCGTCGACGCGGAGGCAGTAGCCCGCGCCGCTGGACGCCAGCACCTCTGCCGCCTCGCGTCGGGTGCGCTCGGGATCCAGCGCGGACCTGAGAGAAGAGATGTAGGTGTAGATGCTGCCATTGGCGCTGGACGGTGCCTTTTCGCCCCAAATGGCGTCAATGAGCTCGGTGCGCGTGACAACTTGGTTCGCATGCAAGGCCAGGACGGCCAGCAGGGTTCGGCGCTGGGCCGACCCGAGTACCACTTCCTGGCTGCCGCGCCAGGCTCGAACCGGACCGAAAAGGTCAAGTCGCAACCGCATCTGCGCCTCCGGCGGTGTGCTACAAAAGTGCCAACCGTGCTGAGATCCGTGTCTTATCTTGTTGGTGAAGTTGGTCATCAGTTCACTCGGATGATCGTTGACGACGTGAAATGAGGATCGTCCGGTTACGTGGCGTGTGCGTCATCCAAGGTGAGATACTGTGGTTTTCCCACAGGTTGCGACACGAAAGCGAGAGGGATTTGTGTCCATGGCGAAGCTTTTCGTGGCGGGCGGGCGGGCGGCCGTCGAGATACGGCATACATATGAACTTTGATGACATGGGTTAAGTCGACGTGTATCCGGCCGCCTGTGACTAACTGTGACTAACCCGACAAGGTGAGGCTGTCTCCTTGATTTCGAGGTCGAGGCAGAATTTGTCGTTGCCAAGATCGTCAATGGTCGGCACTCCGTGATGGTGGGCTGGTGTTGGCCACTCTCACGGTCTGCTAGCCCTCTTCAGAGATTCTTAAGACGATCCGTTTGCCCTGGGGGTGGGGCCATCGGGCATCGAAGATGCCTTGGCTCATGGCGTGTGCCGATCGGGTGCAAGCCGCGGTTCCGGATCGTGTCGGCGCAGCTGACTACGCTCTGTGCCCGCTGGCCGGGTTGGGACAAGCTGTGAGGAAGCCAGGCGGTGACCTGAACGAGCCCTACCGGCGGTACTGTCACCACATGGTCAGCGTCTCAAGCTGCGGAAACCCGACTGCGGCTGGGAGGTGTCGGGCGTGATGGAAGACAGGTCGTCGTCGAAGGCTCCCGCCTGGATGGCGTCGGAGTTCGGATCCTTCTGGCAAACCTCGCCTACATCGCACGAAGAATGCGCGGCCGAGAGCGCACTAGGGTTGCTGGCTCGGGGTGTCGACCGGACAGGCGCCGTCCAGCGCGCGGAGTCGGCGCTCGGGAACGCTTCCTGCCTGGCCAGGCCTCGCTGTCTGTGGCGTGGAGTCACGGTCTTGCTGTGCGCGGGTGAACTGGTCGGCGCGGATGCTCAGCTCCGGCGGCTGGAGAATACCTGTGACGACCGCTTCGCTGACATGTTTTCTTTGCTGCGTGCTACCCATGCCCGACTTGCCGGGGACCTCGCGGGCGCGCAGGGATCGCTGGCTCCGCTCGTCACGATGAAAGCGGCGCCGTTCATCCGCCGGGTCGCCATGCCGTTCCTCTTGGAGACGCTCGCAGTGGCCGGCGAGGTCGAAGAAGCTGATGCGTTGCTTCGCGAGCATGAGGCCGGGCAACGGGCAGCCGGTGAGCAAACTCTCCGTCCTTTGATGCTGGCAACGCGAGGCATGGTGCACCTGGCGGCCGGCCGTTACTCAGAAGCCGTCGAGGACTTGTTGCCGTGTGTACGGCTCCCTGCCGCTAATCTGGCGGCCCACCCTTCCGTGATGCACCGCCGCGGACTGGCCGCGCTGGCCGCCGGCCGTGGCGGACGCTCCCAGCTCGCCGACGCCTTGGCGACCGAGGAGGAGGAATCTGCGCTGATATGGGGCGCGCCGGCACACGTCGGATGGGCGCTCTACGTCCGCGCGATCGTCGACGGGCCCGCGGGGGCGACTGGCCCTCTTGTCGACGCCATCGAGCTGCTGGAAGTCTCCCGTACCCGGGTCGGGCTCGCGGAGGCGCGCTACGAGCTGGGGCTCCGGCTCGCCGGGGCCGGTGATGACATCACGGCGAAGGTGCAACTCGAACAGGCCGAGCGGTCGGCGCGGCAGATCGGGAACAAAAACCTGGCAGCGAGAGTGGAAGCCGTACTGGGTCGGCTGGCGCACGCGAGCGCGCCTCGCTCGCTGACCGGGCAAGAGGTGAAGATCGCCGAGCTGGCGCGGGCCGGCTACACCAACAGGCGGATCGCGGAGAAGCTCTTTCTCACCGTCCGTACGGTGGAATTCCATTTGTCGAACGTCTACCGGAAACTCGGTATTGCCGGTCGGCGAGAGCTGATGTCGGGCACATTCAAGCTGACGTGACCGTCGGACGGTCCCTGGTGCGAAGTCGCTGTGACCGGGGAGTATTGCGCCAGGTAACCGTGGAGTCACCGCATCGAGCGTGAAAATACGACTGAACGGAGGTGGACGGTATGGTGATACCTGGGAACAATGAAAGCAGGTCTGCTAATCGAGACTCGACTATCAGGCAGGGAAAGAGCGATAACAGTGAGGTGGAACAGCGTGGAGCAAAAAGGTCGGTCCGGTGAGTCGGCTGACGGTTCGAACGAGGCCGCTATCGGCTCGTGCGGCGGCAACGGCACCGGCGGCGCCCCGGCCAGGCCTGCGTTCGTGATGGTCCCAGGCTTGGAGTTGGCAATCTGGCTCGACCGCTGCGTCGACAAGCTGATCAAGGACAATCCGGACTGCGGTGATCTTCGGGCAAGTGAACAGCGTCTAGATCTGCTGACCGGCCTCTGCAACGCGGCTGACGCGCTCCGGGCGTCGGACCGCTGCGACCATGAGCAAGCCGAGCGTCAGCTCCGGTCGGCCGTCGGTATGCTCCGGAGGATCGACCTGGAGAAATTCTCACTGCCTGTTCTTTAAGTAAGGTACCCGTGTTCTGGAGACCTTCGCGCAGAACACGGTGACAAAAGTCTGTAATCTTCCTGTGGCTACGTGTCCAGGGTAGGAACACGCAGTAAACAACTTGCATGTCAGCCAGCAGCTCCGAAGGGAGCCAACCGGATCGCGTCGAATGCGCGCTCGACGCCGAGCATCCACATTTCCGCATCAGCGAGGGAACCACGCTGATCAATCCCGGGGTCTCAACCGCGACCGGGATGGTCACAGCTTCGGCGGGCAAGCTGCGGATGCAGATTCCGGTGGGTATGAACAGGGCGACTCTTGTTGTGGAGACGTTTCGCGGAAGTCCTGTCGACCTGATCGACACCTACGACGACGTGATCGAGTTCGGATACTGGTCCGCGACGGGTGCCGTCGCGGTGCTGGACTGGTCGCTAGCCCTGCTCTGTTGCCTGAGCCCCTTGCCTATCGGCGCAGGGGACTATCGCATGCGCTATCACGTGAGAAGTGGTGGCCCGGACCAAGGTGCCCTAGAGGCAGAGATGCTGATCCAGATCTGGCCCGGAGCACTGGGGACTGAGAAAGAACTCAAGATCACCAGCCAGTTCGGCCACTTCTGGCAACCTGGCGAACGCCTGCGGCGCAGTATGGAGCTTTGAGCGTACATGGCGCCTCTGTGCTGGCCGGCTTCCGCCATGTGTCAGATCTTCCTCTCGGCTCGGCCGCACGTGCGCCGCTGTGGGAGGCGGAGACCGTGTTCATTTTCGGGCAGTCACTGCCCAGCGATGCGCTCGCCTTTGTCGAACTTTATGATCTCCCCGCCGGAACCGACGCGGCGATGACCGGACGCCAATAAGCCTTGGTGGCCATGAATGTCGGCCCGGCCCGGCGCGGTGCACGCTGCCGACGAGGGAGAGCGTGCGTCGCTCCCGGAAGGCACAAAATCAAAGCCATAAGGGCAAGAATTCTGTACGAACATCTCAATTGTCCGCCCTGTGCTTCCCGTCGAGTGACCGGAGTTGAGCTAATGGAGTTCTCCTGTTTCCTATATCCGCTGAGGCTCGGGTGGGATTCAGAGTGAAGGGAGGCGTGGCATGACGCTGCCGCAACCCTGTAACGTCCGGTCAGGTGTGCCAGGCACCGTCCGTTTGCGTCGGCCGCCAGTGGGGATGGCGGGTGCTTTGGGGCACTTCGTGCCGATGCTCTCGCGTTCACCGCTTCCGTTCGCTGTCCGGCTGTGGCGACACGTCCTTGGCGTGTCCGCGGTCGTCGTCGCCCTACGCGGGGCGCTCGCTTCCTGTGGTCTTTCGGGCTACCTCCGACCGGTGGCGGGGCGTTCCCGGCGAGCCGAACGGAAGCCGCTCGGTCTCATCGAGGAAGTCGATCTCCGACCGAAAGAACGGGAGGTTCTGTAAATGCCCATCGTCGGCCGGGAAATCGTTGCACTTGATGTCGACAAGTTTCAGGAGATCGTCAAGTCCGACGATGTTGTCATCATCCACTTGTCCGCTCAATGGTGTGGTCCCTGTCGCGCGTTCACGACGGTGTTTCGCGAGGCGGCGGGTAATCATGACGATGTCGTTTTCGCTTCGCTCGACACCGACTCGCAGCCGGAGCTTGGATCGGCATTCAATGTGAACTCGATTCCTGCCATTGCTGTGATGCGTGGTGGCGCGCTGATTTTCACGCATGAGGGCTCGGTTGGGGAAGCGGCTCTGAACGACGTGATCCGCCAAGCGCGGGCGATCGAAGTCGGTGAGGTGCACCGGTCCGTGACTTCGGGGTGAATCGGATCCCTGTAGGCATTGCAAGCCAGGTCGGAAGGAATATCGTGTGGGCTTAGGAATCGGATCGCCGGCACCAGACTTCACCCTTGAGGGAAGCGGCATGAAGCCGGTTAGCCTGTCTTCATTCGCCGGCGACAAGAGTGTCTTGCTGGTGTACTACCCGCGTGCCTTCACGCCAATCTGCTGCGGGGAACTATGTCAATTGCGGGATGAGGTGGACCTCTATCAAAAGTATGACGTACAGATCATCGGGGTATCCGTCGATTCCCCGTTCTGTCTCAATGCGTGGGCGCAAGAGCAGGGTTACCCGTTCCCCTTGCTGTCCGACTTCTGGCCGCACGGCGAAGTGGCCGCCGCCTATGGGGCGTTCGACGACTTGGCCGGTGTCGCCCGGAGGGGAACTTTCCTGATCGACACCGACGGCATCATCCGGTTCGCTCAGGTGCAGCAGGAGGATGTGGCCCGCGATCAGGATATGTGGAAAGACGAGGTCGCGAGGTTGCTTGGCCCGCAGAATCGGAAAAGTTCTCAGGTTTCGGTTCCTGTGGCGCCCGGCAACTGGATCTCCCTTGTCGGTGGAGGCCTGGAGGTTTCGTAGTGGCATGCAGGGGGGTGCGTGGAGCGTCAGGGGTCCCGATGGCGCGAACCTGGCGCCCGTCGACCTCTCGTGGTTGGGGACTTGGGGCGGAGTTGATCATTTGAGCACCGCCGAAAGGTGCAATCTGGTAGCGGGCATATAACTGTAAGTGACCGAGTTTCGTCACCTCGGGGACTTGCGGCCTGAGAATGCATCACTCGGTCAGTGGTCAGCAGGGATTGCGAAGCGTAATATAGCCGCTGTGAAGTGGTCGTCGTCAGGCTTTCGCTGCATCTCGGGAGAGATCGGAGGGAGCAGGGCAATGGACGCAGTGAAAGTCCTGGTGCACGCGGCTGATGGGTTCACCGAGGCCGGGGTGAACGCCATGCTGGGTGCGAGCGAACTGTTGCGTGTGGTTCCGGACAGCCGAACCGCTCCTCCGGACGTTGTCGTCGTGGCCGTCGATGATGTGGTGGGGAGTAGCACCTTCGCGTTCCTTCGGCGGTTTCAGGGAGCGGGGAAGGGGAAGAGTCCTCGAGCCGTTGTGATCGCCAACCGGTTCCGTTCCGAAGACATGCTCATGGCGGTCGAATGCGGAATGTCGGCTTTGCTGCCCCGGGCTGAGGTCAAGGATGGGTCGTTGGCTGCGGCGGTTCTGGCGGTGAGTCGCGGTGCGGCGTTGATACCTCTCCAGCTCCAAGGAATTCTCCTGAGCCAGATAACCCAGTTACGGTTACAGGTTCTCGCTCCTGCGGGCCTGACCCTCACCGGGGTGGAGACTCGCGAGCGCGATGTTCTGCAGCTGATCGCGGCCGGCTACCAGACCGACGAGATCGCGAAGCAGCTCACCTACTCCGAAGGCACAGTGAAGAACGTCTTGTACGGCTGGATGGCGAGGCTTCACCTCAATTCACGATCCCAGGCGGTCGCCTACGCGATGCGTGCCGGCGTGATCTGACTCTGGCTCCTTGAAGGGCAGGTGCGGGACCGGCGGGCACCTCGCTCAGTATCCCACTGTTAGTTAGGCTCTGTGGGCTGTCGCTTGATTGTGGAGGACTTCAAATGGAAGCAGTACGAGTAGGAGTCCACGCGGCCGACTCGATCACGCACACTGGGTTGACCAGCTTTTTGCGCACGCGGAGCGAAGTCGTGGTCGTCGACACTGACGAGCTGACCGATCGCGATGTATTGGTTTTTCAAGCGAACCGGATCACTCCTCAGGTGATGGCAGAACTCCGTGCCGAAGATCTGGACTCAGTGCCCAAAGTGTTGGTAACGGATGAACTGAAGGAAAGCGATGTGGTGGGTGCGGTGGAATGCCGCGTCGTCGCGGTGTTGTCGCGTAGCCGGACTTCGGGGGATCGCTTGGTGGAGGCCGTTGTCGCCGCCGGTTCTGGACGGGGCCTCATTCCCCCGGAGTTGCTCGGGCGGCTGCTCGACAGTGTTCGTCGACTGCAGCACGACGTGCTCGCGCCACGGGGTCTTGGTGCCGCAGGGCTGACCGCACGTGAGGTCGACGTGCTCAGGCTCATGGCAGAGGGTCGGGACACCGCTGAGATCGCGGAACTGTTGTGCTACTCGGAGCGAACGGTCAAGAACGTGGTCTACGAACTGACCAACAGGTTGAAGCTCCGGAATCGTCCGCACGCGGTGGCTTATGCGATGCAAGCCGGGGTCATCTGAACCGGTCGGTACCCGGTACCGACACCTCACCGGTAGCACCAGTCACTCGAGACCCAGAAACCACAAAACTGCGCCACGGTAAAAGTGCTCACTGGGCTGTGCGGATCTATCGTCCTGTGTGCAGGTCGGTCCGCCGAGGTATGAAAGTTCTTCACAGCACGCCCGGGCGCGAAACTTTCACCTGCTCGCAAGCTACCCGAAGCAGCGCTCACGCTTCCCTCGTCGGCGACAGGCATTCCCAGACCACTGTATGCACCTCGCCGGATGGTCTCTTTCCCGCGACACTCGAGGTTTTGAAGTCGCGAACTCGCAGGTCGGCGAAGGATAGAGTTTTTATTGAGTCGCCCTTGATGAGATCAGGTAAGTCCGCGGTGAAGGCGGACGGATTCGGGCCACGGTCCGAGGAGCCGGAGCCGAAGGGACGGCGAGATGAGGCGTCAGCGGTGTGGGCTGGTAGGTCGGCGAACGGAGCTCGCCGCGATCGTCGACGCGCAATCCACTGAGGACTTCACCTTGGTCTACGGCCTGCCCGGCTGCGGGAAAACCGCGGTGCTGGAGGCTGCGAGCCGCTTCCTGGCCGAGAAAGGGACACCGGTTCTCGCCGTGTCGTTTCCGGCGACACTGCCCGATTGGGATCTCTTCGGCATCCGTGCGCTGCTGATGGCGGTCCGCGAACAGTACGACGACTTCGCCACGGACAGCCGGCTTCCGGCCGCGCTCGAAAGCGTGAGCCGATTGTGCACAGAAGAGGACTACGCGGATTCCTGGCGAAGGTTCTGCTTACTCCATGCCGTCGGGACCATGTTCACGCGCCTGAGCAGGACCGCGCGGGTGACGGTCGTGCTCGATGGTGTCGACAACTTGCCCGATCCCGTTCCGGCGGTGATGGCGATCCATCGTGCCGGCCACGCCGTGATCGCGTCCTGCCGAACCTGGTCGGCCGCGCCGCCGGATCTGTTCGACGGCGTCACCGTTGTGAGCAAAGTCGAGTTGGGCCCGCTTCCGCATGACGACTCGTCGGCTCTCTTACGGCGCGTTCTGAACGCACCCGTTTCGCCGAGGGCCGAGCAGACATTCCGGGAAGCACTCGGTCCGATGTGGGGTAATCCGAGCGCCGTGCTGTTGACAGCGGCCGAACTCTGCGAAATCCGCGGGCTCGAGGTCGTCGATGGTCTCGCCTGTCTGCGGGCCCCGGACGCGCCCATCGCGCTGCCCTCCGAACATTCCATCTACCAAGTTCTCGAGCCGTACGAAGAACTCGGCAAGCACCTGATCTTGCTCGCGACGAGTCCCACGGGTCTGTACGTCGAGGACATGCCACTCCTCGCGAAGGAAGGATTCCGGACGAAGGGCGCGGGACGGGCGGTCGACGCGTTCGTGCGAGCCGGCCTCTTCGAGTGTGAGGCATCGGGGAGGATCCGATGCCGGGTTCCTGCCTTCGGAACCGGAGTCGTTCGGGGAGCAGCCGGGGACACGCGGCAGCGGCTCCGTAGCGGGATGGCCCGTAGGCTGCTGGTGAACGAAAAGGCCGCAGACCATCAGCCCGCGATGCTCGCCAGGAGCATCGCGGCGGCCGGCCGGGCTCTGAGCCGTCGGTCTGAGCTCGTTGACGTGCTTCGTGCCGCCGAGTGTTCTCTGCCCGCGGATTCCCCCGCACGCACCGCTTACCTCTACGCGGCCTGGTGGCATGCCGATCGGGGGCTGCATCGCACCGAACGCCTGCGGGAACTCATTCGCCACCTCGTCCGCATCGCCGACTACGCGACCTTGACCACGATCGTGATCGAGGTGTCGAACGATGGGCCGGCAGACGGAGCGCGGGACGCGCTCGCGTTCTCGGCGTTCATGTCGGCCGTGCATCTCGGCCGTCCGGTCCCCTCGAACGTACGCGACCTGCTGAACCACGAAGGCAGGTTCCCGATGACGCTAGACCTCGCCGATCGTTGGTTCGCGGGTGAGAGAATCGGGTCGGACGAGCTGGCGGACTGCTTGCTTCCGGTCTGGCGTCAACTCAGCTTCGCCGCACCTCGGGATGGATTGCGTTTCGGACGAGTCGGACGTCTCGACGTCCGGCTCGCCGACGCCTGTGCTGCCGGGGACCTTGTGCCGGTCCTCAGAGCGGTGCTGGGCAGGGATTATTGCGTGCCCATATCGGGACCGCTTGCCACATACAGCCGTGCGCTCGCCGCGCATGCGGAGGGACGTTGGGACGAAGCACTCGACGCGGTACACGGACTCGAGCTTCAGGACAAGGTGGACGAACGCAGCCGTGAGCACACTCGATTGCTCGCGGCAGAGATGTACGGATGGCTGGGGCAGGACCGGCAAGCGGTCGCCTGGCTGGCCAAGGTGGCTGAGAACGGCCATTTCCCACTTCTCCGGGCTTGGGTGGAATCAGGTCTGCGTCGTCGCTCGGGAGACCTGCGTGAAGCGTTCGAGGGCGGTTGGCGTGTCTGGAGCACGGACTCGGCCACGGGTGACGAGATCGGTGCTGCCCGCCTGCTGTTCAGGCTTGCCTGGTTCGCACAGCGTCTCGATGGCCAGGTCTCGTGCGGCGCCATCGCCGCTTCCGCCGAGGCGTGGCATGGCAGGCAAAGGTCCCGGCGCTCGTCCGAAGTGCTGACGTTGGTGCGCGGTCTCGCCATCGGTGACGAAACAGGGATCCGCAGGCTGGAAGAGCACGCGCGGAAACAGGGTGACCGGCACGGGCTCGTGTTGCTCAGCGAAGCCGCGGCGGCGCGTACCTCCGATTGCCCTGAGATCTGGTTGCGCGAGGCGAACGAACGTCTCCGCATCGGTGCCGCCAAAACAGGCATCACCACGAAATCCGCTTTGGACAGCCGCAAGATCACCGACGTGGTGAAGGTGGACGATCGCGGACAGTTGTCGGAAACCGAGCTCGAGATAGTGGGCCTCATCCGAGGTGGGCGGACGAATCGGCAGATCGCCAAGGCGGTCCGGATCAGCGAAAAGACCGTCGAAAGGTACCTGACCAGGCTCTACAGCAAAGCAGGATGTCGGACGAGACATGGTTTGGCGATGTCGGGTTTGGCCAGGCAGCAGGACGCCATCGGCGCCTGACATCTTCCGGGAGCAGGGATGGACATGAATCAGTTCTCGTGCAAAGCCACCGGCAACGGGACGCCACCCGGACACAACGGGCATGAGCATCCGGTGGCGTTGACCCTGCTGTCGTTCGGTGAGCCGGTCGTGGTGGGGGCGTTTTTGTGTTACCACACCGCCGATCCGATCGCTGTGACGGTGTCCTTCAGCACCAGCACCAGGGTCCCCATCGATTGGGTCTTCGCGCGTGACCTTCTCGCTGAGGGAATGGTCGCCTCGGCAGGTAAGGGAGACATCCGCATCCGGCCGTCGGATCAGGAGGACCGGCTGGTCATGTTCCATCTGGAGACACCGTCGGGAAGTGCGGATTTCAGCGCGAACAGAGATCAGTTGGACGGGTTTCTGAAATGCACGGCCGAACTCGTGCCTTTCGGCCACGAAGCGAAGTGGTTGGACATCGACTCATCGATCACGCGGTTGCTCGCCGATGAGTAGTGACGTGCCTGGTTCGTGAAGGATTTTCGGCGACGGACGGACCTCGCCTCTCGTCCGGCAGGGCTCTTGGCCGGTCAGAACCGGAGGCTGCCGTTCACCATGGCGGTGGACAGTTCGATGCGAGAGCAGTATCCGGTCCGGCTGAAGAGCCGGCTCAGCCGTCCTTCCACGCTCCTCTCGCTTGCACTGAGCACAGCGGCGATCTGTTTGTTGCTCAGGCCTTCTGCCGCGAGCACGGCCAGCAGGTGCTCGTTCTCCTCGACCGTCTTTCGCCTGCCGGGTACGGCGATGCCGTGTTCCCGCATGAGGCTGCGGGTCTGGGCCCGGAGAAGAAGAGCGCCCAGGTAGCCGAGAAGCTCGTACGCTTCAGCGAGCAGGGGTGGACTCGCGACTCTGTGTTTGACCAGACGAACGATGGTCAATGCCAGTTCCAGCGGCTGGTCGCGTTCGTACGCGAGTCGCAGTGAGCGGGCCGCGGCGTTCCGATTCCCTGAAACGACTCCTCGGACGAACTCCGCCTGCAGAATGGCACGACCGGTGGCCAGAGTGGCGGCTAACCGCTCCGCGGTCGCTTGGCACCGTTCGGCGGTTTCCCGGTCGCCGAGCCCCAGAGAGAGATCGGCCAGTTCCGCGCAGGCGAGGTCAGAGCCGACCACCAGCCCGCGTTCGCCTGCGGTGGCCAGGGCCGCGGTGAACCGGTCCGCCGCCCTTCGATCGTCTCCGAGGGCACGGTCGATCTGTGCCTCGGTGAAGTCGAGCAGGTGGGCAAGTACCGGTGTTGTGGCCCTCGCCGCGGTCAACAGCGCGCGAGCTGTGGCGAGTCGTCCCTGGCAGACGAGGCCGGACACGGCGGCGTGGTACATCCCGGCGGTCGCGGCATCGAAGCTGGTACTCGACTGCTCCGCCACGATCCGGCAAGCCAGTTCGGTCGCGATGCGGAATTCTCCCCTGAGGGCAGTGGAAAGCACCTGTACACAAGGCCGTGTATTTTCCCACGAGAGATCTTCGGCTGCCAGCAGTTCTTCGGCGCGGGACAGTTCGCCGGTCATGAGCAAGCCGGTCAGATGGTTGTCGACCTGCTCCATCCTGTATCGCGGGATGTCACGGGCCGGCCAGCTTTCCCGCTCCCGCAAGCTTTGCTCGAAGAGCTCCGGCCTGCCTTGCCAGAGTGCCCCGGTCGTCTTGATGAGCCGTGCGAGCACCGTTCGGCATGGTTCGCCCGGGAGTGACGACTCGGCGGCCAGGTGCTGTTCGGCGTCCGCCCAGCGATCGAGCACGGCAGAGGCGAGAGCACGGATCACCGTTCGTGAGCCCGGTGTGCCCGACAATCGGTGGTCGCCGTTCGCGATCTCCATCAGGGCCTCGGTTTCACCGAGTTCGTTCAGTCCGTGAATCAGCAGTGACTGGCTCTCGATGAGGCTGTCCGGATTCAGCTGGTCCATGTATTCGTCCAGAAGAAGCCGAGTACAGTGGAGGGCTTGCCGGTGGTCTCCATAGCGGTGGTAGCCGGAGGCGAGCATCAACAGCGACTTCGCACGCTGTGTCCGGTCGTCGGTGAGTTCGGTGGTGGCTTTGAGCCAGCGAAGTGTGGATTCGGGGTAAGTGTCCCGGACCGCGGTCGCCTGCGTGAGCAGCTCTTCGGTGGCTCGTACAGGATCGATCAGGCGTCCCGCGTCGGCAAGGAGATTCCCGCGGAGATCCGGATCAGTGCAGGTCGCGGTGCCCGCCCAGAGGGCGTCGACGGCGATCGCCGCCAGTTCCCGGCGTTCGCAGGGGCCAACGGAATCAGCGAGTGAGATGGCGGACAGTGGGACGGTGAAACGCCAGGAGCCGCCCTTGCGCCCTCGATGGAGCACCCCTGCCCGGCGCAGGACTTCCAGCAGGTCCAGCGTCTCTCGCTCGTCGGTCCCGATCGCCTGTCCGATGAGCCGGGGCATTGCCGGCCCGAGTGGAAACAGGATCGCCGCAGCCTTGGCCGCTTCCCATACAGCCCGTCCCAGCGCCCTGACCCGCTTGGCGTACTCGCTTTGCGGGAATGGTTCGGCCTCCGCCGTTCCTGGAACCAGGTACGCCGACCGGTCCACGACCTTGATCGCACCGCGTCGGAGTAGTAGGTCCGTGGCCTCGCTCACGGTGGCGTGAACGCCTCGGCTGAGGTCGTGCACCCGTGTGATCAACGCAGGCTCCGGAGTGGCGAGAAGCGTGGCCGCCAGTCTTTCCGCGACTTCTTCCTTACCCATGGGTTTCACACGCAGTGTGCGGACCAGGTTCTCTTCGCGAAGACGAGCCAGTGATTCGGGGCCGTATCTTGCGGCGTCGCCGCCCGCCGGGACACGGAGGGCTCCGACGCACGTCACCTGCATACCGTCGATTATGCGGAGCAGCCTTTCCAGCACAGCGAGCGAGTTCCTGTCGATCCACTGCAGATCGTCGAGCAGGACGATGCCTTCGCCGGTCCGCTGCAGCGCCATCGCCGCGGCATGGGCCGCGCGCGCCGCCACCGCCGGTTCATCGGCGGCGTTCGCCACCGGGCCGATGGGTGCCCAGACCGGCTCCCCCCGCATCGGGCCCCGCAGCTGTGTCGTGGAGATGTGATCACGGCCGTTACCGTCGAGGGTGAATCGAGTGGGAAGGACGTCTCCTCGAGCGGTGAACCGCATCGCCGAGACATGTCTGCCCGCAGCCTCGTACTTGTCAGAGAGCGAGGCCAATGTCGAGGTACGCCCCGCACCGCGGAGACCGGTGAGCAGCACCAGGGGCGGCCCGCCCGCCTGGACGGCGTCGATGATGTCCTCCACCCCAGACATCATCGACGGTACTGATCCCAGGAACGTGAAACTGCTGCCAGTGAGGTGTTTTCGTCCAGGACTGTGCCCGAAGTTCCCGAATCGACGCCGGCGTCCGCACCCGAGGCGGTGTGGAACGTCCATCCGATGGATAGAGATTTCGTTGAGTCGGGCATGGTCAGCTCATACCTGCGAGAAGTCCATGGTGGGCGTGTGAACGACGATGATGAAGGAGTGCCGGAACGTGAGCCAGAACGTCGTCATGGTCACGCAGACGCCAGGACACGGGTACCGGAGAATCGGCGACGCCGTCGCCACAGCGCCCGAAGGTGCGCTGATCGTCGTGGGGCCGGGGCGTTATAGCGAGAACCTCGTCTTGTCGAAAGCGGTGACCATCACCGCGGAGGACGGCATCGGCTCGGTGACGGTCACCGCTGCCAGAGGTGTGGCGGTGACGCTGACGGCCCCGTCGGCCGCGCTTTCCGGAATCGCGGTGGTGGCCAAGGACGCCGACAACCCGGCGGTCTTCGTGGAACAGGGGCAGCTGAGCCTGACGGAATGCTCGCTGCAGGGGGCGGGGTGGTCCACGGTCTTCGCTTCGGGCCAAGGCACCGTCCTCATGCGCGGCTGCGAGGTGCGCAACGACGTCGGCGCCGGCGTCGTGGTCACTTCGCCCCATGGCGGCGTACTCGAATCCTGCCGGTTCGACGAGATCGGCACATCCGCCGTTGTGGTCGCCGACGACGGCGCCCTGCTGATTCGTGCCTGCACGGTCGTCAAGGCAGTGGCCAACGGTATCTGTCTCAACGGCCGTGGCCGGCTGACCGTCGAGGACACCGCCATCTCCGCCACAGGCAAGCCCGCGGTCGCGGTCGAACAACAGGCGGCTATCGCCGCGACACGACTGACCGTATCCAGTGTCGACGGCATCGGTTTCTATCTTGCCAGCGGCGGTACCGTCACGCTCGAGGACTGCGTGGCGGAGCGCTTGGGCGCCGAAGGTTTCTTTGTCGCGGAGGGGTGTAAACCATCTCTGCGGAGTTGCCGGGCGCGATCCACCGCTTCGCGTGGAGTGCATTTCGCGGCTCGGTCGGGTGGCAAGGTCATCGATTGCGAAATCTCGGACATCGACGGGATCGGAGTCAATGTCACCGAGCGTTCGACACCGGAGTTCGACCGTCTTTTCGTCACGGGTTGTTCGGCGACCGGAGTGCGGGTCTCCGATGCTGCCGATCCGTTCTTTCGCAGGTTGCGGGTGCAGGGAACGGACGGCGTGAGCATCGAGGCCACCGGTGGTGGCCGCGGAACGTTGGAGAACGTGGAGGTCGACGGGGGCGAGGTAGGGCTGCGGGTGATCGGGGATTCACGGCTCTCGGTGAGCGGGCTCAGTCTGCGGAACACCGCGGCCGCTGGTGTGGAGGTCTTCGATGCGGCACTGGCCTTGGCCGACAGCGCGATCGACGGCTCTGGGGGAAACGCCGTGCATGCGGGAACCGGTGCCAGCTTGTCCGTTCTTCGCTGCCGTGTACACAGCAGCGTGGGTGTGGGCTGTCTCTTCGCCGATGGCGCGGCGGGCACGGTGTCCGAGTCCGAGTTTTCGGGTGGCAAATCGGATGGGATAAGGCTCGACACGGAGGAATCCGTGCGTGTGGCGAACTGTACCGTCCGGGACAACCAGGGCAGTGGCCTCCGTCAGGCACGTCCGGGGACGGGCATCGAGGTTCTCGATCTCATCACCAGCGGAAATCTCAAACCGGATGCTTATGGGACATCCGCTTCGGCAGGAGTGACGGAAGTCCCCTCGCCCGCGCCGGAGCAGCGTGCGACCGTCGCGGATCCTCTTGAGCAGTTGCAGGCTCTGGTCGGGCTGGCCGGGGTGAAACGTGAAGTGACCTCGCTGATCAATCTGAACAAAATGGCCAAGCGACGTCAGGATGCCGGGTTGTCGGCGCCGCCGATGGCCAGGCACCTGGTGTTCGCCGGGGCGCCGGGCACCGGCAAGACCACGGTCGCGCGCCTCTATGGGCAGGTCCTCGCGCAGCTCGGAGTGCTCCGGGAAGGCCATCTGATCGAAGTCGCCCGTGCCGATCTGGTCGCACAGATCATCGGAGGCACCGCGATCAAGACGACGGAAGCGTTCAACACCGCGCTCGGTGGTGTCCTGTTCATCGACGAGGCGTACACCTTGAGCTCCAGCAAGGGAGGCAGCGGCCCGGACTTCGGCCGTGAAGCCATCGACACCCTGGTCAAGCTGATGGAGGACCACCGGGAAGACGTCGTGGTGATCGCCGCCGGCTACTCGAACGAGATGTCGAAGTTTCTCGAGTCGAACCCCGGTATGGAGTCCAGGTTCAGCCGGACCATCGAGTTCGCCAACTACACCGCGGAGGAACTCGTCACGATCGTCGAGTCCCAGTGCGCCAAACACGACTATCTCCTCGACGACGAGGCGGCAGGGGCGCTCCACGTGTACTTCGAAGAGATCCCGAAGGACGGCACTTTCGGAAACGGCCGGACCGCCCGGCGGGTGTTCGAACGGATGACCGACCGGCAGGCTTCACGACTCGCGGAAGCAGAGTCGGTGAGCCAGGTCGACTTGAAGTTGCTGACGTCCGATGACCTCGAAACCGGTGTGAAATGACGCGGACACTAAGGGAAACCAGGTCGCCGGGACGAACTGCCGAGGCAGGAGACGAAATGAATCACAAGCCTGCGGAACAGGCGGCTGGCGACCTCGTCGTCGAATGGTACGGCCGACACCTGCTGGTCCGTCGCCACGACGAAGGAAATACCTTCATCGGGTCGTTCGGCTGGCCGGAACCGGTTCCGGCGCAGGTCTTCGTGTTGGTGTCACCGGAAGCTGCGCGGGATCCTTCAGCCGTCACGGTTCTTCCTTCGCTGTTGTACCGCAAGCTGGTCGCAGGTGACAACGCGTCTGTGCGGATCGGGTTGCCGGGGTTGGGGAAGGACCCGCTCGTTCCGCAGGCGTTGGCCGACGTGCTGAGCAAGGATGTTCTCGCGCCGGACGGAGCTTTCGCCACAACACCAGGAGCGGCTCTCTTCGCCGGGTACGGAACCGGTGGTACAGGGTGGACGCGCTTCCGTCCGGGCCGTACTTCGTCACCCGGTGGACAGCGTCATCCGGTACCGGAATGGGAAGATGCGTTGCCGGAAACGCCGGTGACGGCGGCCGGTGTGACGGCCGAGCCCATTCCCGCGGGCATCGTGGTGCGGCGTGCCCAGGGGCGCCCTGCGACACCGACGGATCCTGCCTTCGGTATTCCAGTCGACCTCGCCGCGGCGAGGATCGTCATCGGTGGGGACAAGGATGTTCCGGAGCCCGCAGCCGCGGCGGCTCTGGTCGCCAAGCTGCCACAGGTGACCACGCAGCTCGTTGTCCTGGCGCCCGCGGCCGGTACACATTCGTGGTTGAGTGCATACGCCAGGTCACTTGGCAGGGATGTCGTCGTCGTGGGTTCGGTGGGATTCGTCCAACCTTTCGTGACGAAGCTGAAACAGCGCGTCGACGGCTTCCAAGAGATTCTGCAAGCCGCGGAGCCGCCGCCGGGGTGGCAGCGCCGTGACCACTCCGGTTACCGGCTTGGTGCTGTGATGGCAGACGTCGTGCCTTCCGGTGTGGTACTGCGTATGGGGATCGCCGACCCCGCTACTCGACGACAGCCTTTCGCACCCGACACGTGGACCCTGTATCTGGGAACGCCGGGCTCACCGATCGAGCCTGATGTGCTTTACGCCGCTGAATCACTCCTAGGCAGTGTCTCTCCCGAGACCCGTCGATGCGCTCGGCTGCAGCTGCTCGGTGTGTTGGACGACAGGGCCAGGGAAATCTTCGATCGCACGCCGGACGACGCTAATGCGGAGATCAAGGTTCAACCGACGGCTGGTGCTGAGCCGTCGCGACCGGCTCCGCCTGCAAGCCCTGTGCCGGTGATGCCGCGTGCGCTCATGGTGTCGGCGGCACCGGTGGCCACCGTGTCCGGCTCGCCGGGCGCTGTTCCGGCGAGTCCGCCGGAGACCACCGCGTCGCTGCCGGCCGAGGTCGAGCAGCCGCCCACCGGTGTAGGCCACCAGGCCTCCGAGCCTTCCCGATGGCAGGCCATGCCCCCGCGACCCGCTGTACTGGCCGAAGCGGCTGTAGAACGAGATCGCGTATCGGAAACCGGTAGTCGAGTGGAGACGGACAGGGGGAACGCCGACGACGATGTTCTGGCGTCGCCTTTCGATGGGAATGCTCCCGTCGCCGTATCCGAGCCGATGGTGGCCACGGTCGAGTCTGGCGCGTCGGTACGCTCTGGTAAGCCACTCGCCATCGCCGACAGGGCAAGCACCGGGGCCGAGCAGATGCGGTTCACCGCCGCCGCCGGCGACATCTACAGTGAGGCGCTCGCGACTGTGAACGCCGCTTTGGCCACCTGGCCGTCGATGCGGCAAGAGGACACTGCCGGCGTCAAGGCCGACTATGTGGCTGTATGTCTCTACTTGGGGCGTGGGCTGGGGAACTCAAGCGAGTTGAACGCGGCCGTCCGGGGCGGGAATGACGGAGCAGTCGATGGATATGTCCATTGCCTCGCGTCGGGTCTGCGCCGGCTGCCCACACACCGGCGCGCCGTGCTCCGCCAGGGCGCGGCCGCGCAGTCGCCCGAACGGACCGTGGATCCGGGCAAGGTCTTGACCGAGCCGGGCTTCTTGTCCGGTTGCACGGATCTCGACGTGGCGGTGCCGGGCGCGGATCTGGATGTCCTCATCTGGCCCGCGTCGGCTCGGCGGACCTCGGAATTGAAGATCGGCCAGTCGGTGAACGAGGTCGTCTTTTTCGCTGGAGCACGGTTCAAGGCGCTGGCCATCCGAACGGCTGAACAGGCGGTTGAGGCCGAGGACGGGAATCTGGCCGTGCCCCGGACCGCGGCTCTATTCAGGGAACTCGCCCCGAATGAGTCGGTTCCTTCGACCGGTGAACTCGACGAACTCGATCTCGCGGTGCTGGCGAAGCTCGATCGAGCGCTCGAGCGCAGGCGTCGTGGCTCGCTGAGGCTTGTCGATGAACCTGAGACGAGGGACCGGTTGACGACCTCCCTGCTCGAATGGCATGAGGACATGGTTGTTACGGCATCGGCTGCTCGAACGGCTACTTTGGCGTCTTAGCAGGGACTCCGTCGGATGTGCGACCGCACCCCGGCGGGCCTCTGAGTCAGACGGCATCGACTGAGTGTACGAAGCGAGTACGACGTGGCATACACCTGATCGAGTGTCAATGGCCCCCTTGACATGACTGCTGACGCCGAGAAAAGTCGCTTCCTGGGTCAGCGGGACTCGCCGAGGGGAGAGCTGCATGTCCGCCGAGCCGACATCCACGCCTCGCAGGCTGGGGGTGCTGGTCGGTGTCCTTGCGGTCATCGGTCCTGCAGCCGTCATCTCGATCCTCGAACCGTGGTGGGAGTGGTATGACTGAACCGGGTAACGAGGACGACGCAGAGGCGATTCTCAGCTATCTGGACGAGGCCCGATCTGAGCGGGCTCGGTTCTGCGCCATGGGGCGCTTCAGCGAGGCTGACGAGGCCGTCCTGAGGGCCTTGCGTCACGTTCTGTCGGTTGCGTCGCCCAATATCACCGGGCCTGATCTCGGCAATCTGGTCTACGTCGCGGGCAGACCTCGGCCTGGGGCGCCCCGGACACTGTATGTGCCCAGGCAGCCGGTTCCTGCCAAACGTCTGACTGCGACGTGTGCGTTGATGCTGGTCAATCGGGGTTGTGAGCCGAAGACCGCGGTCGACATGGCGGACGGGGCCCTGTTTTCGTACAAGTGGGATGACATGGGCACGTTCTGGTACGCCGTGACCACGATGGTGTACGCGGGCGAGGCGGACCTCGCACGAGCTCACCTTGAACGTGCCGTCGCGCACTCCGGCTGGCTCGCCTCGCCCGTGCCCTATTCTCTGCTTACCGTGCTGCGTGGGCGAGCCGCAGCACTGCGTGGAGAGCCGGCGGCTGCCCGCCAACTGTTCGAAAGCGTCCTCGAACGTGGTGCCGTTCCCCAATTCGCCGAGGTGACGGTTGCCTGGGCGGTGGCGGCTTTGGTCGATCTCGGTGACATCGACAGCGCGAGTACCTTGCTGCGCGTTCATCGTTTCGACCGGAACTTGGACAACGTCGTGGATCGTGCCGAAGTGTTCGCGGCGCGAGGCGGCCTGTATCAGGCTCTAGGTCGCTCACAGTTGGCGTACGAGGACTACCTCGCGTGTGGGCGTGAACTCACTGGTTTGGGGGTCACAAATCCTGCGGTGATCGCGTGGCGGTCGCAGGCGGCACTGTGCGCCGCCGCGATGGGGCGGCTGACTCTCGCTTTTTCACTGGCGCAGGAAGAACTTGTCCAGGCGCGACGCTGGGGAGTTCCTCAGACGGTCGGAACGGCTCTCCGCGCGGTTGCCCACTTGGCCGAGGAAGGCCGTGACGTGGAGTTGCTGAGGGAGGCGATCGGCCTACTGAGGAAAAACCAAAGCGGGGCGAAGAGTGTGCTGATGCGCGCCCAGTACGAGCTTGGGGTCAAGCTGAGTTTTCGGGGACAGAGTGAAGAGGGGCGGGCGGCGCTTCGGGAATCCCTGGACACGGCGATTTCGATAGGCAGCAAGGTTTGGGCGGACCGAGTCGATGACGCGATAAGGAGGTGGGCGGTCGCCAGTGCCGTCGAGAAACTCACTGTGCGGGAAGCCAAAGTCGCGAACCTGGCGAAAGCAGGGTCCGGCAACAAAGAGATCGCAGCCCACCTGAAGTTGGCCAACAGCACGGTCGAATTTCATCTCTCGAATGTCTATCGCAAGCTGGGGATCTCCGGTCGAGACGAGTTGCGCTCGATCATGGTTCCCCTTCTGTAGCGAGAGGGAACCATGGTGCGCCATCGAAGCAGATCGGCGTTGGCCGATGGCGACGTTGTCGAAGCCCTCGTCGGTATCGAGCCCTCATAGCGGACCGCTTCCTGACCAAGAACCGCCGTAGGTCTTCAGACCGACCACTTCCGATCCCTGGCCACGATCACGGCCGCGGTCACCAAGGCGATTTTCGACATCGGATCCGGTGGGGATTCGTCATTGCTCGCCGCCTCGGACGCCCTGCTGCCAGGCGGACTGCAGAAGGTCAGTGATCACTGGGTGTTCGGAGCCGGGCGGCGATGGCTCTCGGAGGTACCTGATCGGCACGGTGCTCTCCGTCTGATCAGATCAGATCGCCGGCCTCCGGGGCGAGCTTGTCCGTTCGGGCACGGCGTGGACTGGGGACGACGCCACCGTAGTCGAGCGCCACGCGCCACTCATCGCGATAGCCAGGTTGCCCGGCGTACGGTAGAGCCAGGAGCGGAACGTGACGGCATGGCCATATCTCAGGGCCGACATCGGTACGGCATACCGCGCACGCCAGGTGGTACTCCGGCTCGTCGTCCATATCCCAGGTGACCGCGAAGTGGCCCGGCCGGTGGCCGTGGAGCAGGTGACGCTTGGCGGCGATCTCGGCCAGCAGGCGGCGCTGATCCCATCGGGGGCGGACGCCGTTGTTCGTGTTCTCCGGCCCACCTGAGTCCCGCTCGTCGCTGGCGTACTGGTTGTTGAGGAACGTGATCAGGTCATCCATGGCCGGGCTCCTGGCGTGCTGGTCGCGACATCATGGTGGCCATCGCGAGGGCTACCAGGGTCGGCTCCTGGTCGGCGGTCACCGCGTGCAGATGAGCGGTGCACACGGTCAGCGTGCGTCCCGGTCGGGGCACGGTGCCGGTGGCACGCAGGAGCTGTCCGGGCCCCACCCCCGACATGAAGTTGATCTTCATCTCGACGGCGACGAGGTCGCGATCAGGTGTCAACGTGGTGATCGAGGCCAGGCCGCACGCCGCGTCCGCAAGCCCGCTCAGGATGCCGGGATGGGTGAGGCCATGGTGCTGGCAGAGATCAGACCGATACTCGATCTCGAGGTTCGCTTTCCCTGGCGCCAGGGCGGCCAGTCGCGCGCCGACGGTGTGCAGGAAGGTCATCCCGGTGAAGACCGTGGTCGCCTTCTCCGCGACCTTTGGATCCAACTCGTCGACCATTGCGGACTCCCGCTCAGCGCTCGAAATGGATCGGCAAGGTGGTAAGGCCACGCATCACTTGGGAGGGCCGCCAGCACAGATGCTCGGGCGAGACAGCCAGCCGAGGATTCCGCATGCGCTGCAGCAGCACGTCGAACGCGATCTCTGACTCAAGCCGGGCGAGCGCCGCGCCAATGCAGAAATGCGGTCCGCGACCGAAGGACAAATGTTCGTTGGGAGTCCGTGTCACGTCGAGTTCCGAGGCGGCGGCGAACCGCGTCTGATCGCGGTTGGCCGAGCCGATCGCCAGACTCACGATCTCGCCGCGAGGGATGACCGTGCCGTGCAGCGGGAGGTCCTCGACGGCCACACGGAACGTGGCCTTGCGGGCCGGCGAGTCGTACCGGAGGAGCTCTTCCACGACAGTGGGCAATGCCGCCGGGGTGTCGAGCACACACCGCAGTTGGCCCGGATGGCGGAGCAGCGCCAGCATGCCGTTGCCGATGAGGTTCATGGTGGTGTCGTGGCCGACGGTCAGCAGTAGGTACGCCGTGCTGATCAGCTCCTGCTCGGACAGCTGGTCGCCCCGGTCGCGGACCGCAACGAGTGCGCTGAGGAGATCACCCTCGTCGGTGGTGCTGACGCCGTCCTGTCGTTTGTACCGCACGAGGGCGGTCAGGTAAGTATGGAGCTCAGCGATGTCACCCGCGCCCGTTCCGGCGTAGCTGGGTTGCAGGGTCGCCGCCGCGAGTTCACGGAAACGTTCTGTCCGCAGGTGTTGCGGAACGCCCAGAATCGTGCAAATCGTGGCGAAGGTGAGCGGGAAGGCGAACGAGGCGAGCAGGTCGACCTCACCGTGCGCGGGAAACGCCATCGACCAGCTGCTCGGCTCGCCGCCTGATCATCGGGGCCAGCGCGGCCACCTTGCGTGGCGAGAAGGCCCGGTTCGCCAGTCGGCGCAGCCTGGTGTGTTCGGGCGGGTCGGTGTGCAGCAAATGACGGTGCAGGCCGGCAGGCCCGTCTGCATAGGCGGGCACCGCCTGCCCGAGCGAGGCGGCGGCAAGCTCGGGGCGTTTGCTCAACCGGCTGTCGGTGAGCAGGTCGCGTACGTCCGCGTAACGGGTGATGTGCCGGACTCGCAGTCCGTTCGGTTTTGTCTCCTCATATACGGGCTCGTTCTCCCGCAGCCACGAGAAAATAGGGATATGGATCACGGCGCCGATCCCGTGACAGTTGTTCCGGCGGCGAACTCGGTCGCATTGCGGCCTCAATCCCGTGAGCTGGAGAAGTCCCGGTTGGCCGCAGGGGTGTTGCGACGTCGAAATGGCACGAACGCAGCTCACAGTATCCGGCAAGATCCTGTCCTCCTGTCAACAAATCTAAACCAATAGCCATGTTTCCGAGCCGGCCGCTTTTGAAGGTCCAGGTCAACTTTGACAAGATCTACATCGGGATCCCTGGCCCAATCCAGCCTCGGCCGATGTTTCGCATGTTCGGAAGCAACTTCGCCGAGGTTTCGATGAAGATCAAGGATCTTGATCGGGGGCCTGCGTCTGCAGCGCCAGGACGAGGTGGGGTCGGCGGGATCATCCGGACTGAAGAAGGGGTCTACGAAGCACTATCCGAACCGGACAACGACAAGCGATGCGAGGAGCTCGTTCAGGTAGCCACCGTGACCCTCCAAGCGGGTCAAGGCAGTCCGAAGTCGACAGAGTGGCAAAACTGGCAGTCTGACGTCCCGCTGAGGGGTCCCGATGACTGACCCGTACAACCTGTCGAGGATGTTGGTACAGCGGGACCTCAAAGAGTCCACCAGGTACTGGTGGACCGGTTCGGCCATGAAGATCTCCCGGACTGTGTCGCTGCCGAGCTCCTCGCACCCAAGCTGGCACTCGTCGATCGCCGGCACCAGCCACGGCATAGTGGTCCCGCACGGCGCGCGGGTGATCTTGCCTTCCGGGACCTCGGACTCAGGCATCGTCTTGAACCGGTTGTAGCGATTCAGAACCTCGGTCTCCAGCTTGATTAGCAGCGCCCGGAGTCGCAGCAACGTGGCCGGATCACGACATCGCCCGGGAATGGCTCTGGCTGCCGCGGCTGGTGTTCCCGGCGGTAACGATCGTGTGGGCCGACAATGCGTACTCCTGCGAGCTGGTGTCCTGGGCCAACGACTACGGTCTCGTCGCTACGGTCTCCTCAGCGGCCGTTGTCGGGGAGTGCGCCGGTGTGGGCGAATTCGAGTCGTTTGGCCACGGAGACGGCTTGGTCGGCGAAGCGTTCATAGAAGCGGGTGGCCAGTGCGAGCGTGGCGGCGGGGCGCGGGCCGTGGGGCCAGCGGTCACCGGTGATGGTCGCGAGGACCTGGGCATGCAGGGCGTCGACGGTCTGGTCGGTATCGGCCAGTTCGGCGAACCCGTCGTTGGACGTGGCGCGAATCAGCTCAGCGACCCGGCAGGCCATCTGCGCGGCGATCGCGCCCAGTTCGCTGAACACCGGTTTCAGCTCCGCCGGGACGGCATGCTCGGGATGGCTGTAACGGGCGGTGTCGGCGACATGAGCGGCGAGGTCGCCCATCCGTTCGATCTTCTCCGCGCAGTAGATCACGGCCAGCACGGTGCGAAGGTCGGTGGCCACCGGAGCCTGCAACGCCAGTAGCGAGTAGGCCTCGCTCTCACACCGGCCCCGCTGCGCGTCGAGTTCTGCGTCCGCGCTCAGCACCTGCTCGGCCAGGTCGAGATCGGCGGTCAGCAGGGCCTGGGTGGCTTGCCGCATCGCCTCGGCCGCCTGGGCACACATGTCCGCCAGTATGGCGCCCAGCTGGGCCAGCTCGTCATGGAACGTCTCACGCATGATCGAACAGCCTACCCGTCGGCGCGACAACGCCCTGCACATGGAAGCCCACCCATCGCCACGGCGACAACCCCAGACGGCATGCCACCGTGCCTGTACCGGCGGGTAATCGTCCACCTGGTTCTCGCGTGGGGGTGAACCGGCGCAAAGCCGTGTCCGTCCACACAGGACTTGACGTTCGAGCACCTGCGCACCTACACCCTGGCTGCCAGTCGGAGACGAGAAGCCTACCTTCGCCGACGACGAGGCACTGATCACCGCCCGCGCCGCCTGACGCTGGAACCAGACCACCGTTTGAGTGGTCCTCGTCGACAGCGAGAGCTCAGGCTAACTCGGCCGAGGTTCTGGTTGACCCGCGCGAGTCGGTCGCAGTTACGTTGACTTGTCGATGTCATCCTTTAGCGTGGTGCGCGGTGTTCCGACGTCGCGCGCGGTGCGAGTGCCATTTCGGTGGCGGTCCTCATGGCAGCCTGCGCCGAGGACGCCCGGCGAGATGGAGTTCGAGTGCGCGATCGCGGATCGGGTGACGCCCCATGACATGGTTTCGGAAGCACGCCTTTGGCAGTTGATCACGATAGGGTCGTGCCGTCGGTGTCTGCATAGTGGTCGGCTGTTGGGTGGGGAGAGCTGTATGGTCGTGCCGCAGGAAGTTCCGCTGGGGCCGCGCGATTTCGTGAACCGGGAGGCGGATATCGCGCGGATGGATCAGTTCTGGGCTTCCCGTTCGTCGGGAGTGCCTCAGCTCGGTGTCTGCACGGGCCTGCCGGGGGTGGGGAAGACCGCGTTCATCCGTCGCTGTGTCCAGCGGTTTCGTGATGGCGGCGTGTTCTCCGGTGGCGATTTGCATGTCGAGTTCGCATCGGTCGATGGGATCGCTCCCTCGGTCGCGGACGCCCTTGCCTCCTGTTTGCTTGCGCTGGGTGTCGCGAAGGACGTGATGCCTTCGACTGTGGCAGGGCGCGCGAACCATTTGCGGAGTATCACGGCGGAGAAGCCGGTGTTGATCGTCCTTGAGGACGTTACCGATGCCGCGCAAGTGCTCCCCTTCGTGCCGAACGGCGCGGACAGCGCCGTTCTGGTGACGAGCAGTGCTCAGCTGAGTGATCTGCTGGCCGACGGCGCCGAGGCGATTCGGCTCGAACCGCTTGACGATGTCAGTGGGGCGCACCTGGTGGTCACCTTGGTCGGGGCA
Organism: Amycolatopsis speibonae; assembly: GCF_042647925.1. Lineage (NCBI taxonomy): Bacteria > Bacillati > Actinomycetota > Actinomycetes > Pseudonocardiales > Pseudonocardiaceae > Amycolatopsis > Amycolatopsis speibonae. The sequence continues at coordinate 122,359 of NZ_JBHRWK010000038.1, forward strand.
CGGGCAGCGGCTGAGCCAGAGGCGGTTGGGCGGCTGGTTCAGCTGTGTTCGGGCCTGCCTGTGGCGTTGAAGGTGGCGGCATCGCGGCTACTGGCTCGTCCCAGCCTGCGTGTGGGTGATCTGGTCGCTCAGATCGAGAGTGGCCGCTCGGGATTCGCGGTCGGCGGCAAAGACAAGGTCTCGGCCGTTTTCGCCGTGGCGTATGACGCGTTGGATTCGGTGTCCGCCCGGGTATATCGGTTGCTCGGGTTGTTCGCAGGTCGTGATCTGGCGCTGGACACTGTGGCGAGGCTTGTCGAGGTCGGCGGGGAAGCGTTGAGCTCCGCGGTGGAGACCTTGATCGAGTCCGGATTGCTGAACGAGGATTCAGGCAATCGGCTCTCGCTGCACGCCATGGTGCGGCGGCATGCCCGGCAACTGGCTTTCACCAAGGACGGCGCTGACGGATGCGAGGCCGCGGTGCGGCGAGTGGTCACCCATCTGGTGGCCACCGCGGCATTCGCGGACCTTGCCCTGTTGGGGCCCCGGCGCTACCGGGTCGACCCGGATACGGTGACTGGCGGGCGAAAGCCGCCCTTCCTCGGTGATACCGCGAAAGGAGAGGCACTGGCGTGGCTTGATCGTGAACGGGCGAATCTGCTGGCGGTACAACGTGCCGCCGCGGAGTCCGGCATGCACGACGAGTCGTGGAGATTGGCCGAAGCCCTGTCTGCCTTGTACGTCACCCGCCGTTATTTGGTCGATTGGACCGAGTCGAGCGATCTTGGAGCGGTGTCTGCCCGGATCGCCGGAAACGTGCGAGCCGAGGCCCGCCTGCGCAGCTTCGTGTCCCGCGCTTGGACCGACTTGGGTGACCTTGACCGGGCGGGCGAAGAGCTCGACCGAGCGCTGCCCTTGGCGGAAGGAACGAGTGACACGCGGTTGCTGGCCTCGGTATGGGAGATGCTGGGCAGGTTCCGCGACCACACCGACCCCGGTAGTGCGGTGGAGGCGTATCAGCGTGCGATTGCCTTGTTCGCGCAGGAATCCGACACCCGCGGTGTTGCGTTCACCTCCTTCTTCCTCGGAAGCTCGCACCACAGCGCTGGCCGGCTCGACCAGGCGGAGAGCATCTTGCGTAACGCGTTGGAGCAGGTTCGCGAGGTCGGCGATGCACGCATGCTCGGAAGGTGCCTTACCGAGCTTGGGACCGTTCTGCGAGCCAGGGGACGAACGGAGGAGGCGCATCAGGTACTGGACGAGGCGATCGCGATCCTGCATCGTGACGACCAGCCGTACTACGAGGCGACGGCGCGGGAGAGCCTCCTCCCCGTCGTTGAGGCCGATGACGATCGAACGCGATCGTGTTTGCAGGCCTTGACCGACATTCACCAGCGCCTCGGTAGCGGGCGGGCCGACGAGTTCAGGGAGCTGCTTCGCCGACTGCAAAATTCCACGTCAGAGTGACAGAGGTCGATTCCGAACCCACGCACACAAGCACCTGGCGATCACGAAGGTCACCTGAAAGCCAACAGCAATAGACGACGGAGGCTGCACCAAACACCCACCGGTGGCTGTCGGCCATGCCGATCTGGACGACGACGCCGCCGCGCACCACGGCGAGACCTCCACGTGCGGTCGCGGTGATCGCGACGCGGGCACCCGGATGGGATGCCAAAGCGGAGGTCACCCACTGGTGCGCTTCGGACACATCGAGCGGCCGGTCTCTCACGATCGCGGCAGCTCGTTCGAGGATCTTCACGTCGCGTTCGGTCTCGTCAGCGACTACGTGGGTAGCCCTGCCGTTCCGGTCCGGACGGACGGCCGCCGGGTACCTGGTCAGGGACAGGGCGCCATCCTCGACTCCAACCGTGTCCACCACATACGAGGTAACAGCGCGGAGGTCGGGTTCCGGGAGTGGGAACCTGTGCAATGACAAGGCATCCGATGGGGGTGTGAGTGAGAGCCGCCGGTAGATCAGGTTCCGCAGGTTGGTGTCGGCCTCGGACGTATGGGCGAACACGCGATCGGTGACGTGATGGAACCGGCCGGGCCGGTGAACGCTCCTGCAGTGATCCAGTTGCTCTCGGAGCGGTGTGTTCCGATCGAGTTCCGACGTCTCGCTCAACAGTTCGTCGGGAGGGGTGCCCACGACGATCTCCGCGGAAGCGCCAGTGTGGAGGATCGGCTTGTCGAGGGCAGCCGCGAACAAGCCGAGTGAACCATGATCGGTGATCACCTGATCCGCGGCGATCAGAGCGGCTTGCCATCCGGAATCCGGCGGTAGCAGCAGCAGACCGGCATCCAGTGCGGACGAGAACCACCACAAGATCTGGGCGGGACCGTAAAAGGACCACACGTTCGGGTGGACCGCAAGACACACCTGGTACAAGTCGGCCGGAAGCTCCGCCATCAACCGCGATGGCAGGGATTGCCACTTGCCCAGCAGCGAATCCCGTCTCCAGGTCGAGGTCAGCACGACCAGTGTCCGGCCTTTGGTCCCGAACGCCTCCCGATAGCGGTCTCGCAAACCCAGGCTTGCGAGCAACCGCGCCAGCGTTGGATCGCCGACGATTTCCGTTCGCCCTTCGCTGGCCGGACAGGCTGTCGACAGCTGCTGCCGTTGCTCTGGGTGGGAGAGAACCACGGTCGCCTTGTCGGCACGCAGAACCCACTCTGGAGGAAGCCCGGCCAACCGCGTACCGCCACCGTTGCTGTCAGGCACGAACTTGTTGAACCCAAGCCCATGTGGAAGAACGACGGTATGTTTCGTGACGTCCTGGAAATCGATGTTCTCACTCGCGGACAGGACCAGATCGTAGGCGACCTGGTTCGTTTGGACGTCCTGCCAAGAGACCAGCCGAACCCCGGCCTGCCGAAGTACGTCCTCGACTCCGCCGCTGAACGCCGATGTGTCGTTGACCGTGAACAACAGCTTGACGCGAAAGTCGTCGCGGAACAGCGCCCACGCCTCGAGCAGGCGATACGCCGAGGTCAGTGTCCGGGCGACAACAAGAACTGTGTGGTCACACCGGAACGTTCCCCAAGGCTCCCGGCTCCCGGCTCCCGGCTCCCGGCTCCCGGCTCCCGGCTCCCGGCTCCCGGCTCCCGGCTCCCGGCTCCCGGCTCCCGGCTCCCGGCTCCCGGCATTGTCTGATTGTAGCATCATGATTACCCAGAGTATCTGGCGGTCTGGGTAATTCTCCGTTCTGATCGCTGTCGGTCATCAGGAGCATAGCTATCGGCGAGCTGGCCTTGGGGCGATGCAGGAGTGATCTCGACCCCAACCGGTGATGTCGGAGACCTTCGAGCCTGTGACGAACCAGCGAAACCGGAATAGTCCCGCCTTCGCTCTCGACGTCGGCCTTCTCGGCTCTTTGATGGTTGTCTGTCAATGGTCAGTTTCTCTCCCCGTAGACGGCCAAGTATTTCCCGGCCTGGGTGGAACTCATCTCACTGCAACGGCCTCACCTCCTGTCCTGAGGTAGCCTGCGCGAGACGGAAGCTGTCACCTTTGGGTAACAACAACATGTGCGTGATGCAGGAGCCGATCGACTGTCGCGGTAGCCAAAGTTTCGGCATGGATCTCGTCGCACCCTGACGGATGCAGATTCGAGCTCACCGCGAGCGCGCGGCGCTCGTATGCGGCATCTACCAACCGGTAGAAACCGTCGGCCGCATCAGGATTGACCGGCAACAGCCCGATGTCATCAATAATGATCAAATCGGTGCGGATCAGCCGAGCCAGAGCCCGGGTGATGGAGTCGTCGACCCGATGCCGACGCACGAGCGCGCCGAGATCCTCGATGGTGAACCAGGCGACAGGCAGCCCGGCTTCGATCGCGGCCTGCCCGAGCGCCTCGCAGAAGTGTGACTTGCCGGTCCCGGGCGGTCCGCAGATGCAGAGATTTTCCTTGTTCCGCACCCATTCCAGGGTTTCAGCGAGTCCTGGGTGGGCCGCGCGATGGAAGACACCTGCTCGTCCCAGTCGCCGAAGGTCTTGCCCGCTGGGAACGCGGCACGTTTGCGCCGCGTCCGCAGGTTCGCCGCGTCCCGGCGTTGCGTCTTCGCGGTCGGGATCAGGTCGGTCAACACGCGCCGCAGGTGCGGCAGTTTCGTCAACGCGACAGCTTCGGCGAGAGGGGCACCGGCGGGGTTGGTATCGGTGAGCACCAGGTCGGCCTTCGCGATGCGGACCGTCGCGTCCGACCCGCCCTTGGTCTGCCCTTGGATGGCGGATCTCAACGATCAGAACGTCTCATGGTCGGTTGCAAGCCCGAGCATCGCGAGCAGCGTGGCCCGGTCGGCATCGTCGCGTACCAGGCGGCACACGGTGCGAACGGCTCGGGCGCGGGTGTCGAGATCAAGCTGTCGCGTCCTGCTCTCTGTGCCGGTAGGCAGGGTGTAGTCAGGTGGGCGGCGAGGTCGAAGCGTGGTGTGCTTGCCCGTTTCCCATGAGGGTGAATCGGTGGTCATCCGCGGTGTCCTTTCGGCAAGTTGTCGACGTTGCTCAACTCCGGCACATACGTGACGCCCTGAATGTCACCGGCGGGAATGGTGTCGGCTTACGATCTGTCCTCTTCGCCGGGCACCGAAAGGTAATGGGCCCGGGTGGCGGGCCAGTACATCGCGATCTGGACCATGGATACTCAGCCACCGAGTATGTCCCTGTCACGCAAAGGATACCGACGTTTCCGGCGAGGATGTCGCGCTCGTGTGGGATGAGAAGCCCGGTTGGGCCGTCGCGCTGGAGATCAACTCCGGGTTCGAACTGGTCACCGTGCGCTATCTCGCGGGCGACGTCCTGGCTGCCCCCGGCGTCGTGGGGAGGTGATCACACACGCCCGCCCCACGACGCCTATCCCCACCGTGGACCACACCCGTCCCGATCGGGTGTGGTCCCAGTAGGCGCTATCGGGTGGCGCGGCTCCCGGTCCCGTTCTGCTCGGTACCGATCAGGCCGGCGATGCGGACACCGAGGAGGTGTTCGACCAGCGGCATCGGGTTGAGCACGGCGACCTGGGGTGAGGTCGCGAACAACAGCCCGACCGCGCGGCGCGCCGGGTCGGTGGCGACGGCACCGGAGTCCCCGCCCGGGGACAAAGCTCCCGGGGTGATGATCTGCTTGGCGAACCGGGCTATCCGGCCGTTGGGGTAGTTGACCTCGATGGTGGCGTGGAGGCCCAGAATCGGGGCGGTGGTGTAGTCGCCGGCTCGTCCGCTCTTGCGCAGGATGTCCCCGATCTGCGGGGTCGGGTTGCTCTCGGAGACCTCGCCGATCCAATGGATACCCCGTTCCAGTTGGTAGAACCGGCCTTCGGCGATCGCGGCGTCGACCAGGTTGACTGGCGCCCATCCATCATGGGCCGCCGTGCGACGGTGGAATTTGAGTGGCACGAACCGGGCCAGCCGGGCGACCGCATCCATGGGGTGGTGGCCGCCGTCGGCAGGGGCGGGCTGCACGATCAGGTCCCCGATCGCGGCGTCGTTACAGCGGGCGAGCACGTGGTTATTGGACAGCACGTAGAACCGGCGTGCCGCACCGGTGTTCCGCTCCGACGGCTGGGGCATGTCCTGGCAGCAGATCCCGGGCGCGCCCGCCGCGTGGGCGCGGGTGGCCGAGTTCAGCGCCGCGACCTGCTCGGCGTGCGGTAGCGTCGACATCACTGCTCGCAACGCCGCTGCGGCCGGGTCGTGCTCGCGGCCGCTGAGGTGGTCGCGTTCCTCTCCGTAACTTTCCACCCAGTCTCGCGCCCGCGGAGGTGTCGGTACAGCCCCTGCCCCCGCCTGCACGAGCCCGACCTCTATCACATCCGTGGGCGTCGCCCCGATCTTCGCGGGCACGATCTCGTCCCGCTGCAACAGATCCGGAGACATTTTCATGTCCACCAAAACCTGCACGCACGGTGTGCCGGTGTCTCTGCCCTCGGTGTGCTTGTGCCCGAGAGCCACACCCACCACATTCGGCAACGCGAGCAGCTTGTCTTCATGCTCGGCCTGTGCGGGGGCCAGCTTCCGCAGATCGGCGGGAATCAACAAATCGGTGACCATCAACGGTTCCTGCTTCCTTGACGGGGAAAACTCACCGGAGCTGGCGCACTCCGAATCCGTAGCATTCCGGGATTCTCGTCAGGAAATCCACACCCGGAAAACCGGTGCACTCGAACGATGTTGATCTTCACGCGAAAGAATATCGGTTTTTCGGGCAGGCGTGAACTGGCCCCGCCGCATGGCGGCCTGGCCGGAGGGGCTTGCCCGTTCGGCGGATCGTGGCCAAGACTCACATCGTCTGTCGAAAATCCTCACCCTGCCCCAATTCGCAGCGCGGGGCGCGGGCTCGTGAGGTCCACAACGGACGTTCACGGCGTCCGATGTGGACACCCGGCTGGGAAACAGGTGGGTGGAATGGCCCCGTCCGGGGGACTGGTCTTGCTGTCAAGGTGGAGCCGTCATCACGATGTGTCGTGTGGCAGCTCGCCGCGGCGCGTGACAGGAGTTCCGATGACTCGCTCCACTGCAGGTGAACGGTGGTTCTTCCTGGACATCAGCACTGGTGACGCAGACTGTGCGGGCACCGTCGGTGACGTCCACCTACGACTGTGCGACGCGCGGGGCGTGTGCACGGTGGAGCAGGTGCTCTGTCAGGCCAGTCATGACCACTTCGAGCGAGGCCGCACCGAGCGACACTTCGTCCGCGTTCCGCCGGAGTTCGCCGAACCCGATCACGTCCTGATACGGCTCGCGACCGGCGGCCGCTGGCTACTCCACGACGTTCGGGTCAGCACCCCGGACAACCGCGGAAGCTATGCCAGCGGACCCACTGATGTGTGGCTGACCAGCGACACTGATGGCACCGGTGACGAAGTATCCCTTCGTCTCACGCCCGACCAGCAGCACAACACCACCGCAACGCCACAGCACTCGCGCATCTGAGGTTCCCCCTGATCGCCGGGCACCGCCAACATGATCATCTTCAATGCCGGACAACAGATCCCGGGAGGCGTTCGCGCTCGGTCATGCCGCCCCGCATACCGAACTCGATGCGGTCGTCCAACCCTTCGACCGGATACTCCGTGTGCACCGGGCAGGTACTGCGCACCGCCACCTTGACCGCCCGCTGCTCCGCTCGGCGACGAACAGCCGGTTCGGGTCGTGACTGCGGCAGGTCGCCGCGTGCCGCCGGCACTTGTCGATTGTGGCCCTCTCCTTCACGGCTTCGCCCACGTCACCGGCGAACAGATGGCGACATCTCAGTGCGGCCCACGAACCCCGCCTGTGTGGCGCTTGTCGGCCTGGGTTTCGCGGTACCGGCGCATCTCGTCCTTGAAGTTGAAACGACACCGGGTGGCCTGCCTTCGGGAAGGGACATCCCGTGCGGCGTACCTGGGCCCTGAACAGACCCGTTTCCCGGACAAGACAGATCTTTGCCCTTCTCATGGATCGTGTCGCCCGATTGATCGAGTCCAGGCCGGACGCGCCGGGAGAGAGTAAACCTTAGTCCAATTCCCTGGTGTGAGCGTTGACACGATCACGTGGGTACCTCGAAGGTCACTGACGGGACCAGGCTGCCGCAGGAGCCGACTTGTGACTCCTGCGGACATTCTGGGCCTCAGGAGCCTGCCGGAGCTTTTCCGACCCGCGAGAACAGGGTTGTGATGCGCGTAAGTTCGCCTTCGGACGTGACGTTGAGGGACCGGTATCGTGATCCGTATCGGTATTTTTCGGTTGGCCGCGATCACCGCGCAGGCCACGGACCGTGACGTCGTCGCCGTCGACCAGAAGATCAACTTTCTGTCCGGGGCAGGCCCCGGACAGGTCCTTCGCGCCACCGGCACCGTGTCCCGGGCAGGACGCACGCTGACCGTGCGCACGGCTCACCTGCACGCGGTGACCGCCGACCACGACGAACACCTGGTCGCGCTCGCGCTCGCCACCCTGATGGCCCGCAACAGTTCGCCGGCTGCTGAGGAGCACGACCGTGGATGATCTGATCGCGTTCCTCAACGATCAGTACGCCAAGGACGAGCGATACATACGTGCGCGCGATGAAGCACACGAACGACGGCGCCGGCTCTCGGTGGCACCCGCAGCGCTTGCTCGCCGAGATCGCCGCCAAACGCAGCCTCCTCCAAGGACACGGACCGGAACACTTTGCCGTCAACTGGGACATGGACGGCAACCCCGACTACCGCATCGCGTGCGGGGCGTGCGGCACAGACGTCGACCCCGAAAACTGGCCGTGCCGCCACGTCCGCTTACTCACCCTGCCCTACGACGGGCAACCCAACTATCGCGAGGAGTGGCGCCCGTCGGTCGATGCTCTGTGCATCGCGAGTATTGCAGCTCTTGCGCAGCGACCCTTCAGGACGAGTATGTCCATTCCGTGACCAGCGGTCTGATCGCGAAAGGCAAGCGCCGTGTCGAGCGAGTGTCTCGAAGAACCCGTCCCTGCCCGAACTCCGGATGCCCGTAGTGCCGGTACTGAAAGGCGGCCTGGACAGTTCCATGGTGACCGGCGAACGATTGTCACGCAATGCGGCGGTCCGCTGACACGGATGCCAAGTACAAATAGTGGGAGGCCTCATGGAGGACTCGGCGCAGCGACGTCTTGTCCGCGGACGCTCTATTTTCGACCGTGTCGATCCGACTGGCGGCGACGCGCTGTTATCGCAGCTGAGCGAGGTGGCACCGGACTTCGCGGAATTGGTCCTGGGATTCGTTTACGGCGACATCTACGATCGCTCGACGCTGCCGTTGCGGGAACGTCAACTGATCAGGCTGGCGGTCCTGGCAGCTCTCGACCCCGGCCCAACCACACTGCGTGCCAACATCGGTGCCGCCGTCCACATCGGCATCCCAGCCGAGCACATCGCCGAGGTGTTCATCCAGTGCCTGCCCTACATCGGCTTTCCCCGAGTGATTAACGCCCTGACCGTCGCCCAGCAGTTTCTCGCCGACACCGATTCGCCAGGCGACGGCGCATCCGAAACCCCCGAAGCAGACCGACCTCGCCCCAAGCCGACCACGACCACCGGAAAGGGATGACAGGATGATGCAAAGAATCAGCCGGAGCATCTTCCGACTTGACACGACTCCAGCCGATCCTGCCGCCCGTATCATCTGTTTCCCCTACGCCGGTGGCGCGGCGCAGCTTTTCCGGAGTTGGCCCGAGGCCCTGGCACCGGCGGAGGTTCTGGCCATCACCTTGCCCGGCCGTGGCGTGCGTCTCCGAGAACCTCTGGACAGTGATCTGCGGTCGATCGCGCACTCGGTGAGTGATGATCTCGAGGGTTTCCTCGACCGGCCGTACGTGCTGTTCGGGCACAGCATGGGCGGGCTCGTCGCGTACGAGTGCGCGCTCGAGTTGGCCCGGCGTGGTCTGCCTGGACCGCTGATGCTGGGGGTGGCATCCACTCCGGCTCCGCATTTGGTGGTTGCGGAAGCCGACGGCCCGGAATCGGATGAGCAGTTGGTCGACCGCATCCTGCGGCTGGGCATGGATTCTGGACGGCTCGTGGAGCACCCCGAGGCAGTGGCGGCTCTCCTGCCGGGAATCCGGGCCGACTTCCAGGCATTCGACACCTACCACTGTGGACAGGAGCCACCCCTGGACATCCCGATCTCCGCGTGGGCCGGCGACCAGGACACCGTGGTTTCCCCCGGAAATGTCGCCGCATGGCGGGCGTACACGACGAGAGAGTTCACGCTTACCGGCGTGCCCGCGGGCCATTCCTATATCGAGGAGCAGCGAGACCTGATCCTCCCGCCGATCCTGAATCTCCTGACATCCTCGCTACCCGAAGGAGCGCTGCAGTGAGTCATCTGATCGACTTCTCGGACCCGGAATTCATGGCCGCCCCCTGGCCCGCCTACCGGGAGCTGCGGCAGACACAGCCGGTGCACTGGGCACCGGGAGCAAAAGCCTTCATGGTGCTGCGCCATGATGACGTGACACGGCTGCTCGCCGACCAGCGGCTCACCACGGACTTCCCGCTCCGGGCCATCCGGCAGCTGTTCGGCCCCACCATGCTCGACACCGAAGGACAGGAGCACCGATCCCTGCGCCGGGCGTTCGCCACATTCCTCGGCGCCCGGGCAATGACGGACTTCGGCAGGGCACTGGTCATCGACACGGTCGAGGAGGTCTTGGGACGGCTGGACGGCACGACCACGGTCGATTTCACCGAGCAAGTCGCCGGCCCGATCCCCTTCGGAGTCGCCACCCGCCTGCTGGGACTGCCCAACGACGACGGCCCCAGGCTGCACCAGCTGGTCCAACCACTGATCCACGCTATGGACTACCCGCCCGGACCCCTCGACATCGCGCAAGCGGCACGGGCGGAACTCACCGACTACCTGCTCGACGTGCACATCCGCCCCCGGTTCCCGTCCGGACACTCCACCCTGCTTGGGTCCATGGTGGACAATGGCCTGGAGCGAACCGATCCGGAGTTCATCAGTACCGCGCTGTTCTTCCTGCTCGCGATCACGGGCACCAGCATCGCCGGTCTCGGCACCACCGTCGCGGCGATCCTGTCCCAGCAGCCGCCTGCCCCGTGGCCAGACAGTGGGATGACGTCCGCGATGATCACCGAAAGCCTCCGCTGGGAACCCCCCGTCCATCACGTACTCAGATACGCCACCGAGGACTTGGAGGTGCGCGGCGTGCGGATCGGCAGGCGTATGCCGGTAATGCTGGCGCTGGGCTCGGCCAACCGGGACGAACAGGCGTTCGAGCAACCGGATCGGTGGTGGCCAGACAGGCCCGGCGGACGTTCGGTCACCTTCGGCGCCGGGCCGCACAACTGCTTGGGACTGTCCCTGGTCACCGCCGAGCTCATCGTACTGCTGGATCGGATGAATGCTCACTTCGCCGACATCCGGCTGGACGAACAGCCGGTATGGACGCGCAGCATGGGCTTCCGAGGACCCGAGCGCATGACGGTCACCTGGACTTCTCTGCCCCATCCCTCCAAGGCAGGTGTCCGGTGAGCCCGGCCCCCGCGGACACGATTGCGGAGCTGAAGACCTGGCTGGCCGACCGTGCTCCCGAGATCGACGACGACACCGACCTCAACGATGTCCTCGAAGACTCTCTAGCCTTCATCGAACTGCTCGTCCGGGTCGAGACGCTGCGCGGAATCCCGATCGACTCCGCCCTGATCGACCTGGAGAACTTTCGGACGCTCACCCGCATCCGCGACAACTTCTTCAGTGTCGAGAGTGAGCGGACATGACCGACGACCACAGCCCGCAGGGCGCCGGATACCCACATGATTGGGATCCGGTTCTGGTTGGCAGGTTCATCATGCGGCACGCCACCCGAGTTCCGCAGGCGACCGCGATCGTCGCGCACGGACGCGGCCACACCTATGCCGAACTGGCCGCTGCGGCCGAGTCCTACGGCACTGTTCTGCGCGATGCCGGACTCCAGCACGGCGACACCGTCGCGGTGTGCATGGAACCCGGTTTCGAGTCCGTCAGCGTGCTGCTCGCCTGTAGTGAGGCCGGTTACGTCTTCGTGCCGTTGAATGCCGACCAACCCGTATCCCGGATCGCGGACATCTGCCACCGGATCGATGCCCGGATGTTCGTCGTCGGCCCGGGATCCAGCCTTTCCGCGGTCGACGCCCGGGAATTGGCCAGCCGGTCCGCGATGGCGCAGGAGGATACGTTGACTCTGCACGGACCGCCGATGGCCGGTCAGCGTACCGGGCGGCTGGTACTGGAAAGCGACGTCGCCTATGTCATCTTCACCTCCGGCTCCACCGGTGCGCCCAAGGGCGTCACCATGAGCCACCGCGCCGCTGTCGTGGCACTCCGCGCGATCACCCACGGCTGCGACGCCTACCCGCGCCTGGCCTCAGTAGCGCCGCTCGGCTTCGACTTCAGCATCCTGGACACCGTCGCCGCGCTCGGCACCGGCGGAACCGTCTTCTTCGTTCCCCGCCAGGTCACCATGCACCCCTTCCGGCTCCTCGAATACCTCCGCGATCACCGGATCCAGCAACTGCACTGCGTGCCAACCCTCATGCAAGTGCTCCTCACCCACTGCGGAACCCGGCTCGCCGAACTCACCGAACTGCGCCGGATCGTCACTGGTGGCGAGGAAATCCTCGTCCCCGTACTCGACCGACTCCGCAAGGTGCTGCCGGGCCTGGAGTTCACGATCATGTACGGCCAGACCGAGTCGATCTGCTGCACCTTCGGTCACGTGCCCAACCCCATCCCGGCCACCCAGCGCGCCATCCCGCTCGGCTCCGCCTACCCCGGCGCTGAGCTCCTGCTTCTGGACAACCACGGCGCCCGGATCACCGAGCCCGGCGTGACCGGCGAGCTGTACCTCCGCGCGGCCAGCCTGTTCAACGGCTACTGGCAGGACCCCGAAACCACCGCCCGAGCACTCGTCCCCGACCCGCAACGACCGCACTCCGGCGAACTCCTCCTACGCACCGGGGATCTCGCCGTACTCGGCCCGGACGGTCTGATCTTCGCCGGCCGCCGCGACCACCAGGTGCAGATCTACGGCAACCGCGTCGAACTCGGCGAAATCGAACGCTGCATCACCGCCATCCCCTTGGTACGCGAAGCACTCGTCACCGCCCACCAGGAAGGACCCGCACACCGGCTCATCGCCACCGTCGTCACCGATGACGAACTACGCGGCGACAGCACCCGAATCCGCGACCACTGCCGGACCCACCTACCCGCCTACATGGTTCCCGCCCAGATCCAGTTCGTGGACAACCTCTCATACCTGCCGTCCGGAAAGCTCGACAGAAACGCGGGAGACGCCGGCTAATCCTCGATCCACCGTGCTGTTCCCGCGCAATGCGTCCGAGATCGTCACTCTGGGTCTGCACGGTATTGCCATGTCTCGGGCGTCGGGCTGTCTCGTCGCACTGAAGATCGTCGCCGACGTCGCAGGCGGCGTATGGGTCGTGGACGACACCGTTTCCCGGATTCGGATCACCACTCCTCAAACCAGCTGGGAAGCAAGCGAAAGACCTCATCCCTCTGCCGGCCTTGGCCGGGTCCACCCTCGAAGGCGAGGTCCGGCGTCTCGTGGAGATTCGGGCTTCCGAGCTCGTGGGGTTCCAGGATGTGAAGACCGCCGAGAACTACATCCGGTTCGTCCAGCGAGTGTGGGACGCCGAGCGTGCGGTCACTTCAGAGACCCGCTTCAGCGAGGCAGTCGCGCGCTACCTGTACAAGCTCACGGCCTACAAAGACGAGTACGAAGTCGCCCGGCTCCTCACGGCTCCCGGTTTCGCCGAGGCAGCCACCGCTGAGGTCCCCGGTAGCGGTCGAGTGGCTTTCCAGCTCCACCCGCCCATGCTCCGCGCGCTGGGACGACAGAAGAAAATGGCATTCGGCCCCCGATCCCACCGGATGCTGCGCGTCTTGGCCACCTTGAAGAGGCTGCGCGGGACTCCGTTCGACGTATTCGGGTACACCCACGTCCGGCGGCTCGAGCGCGCCCTGGTTGCGCACTATCGCGAAGTCCTCACCGGCCTCGCCGAGAGCCTCTCTCCCCAGAGCTACCAGCGCGCCGTCCGTGTTGCGAGCCTGCCCGATCTCATACGCGGCTTCGAAGGCGTCAAGCTCGCCACTATCACCACCTACCGTGACTGCCTCGCGGCCGAAGGCATCGATGAAGGCCAGTTGGGCCGACTGCCTCGACGCCAAGACAGCTGACGGCGGCGCCGAACCACGTGGGCAGCTTGCGCTCCGGCCGATTTGTGCGGCGATCGGTGTCACGCTGGAAGGTCGTCAGGATGCTTGAGTTCTAGAAGTGGTCGCAACATCAGCTGTGAAAGATGTTGCAGTGACTGGATTTCGGCAAAATCACAGGACGTAGATCCTCTCGCCGGGCAGTGATTCCCGCACCCTGGGCCGAGAGCGACCCGGCAGTCAGTGTGTCCTAGCCGGCGGAGTCGCGATTGCGGCGTTTCGCCGGTGCGCCACGGTTGAGTAGTTGCTCGGCAAGGCGGTCGGCCGCAGTAAACCTCTTCGACCCGTTCAAGCCGTATCTGAACCAGCGCTGGGCCGAGGCGTCATCGACGCTGCGCAACTCGGCAATGAGATCTCCGCTCGGGGGTACGCGGGCAGCGAGCGGACCGTCCGCCGCTACCTGAGGCCGTGGCCGCGCACGGCGGAACCGTGCACTTTCAGGCGCCGCCCGACGGCCGGGGTGCCTGCGTACGGATCGAGCTGCCTGCCGCTTGGGTTCTCCTCCCGGAACCGCAGCGGATCCATCCTTGTCGGGGCGCACCGGCTTGCCCCGCGGGCGGGCGAGGGCGACGGCTCATGCGTCGCGCCGGTTGATCATCAGGATGGCCGCCCCGAGCACGACCACGACCCAGGCGGCGAGGACCGCGGCGCCGGCGCCCGCGTCGAGGGTGCTCTTCCCGGCGGCCGTCACAGTGGTGAACGACGCGGCGGCGGAACTGGGGAGGAACCGCAGGATGGTGTCCCAGCTGTCGGGGAGCAGTGCCCCGGCGATGCTCGGGAGGATCAGGATGCCGCCGATCACGGCGCCGATGCTGCCGGCGACGCTGCGCAGCAGGATGCCCAGGCCCAGTCCCAGCAAGGCGATCGCCGTGATGTATCCGGCCATGCCGAGGATCGAGCGCAGGACGCCGTTGTCGGTCAGCGACACGGTGGTGGCGTCGTTGGACGAGAGGATGTTCATGCCGACGCTGTAGGCGCCGAAGACACCGATCAGCGCGCCCGGGACGACGATGTAGGCAAGCGCGGCTGTCTTGGCGACGACGACCTGCCAGCGCCGGGGCACAGCCGCGACGGTGGCGGTGATCATCCGCGAGCCGTACTCGCGGGCGCCGGCGAGGCTGCCGAGAACGCCGATGAGAAGCACCGCGAAGGTGGAGCCGGTCAGCACGGTCGAAAGGGGCCCGCCGCCGAACCCGTTCGGCGGACCTCCGTTCGGCGGGGCTGTGATCGTGCCGGTGGACACTGCCGCGGCGATGGCCCCGAATCCGATCGTGATGACGATGACGGCGGCCAGGAAGACCCAGGTGCTGCGCAGGCTGCGGATCTTGATCCATTCCGAGCGGATCGCCCGGCCGAGGGTCTGGGGGTGCGTGGTGATCGTCTCGGTGGGACGAGGTGACGCTTCGATTGTGGTGGTCATCAGGCAGCCTTGTCGGTTTCGTCGGTTTGGTGCGGGACAGTCGCGGCGAACTCGACGCTGTCGCGGGTCAGTTCGAGGTAGGCGGACTCGAGCGAGGCCGTGACGGGGGTCAGCTCGTGGATCCGGAGTCCGTGTCCGGCCGCGATGTCGCCGATCGCGGGAGCGGTCTGGCCGCGGACTTCGAACCGGCCGGGTTCGCGGGTGGTCAGGGACACGCCGTCTCCGGCGAGCAGCGGCGCCAGCGTGCCGGCGTCGGGGGAGACCACGATGACCGCGCCGCCGCTGGAGGCCTCCTCGATGAAGTCCTGGATCGAGGTGTCAGCGAGGATGCGGCCCTGGCCGATGACCAGGAGATGGTCGGCGACGAGCTGCATCTCGCTCATCAGGTGGGAGGACAGCAGCACCGTGCGTCCCTCGCCGGCGAGTTGGTTGAGCAGGTCGCGGATCCACTGGACGCCGTCGACGTCGAGGCCGTTGACGGGTTCGTCCAGGAGCAGGACAGCGGGGTCGGCGAGCAGAGCGGCGGCGATGCCGAGGCGCTGTCCCATGCCGAGGGAGAACGACTTCGCCGCTTTGTTCGCCACCTCGCTCAGGCCGACCGAGGCGAGCACGTCGTCGACACGTCGCGCGCCGATGCCGACCGTCGCGCCGAGGGCGAGCAGGTGATTGCGGGCGCTTCGGCCGCCGTCGACCGCCTTGGCGTCGAGCAACGCGCCGACTTCGGCCAGCGGCGCGCGGGAGGAGACATAGGAGTGTCCGTTGACCAGCGCGGTTCCGGAGGCGGGCCGGTCGAGGCCGACGATCAGGCGCATCGTCGTGGACTTGCCGGCCCCGTTCGGGCCGAGGAAGCCGGTGACGACACCCGGCCGGATGTTCGCGGTGATGCCGTCCACGGCGCGCTTGTCGCCGTAGGTTTTGGTGAGTCCTTGCAGCTCGATCATGTCGTCAACGGTCCTGGATCCGCGACGCGTCCGCGTCGTCCGGTTGCGGAAACTTCGGCCCGCTGGAACTACCGCGGTCGTTGTATACCCCCGGATTCGGGGTACTGCGGTCGGAAGACGACTCGGAACACAGTGGACGGTTACAGTGATCGGCATGAACGGGCTGGCGATCCGGCAGTGGATGGCTCGCCATCCGCTGCTCCATGACGCGGCGCTGGCGTGCGCCGTGGTGGCCTTCGGTGTCGTCGGTGAGTTGGCCGGGATGGGCGACCGGTCCATCACCACCCGTGATGTCGTGGCGATGGCCATCGCGCTGCTCGCGATGGCCGCCCGCCGCTGGCGGCCACCACTCGTCCTGGCCGGCTTTGCTGTTGCCGCGTCAGTGTTCTTCGGGGTCACTGGTGCCAGACAGCTCGCGCTGTTCGCCGCAGCGGGGATTCTCATGTTCACCGTGGCGTCGAGAGACCGCCTCTCGGCGTTCTTGGTGGGCGGTCCGGTCACCGTCGGCCTGTATCTCACCAATGCGTTCGTCAGCGCGGGGTCGGCGTGGTCTCCCCAGAGCCTGGGGCTGGTGGCCTGGCTCGGCATGACGGCCGCCGCCGGCGACGCCGTGGGGAACCGCCGCGCGTACGTCAAAGAGGTCGAGGAGCGAGCCCGGCGCGCCGAGCAGACCCGCGAGGAGGAAGCCGGCCGCCGCGTTGCCCAGGAGCGGGTGCGCATCGCCCGGGAACTGCACGACGTGGTCGCCCACCACATCGCCGTGATCAACGTGCAGGCCGGTGCCGCGAGCCACGTCCTCAAGCGACATCCCGAGCAGGCCGACCGGGCGCTCGCCCACATCCGAGACGCCTGCGACACGGTGCTCGGCGAGCTCGCCTCGATCGTCGGCGTCCTGCGCCAGTACGAGGACGCGGACTCCGCCACCGAACCCGTGCCCGGATTGGCCCGGCTGACCGACATGCTCGACGCGCTCGCCGCCGCAGGTCTCACGGTCCGGCGCGAGCAGGTCGGCGAGGCGAGGGAACTGCCCGCCGTGGTGGACCTCGCTGCGTACCGCATCCTGCAGGAAGCTCTCACCAATGCTCAGAAGTACGGGACCGGCTCGGCGAGCGTGACCATCACCTACACCGCCGATGCCCTCACCCTCGACGTCGTCAACAACACTGCCGCGGACCGCATCCCCACCCGGTCCGGCTACGGCATCCTCGGCATGCGGGAACGTGCCACCACCGCCGGCGGCCGCCTCGGCGCCGAGGCCCGGCCCGACGGGCGCTTCGTCGTGCACGCGAACCTGCCCGCCCCGGCACTGAAGGCCGCGACGTGACCATCCGGGTGCTGCTCGCCGACGACCAGGCACTCATCCGCGCCGGCTACAAGATGATCCTCGACTCCGAGCCCGACTTCGAGGTTGTCGGCGAGGCCGTCAACGGACGCGAAGCCGTGTTCCTGGCCCGCACCAGCCGCGCCGACATCGTGCTCATGGACATCCGCATGCCTGAGGTGGACGGCATCGAGGCCACCCGCCGCATCGCCGCCGACGAGGACCTCGCCGGCGTGCGGATCCTGATCCTGACCACCTTCGAGAACGACGAGAACGTCCTGCATGCGGTCCGGGCCGGCGCCAGCGGTTTCCTCGGCAAGAACGTCGGACCCGACGAGCTGATCCACGCCGTCCGGGTCGTCGCGACCGGCGACGCCCTGCTTTCCCCGAAAGCAACCCGGGGCCTCGTCCAGCACGTCGTCGACCACCCGGAACCGGTACTCCGGCCGGCAGCCGCCCTCGACCAGCTGACTGCCCGCGAACGCGAAGTTGTCATCCTTGTCGCATATGGACTGTCCAATGACGACATCGCCGAGCGCCTTCACCTCTCCCCGCTGACCGCGAAGACCCACGTCAACCGCGCGATGGCGAAACTCGCTGCCCGCGACCGCGCCCAACTGGTCGTCGTCGCCTACCAGAACGGCCTCGTGCGGCCAGGTGACACCCTGCCCTGACCAGCGCCGACACGGGGCTCTCACCCGTTCGGGTAAGCCGCCACCGTTTCGGGATGCGCTGTCCTGTGTGTCCCGAGCCAAGGCGGCTCCGTGAAAGGTCGCAAGAAGTTGATCACCAGCGCACCGCGCTCACCCTGGCACAGCACCGAATCCGACTCGCATCGTCACCACCGGATCCGTGCCAGAGCCGGAATTTCTGTGTAAGTGGGCATCGGCTCAGTGGTCAGTTCCCGAAGTGGTGGACTGGGGTGCCGGCCCATCATGAAGGGTTGGTCTGATCGCGTGTGGCATCACGGGTACGCCTCCAGGCGACCACGGACTATGCGGGACTGGATGGGGGATCTTCGCGATCTCATGGCAAACCGGCATCGAATTGGTGCCACTGTCGCCGAGGCGCCATCAAGCGGCCATCCCAGTGGTTCCCCGAGCAGTTCCGGTTCTGGATCACCGGTTCCCAGGGGCGAGCGTCCACGTCCCACGGAGGAGAGGGCGGCCTGGGTTCGGTACGGCCGCACGTCCAAGTCCGTTCTGTCCGTCGTACACCGCCGTGTGATCAAGCACCCCACCGTGTCCAGGATCCCGGGATGGG
Source organism: Amycolatopsis speibonae (assembly GCF_042647925.1). NCBI lineage: Bacteria > Bacillati > Actinomycetota > Actinomycetes > Pseudonocardiales > Pseudonocardiaceae > Amycolatopsis > Amycolatopsis speibonae. The sequence continues at coordinate 141,017 of NZ_JBHRWK010000038.1, forward strand.
CCCGAAGGTGTTCGGTTACCGTCCCGGCCCACGAGTGACTGCGAGGAGGAGCCGCGGGATCTTGCGACGCCGGGCTGCGCAGCGGCACGCTGACGGTATCGGTGATCAACGACTCGATGCGCGCCTGCGACGGCGACGACTCGCTGGCGCCGGTCACGACCACGAAGACCGTCGGGGTCGTACCGCCCGAGCTCGGCCAGAACTGACCGTGATCCGCACGCGGCCGCTCTCGCGGACGCGAGACGGCCTGGCCGAGGGCGAGCGGTACGTGCTTAGGCCTGCGGCGCGAGGGTGGCCATTGCGCGGTCGATGGCCTCGCCGAGTGTCCCGGTGCCGGATGCCAGCCACGAGTGCTGGGCGGCGACCAGGCAACCGAAGGCGGCCGCCATGAGCGCGCGGGGTGCCGGGTCGTCGACGGTGTAGGGCTTGCCGATCGCCGCGGCGCGTTCGTAGACGACGTCGACCACCGCCTCCTGCATCTGTTGCAGCTTGCCCAGGTAGGCGGCGAGCAGTGCGGGGGTCTCCAGGATTATGCGGTGGGTCTGCTCGGCGGTCTTCGGTGTGTCCGGCTGATCCAGCATGAAGAACAGCCGCCGCAGCGACACCCAGACCGGCTCGTCGGGTGGCCGCGCTCGCAGCACCTCCTGCATCGGTTCCACGACCAGGTCCATCTTGCTGACGACGATCTCTTCCTTGGTGCGGAAGTACCGGAAGACGCTGCGCTGCGACATGCCGACGGCCGCGGCGACGTCGGCGATCGTGGTGTTGTCGTAGCCGCGTTCGAGGAACAGCGCGAGCGCCGCCTCGCCGATCTCGCGCTGGATCGCACGACGGGTGCGTTCGCGAATGCCTGTGCTGAGTTCCATCGCGGGTGACTCTAACTCCCCCCGGAGCTTGACGGTCACCGACAACTATGTCATAGACTGTCAGCCAGTCAAGGGATCGACTTCTCCGCTCTCGACTCGATGGGATGGATGTTGATGAATTCAGTGCTGCCGATCGCCCGGACCTGCCCGTTCGCGCCGCCGGACGAGCACGTCCGGCTGCAGGAGACCGAGCCGGTGGCCTGGGTGACGCTGCCCAGCGGCGACCACGCCTGGGCGTTGAGCAGGATCGCCGACATCCGAGCGATGTTGACCGACCCCCGGTTCACCGCGGACCGCACGCATCCCGGCGTCCCCCAGGTCGAGCCGGGTACGCGGGTGGTCGGAGGCGCGGTCGGGCGGACGATGGTTTCGCTGGACCCGCCCGAGCACGGCCGGGCACGCGGATCGGTGACCGGCGAGTTCACCGTCCGGCGGATGGCCGCGCTGCGCCCGAGGATCCAGCGGATCGTCGATGAGCGCATCGACGCGCTGCTGGCCGGCTCGCGCCCGGCTGATCTGGTGCAGGAGCTGTCGCTGCCCGTGCCATCGCTCGTCATCTGCCACCTGCTCGGCGTTCCCTACGACGACCACGAGTTCTTCCAGGGCCACACGGCCACCATGCTGCGGCACACCATCCCGCCCGAGGACCGTCAGGCCGCGCTTGGGCAGATCTACGCCCACGTCTCCGGGCTGGTTTCCGGCAAGACCACCGAGCCCGGGGACGATCTGATCAGCCGTCAGCTCGCGGGGGGCGCCGAGCCGGAGGATGTCGTCAGCCTGGCCATGCTGTTGCTGGTCGCCGGGCACGAGACCACGGCGAACATGATCTCCCTCGGCGCCATGCTGCTGATGGACGATCCCGGCCAGGTCGCCGTGCTCCGCGCTGACCCCGGCAAGACCCCGGCCGCTGTCGAGGAGATGCTGCGCTACTTCTCGATCGGAGAGTTCGCCCTCTCCCGCGTCGCTGTCAGCGACGTCGAGATCGGCGGGCAGCTCATCCGCGCGGGGGAGGGGGTCATCGTGCTGAACCAAGCCGCCAACCGTGACCCGGCCGTCTTCCCCGGCGGCGACCGATTCGACCTCGAACGCGGCTCCCGCCACCACATCGCATTCGGCTTCGGCGCCCACCAGTGCCTGGGACAGAATCTCGCCCGCATGGAACTGCAGATCGTGTTCGACACACTTTTCCGTCGCGTGCCCGACATCCGGCTGACCACACCCGTCAACGACCTGCCGTTCAAGAACGACGCCCGGATCTTCGGCCTCTACCAGCTGCCGGTCACCTGGGACGAGAAGTGACGCGCATCGTCGCGGACGTACCCTGATGCATCGGCGCCGGCCAGTGCGTCTTCACCGACCCGGACACGTTCGACCAGCACGAGGAGAACGGCACTGTCCTGTAACGGATCTCCCCGGCAGGGACACCGCCCAGCTCGGTGAACGCGGCGAGATGACCGGCGAAGAACGCCTCCTGACCCTGCGACGAATACACGCGGTGAATTGCCTTGCCGGAGAACGACATTCGCAGCGTCAAGAGGAAGCACTTGGTGTCGATGCCGCCGACGTTGACCCAGATCTCGGCGAAGTCGACCTCGGCGTCCTGGCCCGGAAAATGCGTCTGTGGCACAAAACCATCCATCACACTCGCCCGATTCCTGGCTTCCAGTGCGATCTGCGGGCGGCGTTTGGCGACATACTTCGACACCGTGCGATACGCGATCGTCGCGCCGTGTTCATCGACCAGCCACTCCCAGATCCGGTGCGCGGTATGCGGCGCCTTGGGGGCGAGTTTGTCGGTCTTGGCAAGGTCGGTGCGGATCTTGTCCCCCACCCGGCGATTCCTGGCTCGTCGCGGGCTGCTTCGTGCGGCTGAGGATGACCGAGGAAACGTACCCTGACGTCGACGTACGGACCACACCCGATCGTGTGGTCCGCGTCTCTCGGTGACTTTCCCAGGGAATGGATTCGTCGGCGGTTGCGAGGTTGTCGGGCACGTCTAGTTCGAAGGGTTCCCGTCGTGGTCAAGATCGACCTCATGTCGGTGCGAGCGCATGTTCGTCGCTACCTGATGTGGTCAGTCGGTCCGGGCGCGGCAGGCTTCCAGCGCCCAGAGTTGCCGGCCGTAGGCATTGCGGAAGATCCGGTAGCAGGTGGTGAGCTCGGCGGCGTCGCAGGCGTCGTGGGCGATCCACGGATCGGCGTCGTGTTCGACCACTGCGATGTCCATGCAGTCGGCGACGGTCCGCGCTGCGGGCGTCGCTGCCGCTGCCTGCGGTACTACGACGACGGCGGACGCCAGTGCGAGCCCGCCAAACATGAGTGTCCGGACGACGTTCTTGATCACAGTGGCTCCTGGTCGACGAGGGAAATATCCTGATATACGACCAAGTACAGGACCTGCCGTTCGTGCCACAACAGCTGTCCGGAGAAATCAGCCGGTCATGCGAAGATTTTCATCAGATTCGGGAGAGCCTCCGCGACGACCTGACATACCGGGTGGCCGACGGGGCCTTGCTGAGCGCTGTGGCCGACAAGCCCGAGTAATGGTGCGCTGGCGTGGCTGACTCGCCAGGCCGAAATCTTCCGGGACACCTACGTCCGCCATCCTTGCTCGGCGCTCACCAGCCGGAGGTCGAGATCGTCGCGGACGCGACGCTGTCCTCGCGAACCGACCCGTGGCTGGACGGGCATCGTGTCGACGGGCTCACGCTGCCCCCTGCTGTAGTCGGCCTGGAGGCGATGGCTCAGGCCGCGTCCGCGGTCGCCGGGCGGGCGCTGACCACGGCCGAGCGCGTCCGGTTCGACCGGCCGATCGTCATTCCCGCGGACGGTGAGCGCGTCCTGCGCGTGTGCGCGCTCCGCGACGGCGACACGATCTTCGCGGTACTGCGCAGCGCCGAGTCCGGCTTCGACGTCGACCACTTCCGTGCCGAGTTTCCGTTGTCTCCCCGTACTGCCGGGCCGATGCCGGACCTCGTGCCGGATCGCGGACGGATCGAGCCCGGCGAACTGTACGGCCGGTTGCTGTTCCAGAGTGGACCGTTTCGGCGGGTCGTCGACGCGGCCGCGCCGGACCCGTGGTCCTGTCGTGCCACCGTCACCCTCGACGACGGAGACCCCTGGTTCACCTCGGTCCTCGGGGACCCGGCCGCGCACGACGCCACCATCCATGTCCTGCAAGCCTGCGTCCCGGCTCGGCGGCTGCTGCCCGTCGGCTGCGACCGCGTGGAGATGTCCCCGCATCCCCGTGGCCCATGGCGGCTGCGCGGAGTGGAACGTCATGCCGAGGACGGCCACTACCTCTGGGACGTCCTGGCGGAGGACGCCGAAGGGCGCCTCGCCGTCCGCTGGACCGGCCTGAAGCTGGCGGATTCCGGGCCGCTTCCCGATGATCGGCCGTGGTCGTCGTCCTTGTTGTCGATTCTGGTCACGAGAACGGCGGTCGCACTCGGACTCGACCGGTCGTTGCGCGTGACGATCGGTGAACCGTTCACTGTGGACGTCGCCGGCGACTGTCCGGCCACAGGGGCCTGGGAGCCCGTCGGTCCGCGGTCAGTGACGTCGGACGAGAGCCTTCTCCGCGTCATGGAAGGTCCTTGCGCCGAGTCCCGGGAAACCCTCGCCACCCGGGCTTCGGTCATCAGCCGGTGCCTGGAACAGCGGAACATCCCGCCCTCGGCCGTCGAGTTCTCCGGCGTCTACGACGGCGGCTGGCTCGTCCTGCGCGCCGGTGACGCGCGGATCGCGTCCGCAGTGGTACCCGTCGCCGGATGTCCTCACCCGGTCGCGCTCGCCATCCTGACCGCCCGAGGCACGCCGTGACCCGCTTCTACCGGCACCGCCATCCGGTCACGCTGGAGGAGACCAACCTCGTCGGCAACGTCTATTTCGCGCATTACGTGCGCTGGCAAGGCCATTGCCGAGAACGCTTCCTCGCCGAGCACGCCCCGGACGTGCTGGCCGCGTTGTCCGACGGGTTCGCGATGGTCACCACCGCCTGCGGCTGCGAATACTTCGGGGAACTGACCGCCAACGACGTCGTCGAGCTGCGCATGACCCTGACCGGGCTCGACGGCAACCGCGTCGCCATGGCCTTCGACTACTTCCGGACCGAAATCGCGGTGCCCCAGCTGGTCGCCCGCGGACATCAGGCCATCGCCTGCATGACCCGCGGCCCCGCCGGACTGGAACCCGTCCCCGTGCCGCCGAAACTCCGGGAAGCCCTCGGGCCGTACTTGAATATCCGGTAGTACTCTGGCGAGATGACGACCACCGTACGCCGGGAACGGCAGTACCGGCAGTACTGCGGGCTGGCTGCCGCGCTCGACGCCGTGGGCGAACGCTGGACCCTGCTCATCGTGCGGGAGTTGCTGCTCGGGCCCCGTCGCTACACCGAGCTGATCGCCGATCTGCCGGGCATGGGCACGAACCTGCTCGCCGATCGGCTGAAGAAACTGTGCGCGGCCGGCATCGTGGAACGGGAGGACACCGTGTCCGGGCACGTGTACCGGCTCGGACCGGTGGGGGAGCGGCTGCGTGAACCGGTGCTGGCCCTGTCCAAATGGGGTGTCGCCCTGCTCGGAGAGCCCAGCGCCGACATGATCACCCGGCCGCATTGGGCGCTGCTGGCGGTCCAGGCCATGGCCGACGCGAGCCGGTTGCCGGACGTCACCGAGACCTACGAGTTCCACGTCGATGACGAGACGTTCCACCTGGCCATCGACCGTGGCACGCTGACCGCCGCGCGCGGTCCCGCGCCGGAACCGGCGATGTGCATCCGCACCGATGCCACGACCTTCGTCCGGATCGGCGCGGGGGCGCTGGGGCCGTTCGAGGCGCTCGCCACCGGCAAGCTCACCTTCACCGGTGAGCCGGACGCGGTCTTGCGCTGCTCGAGGGTGCTGGGACTGGTCGAACGGCCCGGTCCGGTCCAGCTGGACTGAACCGGGCCGTCGACGATCAGAGTCCGCCGACCTTCACCGGGAACTTCTGGATGGTCGCGATGATCGTGTCAGGATCGTCCGGAAGCACCAGGTCCACTGGATTCTGCAACCGGTAGAGGTCTCCTCGCGGCGGGAACTGGGTCAGTTTCCCGACGAGCAGCGCGGGGTCCTTCGTGGTCAGCACCAACGGCTCGTAGGCCTTGCTGGAGCGGATCCCCGCCCGGCGCAACAGACTTTCGGGCTGATCGATCGTCATGGTGAAGCTCAGGACCATGACCTGCTCATAGCGCGGCGGGAATCGTTGGGTCAGCCGCAACAGGCTCTTCGCGTCGACATCCACGTCGTTCTGCTCGATCGTGATCGTCCCGCCTTGGTCTTGCCCGTCGCCGCCCGGAAGTTCGGCGGAGACCCGGTGCCCGACCACCCGCAGCCGCACCGAGTTCACCGGGTCGTCGGGGTTGACGTCGACCCTGACCTTGATCCCGCCCCGGAAGTCCACACTGACCAAGGAAGTCCTGATCTGCAACGGGGTGTTGATCGCCAGGCAGCTGCACGGGATCTCCGCGCCGATCGGCGGCAAACCGGTCTGCTCGACCGAAGCACGCGCCGCCTCCCCGCCCAGCAGGCCGCCGGCGGCGACCCCGCCGACCCCCAAGGCCGCCGCGGCGGCGGCTCCCTTCAGGAAGTTCCGCCGGTCTTGGCCGGACGGGGGTTCCTCGTCGTCGTTCGGAGCAGGCATCGTCAACCTCCGCAGTTCGTGTCGAAGAGTCAGCCCACTTGAATTTAAGATAGTGGCCAGCGAGGGGATAGGTGCTCACGGAAGGTCGACACGGTCGTGTCCGAGCGGGAACGAAGCGGTCGCCGATGAGTTCACGGCCGTGACTCGAACAGGGTGCCCGGTGCACGCGATCGGGTCGCGCGCACCGGACAGACCGTCACAGGCCGAGTGCTTGGGATGCCAGGGCGGTTCCCTGTACCCGAGCTTCGATCTTGGCGAAGGCGAGATCGCGTGATGTCGAAGTGTCGTCCGCGAACGGCGAGAACCCGCAGTCGTCGCACGTGCCGAGCTGATCCACCGGGATGTACCGCGCCGCGAGCAGCACCCGATCTCGCACTTCTTCAGGCGTCTCCACGGTGGTACCGATCGGATCGGTGACACCGACGAACACGCGGATCCCAGGACGAAGCTGATCGGCGATGATCCGGAGGACGCGCTCGGGGTCGGGTTCGCTCGCCAGCTGCACGTAGAAGTTGCCGACCTTCAGCCGGAAGAGCTTCGGCAGCAAGTCCGCGTAGTCCACGTCCAGGCTGTGTGTGGAGTCGTGATCACCGCCCGGGCAGGTGTGCACCCCCAGCCGGGCGCGTTCGTCGTCGCTGAACCGGCCGAGGACCTCGTTGTTGAGGGCGATGAAGTCGTCGAGCACGCCGCCGGACGGGTCGAGTTTGAGCGACAGTCGCCCTTCGGTGAAGTCCAGCTGTACTCGGTGCGCGCCGGCTGTCAGGCAGCCGCGGATATCGGCTTCGGCCTCGTCGGCGAGGTCACGCAAGAAAGCTTCGCGCGAGTATCCGTCAATGGGCTCCGCCGGATACAGCAAGCTGAGCGCGGAAGGTGCGATGACCGCCTGCTTGACCGGACGGTCGGTGTGGCGGCGAGCGTCACGCAAATACGTTTCCGCACGAACTTGATACCTGAACGGGCCCGAGGTCAGACAGGGCAACTGTCGGGTGTGTCCATCGGCGAAGGGTATGACCGCGCCATGCGAGGCAAGGGTGCCGAGGCCGGCCAGCGGGTACGTCACGAAACTCGGCTTGCCCTGCTCGCCGTCCACCAGCACGGTGCAGCCGAGTTCCTCCAACCTGGCAAGGGTATCGGCCGTCGCTTGCTGCTGAAGCCCCGCCAGATCTGTGTCGCTCAGACGTCCTTCGGCATGTTCGGCGAGGGCCTCCTGCAGAGAACGCGGGCGCGGAATACTGCCGATCGGTTCGGTGGGAATGCTCATGAAACGGACCGTAAGGCAGCCCGCGTGCGCCTGCAGCGACCGATGGCTCACGTCGGGATCCTGGTCTTGCGCCGCCGCGGAATCCGGATCGTCGCAGGTCACCTCCGAGGATCGACCCGTGGAGCGCGCTACGAATCAGCCGGAATCCGGCGCGTGTTCACCCACCGAGAAGGCAAAGAAATTCACCCGGTCCGGAGATCAAGCGCCGGAGTCGGCCATGTGAGCGCTCGCGGACCCGGCTGACAATGAGGGCGTAGGTTTGCGTGCAGGTAGCGGGTTCGGGCCGTGGACGGCGGAGGATGCGGTATGGCCGGACTGATCGACAGGGGTTCGTGATGCGGGCGGTTGAGGGCGCGGTGTGGGCGCAGCCGCCCGCACCAGGGGTCCCGTCGCGTCGTTGACGACCCTGACGCCCGCACGATCTGCTGGCTGAACCGGAGGATCGCGTCGCGTGGCACGTGACCCCACGACGCGTGCGAGCGGGTCCCCGTCGGGTACCGGATCGGGGTCGAACGGATCCGGACCTGGGCGGCGTACCTGCACTGGACCGCGCACTTGATGGGGAAGGACTGGATCACCGACACCACGTGGGACGAGATGGTTCTCGACTCTCTCAATCCGGCCAGCATCGCCACTGGCGGTATCCGTCCGGTCGTTCTGCGCGATCTCGGCCACCGCAACGTCGGCGATTGAGGTCTTCCCGAAGCGTCGACCGCGTGGTGGAGGAGCCGCCCTTGTCCTGCCAGATGAGGAAACCAGGGCGGCTCAACCCCGGTACGATCCGGCCGCAGGCATCGATGTGCGGACCGCTGTTCCGCGCGATGCCTTGGATTCCGTACTCCCGGTGGGTTGGACACTAGAGTGTCACAAACAGGCCGAGCGGTGACTTTCACGGCCACGGTGGATCGCGCCACCACCATAGCAACGAACACTGGGTGAACCGGGCGGGACACTCCAACTGGCCGACGTACGACAAAGGGGGGTTGCGTCGTCCGAACGCGGCCCCAAAATTGTCACGTCGGGTCCAAAGAACGTGGTGTACCTGCGGGGTGTCGGCGACATGCGCTGGTGTTGAGGAGCTTGGATTCGATCTCGACGGTGTCGGGGTGGGCCAGAGGGGTAAGGATTTCGAGCGCGCGGGTCCATGCGTCGAAGGCTCCGGGGTGGTCGCCTGCAACCTGTAACGCGTCGCCGAGGTGGTCGAGAGTTGTTGCTTCCAGGTAGGGACTGCCTAGTTCGTGGAACAGGGCGAGTGAGTCGCGGTAGCCCTGCGCGGCTTCGGTGTACTGGCCGAGGTTGTGGTGTGCGCGTGCGAGGCAGTGGAGGTTGTGGGCTCGGCCGTCTCGGTCTCCGATGCGGTCCAGTAAGGGTTTGGCCTCTTTGCAGCGGGCGAGGGATTGGGCGTGGTGGCCTGTTTTGCCGTGATACCAGCCGATGGCGGTGAGCGTGAATGCTTCCCATGCGTGGTCGCCCGCTTCGCGGCATAGCCGTAGTGCGTGGTGGGCGTGCGTCAGTGCCCGGGTGTGGCACTGCTGTAGGTCGTAGGCAGAGCTGAGGGAGAAATGGGTGATGGCCATACCGGTGGTGTCCCCGAGGCGTGTGTAAAGGTCGAGCGCGTGCCGCAGGTGCTCCAGGGCTTGGTCTTGGTCGCCCAGCAGGATTTCGGCCCTGCCGAGTAGTTGGCGGCTGGTGGCTCGGGCGAAGTCGTCGTCGAGGCGGTCCGCTGCCGCTAGTGCCGTGCACTGGGACTCGGCGCGGTGCACCAGATGGCCTCGCCTGCTCAGGTATGTGCTGTGCACCCAGGGCAACTGCCAGGCGTGCACGTCGAGGCCTGCGCGGACGGCTGCCGCCGTCGCTGCGAGCAGGGTGTCGTGCTCCGTGGTGAGCCAGTGCATGGCCTGGTGGTAGTCGTTGACGGGCAGATGTGGGACGTGGTCCTGTGCTGTGGCGAGCACGATCGGTGGCCAGTGCGGTGCCAGGTGCCGTTCGGCGGCGAATCCGGTGTGGAGGTAGAAGTCGAGACATCGGTGCAGTGCGGTTCTCCGTTCGTCGTCGGTGTCCTCCAGCTCAGCCAGTTCGGCCGCGTAGACGCGGAGCAGGTCGTGTGAGCGGAAGCGGCCGGGGCGGTGCTCGTCGACGAGGTGTGTCCGTGTCAGTTCGTTCAGCAGAGTGCGGGTGCGTGACATGTCGATCCCGGCCAGCGCGGCCGCGGCGAACCGGCTCGCGTCGGGGCCGGGGTGCAGGCTCAGCAGCCGGAACAGCCGGGCCGCCTCGGGGCTCAGCGTGCGGTACGACCAGGAGAACACCGCTCGCACGCTCGATGCGGTGCCTTCCGCGTCCAACGCGTCCAGCCGCGCTCGCTCATCGCGTAGTTCATCGGCCAGTGCGCTCAGCGGGAAGGCGGGATTGGCCACCGCGCGACCCGCCACTACGGCCAGGGCCAGCGGGAGTCGGGCGGAGTGCGCGAGAAGGTGCGCGACCGCGTCGGGTTCGGCGGTCACCCGGTCGGATCCCAGCCGCCTGACGAGAAGTGACATGGCCTCGATCTCCTCGAGCACGGTCAGGCGGACGGGCACGGCTCCCTCATGGGTGATCAGATCGGTGGCCCGCTCACGACTGGTGATCACCGTGAGGCAATCCGCGCCACCTGGAAGAAGAGGCCGGACCTGGTCGGCGTCGTAGGCGTTGTCCAGTAGCACCAGTGCTCGCCGGCGGGCGAGCAGACTGCGGTACAGCGCGGCCCGCGCGTCCGGGCCGGCCGGGACGTGCTCTGCCGGCACGCCCAGCGCCTCCAGGAAACCGTGCAGTACATCGGCCGGAGACAACGGCTTGCCCACTCGATCGAACCCGCGGAGGTTCACGTACAGCTGCCCGCCGGGGAACCGCCCGGCCTCGCGATGCGCCCAGTGCAGCGCCAGGGACGTCTTGCCCGACCCTCCGGTACCCGTCACCAGAACGAGGCCGGCGGCGTCATTCCGCGCCTTGTCGAACAGACCGAGTTCACGGGTGCGGGCGACGAACCATGGTGACGTCGCCGGTAGCTGCCGTGGCACCGGCTCCTGGGCCTGCTCCGCCCGCTGGGCGGCGGGCGGAGGCGGCACCTGCGAGGCGAGCATCTGCTGATGCAGACGTCGCAGCTGATCGTCGGGCTCGACTCCGATCTCCGCCACGAGCCGGGCGCGGAACGTGCGGTACTGCGTCAACGCCTCCACCCGACGCCCGCATCTGTACAGGGCGAGCAGGTGCTGACCGGCGAGTCGCTCGTCGAACGGGTTCGCCGCTGTCGCGGTGGTCAGCTCGGCCAGTAGTTCGGCATGCATCCCGAGGTTCAGTGCGACGTCGTGGCGCTCGACCTGGGCGGTGTACCGCTCTTTCTGCAGCTGGTCGCGCATAGCCGCCAGCCAGGGGCTGTCCAGCTCGTCGAACGGCGCACCTCGCCAGAGCCGCAACGCGCGGTCGAACAGGGTCAGCGCCCGCCGACCTTCGGCGGCTTCGCGAGCCTGCCCGAGCAGACGCCGGAAGAGGTGCAGGTCGACGGTCTCGACGTCGACTTGCAGCACGTATCCGCCATTTCGGTGAGCGATGTCGAACCCCGCGACGTCCTGCAGGGCGGTCCTGAGCCGGAAGAGGTAGCTGTAGAGGGCGTTCCGAGCTTGGCGAGGGGCTCGCTCGCCCCACACCCGGTCTTCCAGCTGGGCAGCGGTCACTTTGTGGCCTGCCTCGGAGAGCAGGACGGCGAGCACGGACCGCTGGCGAGCGTGCCCGATGTCCAGATCCTTTCCGTCGAGCCGAACACGAACATCGCCGAGAACGGCGAACTCGACCTCCACAACAACTCCCTCTCCACCTGCGGATTCAAGATTAGCGCGAGATACGTACAGGACTGATCACCCACGGTAGTAGTCCAAGGCCGACGCACGTAGCGGCTTCAGGACGGAGGACGAACGCATGAGGCTTCACCTCGGTGGGCCGGTGCCGCAGTCGGTCATCGCCGTGGTCCAGCCGGTACTCGTGGTCGCGTCGTCGCTGGCCGGGGCCCGGCTGTGCGCGCACTCGTCGCGCGTGCTGGGAGGGGTCCTGCTCGGCGTCGGCTTGTTGCTCTGGCTGACCTCCATTCTCCTGGCCGCGCCGCTGGGATGGGTCATGGCGGGTGCGGCGGCCACGGTGATCGCCGCTTTCGCGGCGTGGGAGGGGGTGAACGACGCGGCGTTGTCCGAACGCGGCGTCCGCACGTCCTGCACGGTGCTCGACATCCAGACCCGTCGCGTGCCGATCCGAACCTATGACGGGGAGCAATGGAGCACGACCACGGACACGTACTACGACCATCGCCTTGCCTGCGAGGGCGAACGCGAGGAGAACGTGTCTCTGTCATACCGTGCCGCTGGTGAAGGCGCCCGGTTGGACGTCGTCTACGACCCCGCCGGCGCGGTCGCGACCCAGCCTGCCGACGCGGTGTCGGACGGAACCCTTTCCTCGTGGATCGGTGGTGCCTCGTTGCTGGTCGCCGTGGGCGCGCGCGTGGCCGGGGTCGTGCACGACGGGCGGCCCTTCACCGGCCACATTCGGCGTGGGAGAGGCCGGCGACCGTGGCAGGCCCGGTTGCCGGAAGGGGCACGTCCGTCGTGACTCGGGAACTCATCTGTGCTTCCGGAGGCAGGGGCACCGGCCAGAGGGCGGGATACGAACCTGATCCGCACCGGCGGATCTTGGTGATTTGCGCGGTGATCGGTGGCGTCCTCGCTCTGGTGCCGTTTCTGCTTTTCCTGACCAAGCCGGCATTGGAGATTCAGGCCGGCGCGTTCTCCGAGAGCTTCGGAGCCGCGGCGAGCACGCGGTCCCGGTCGTTCGCCGGCGGATTCCTGGTGGTCATCCGGCTCCTGATGCTCATCATCCTGTATCGAGCGGTGCGTCATCGCTGGCTCGCCACCCCCGACGCACCGGTGACGCGCGCCCTGGTGGTCATGGCAGTTGCGCAGGCCACGCTGTCCGCCTTCCATCTGGTGGTGGCGGCCGTGCAGTTCGTCCGGCCGGAGTACCAGGTGTCGGAGATGGTCTCCGCGAACATGAACGCCGGGCTCAGTGCCCTGCTGCTTGCGTGCCTGATCCTGGGCGGTGACCGACTCCACCCCAGCCGTGCCGTCGACGGTGAGCGACTGCGGCGCCGGGACAGGAACAGTCAGTTGTGGATCGCACTCGCGTGTGCTCTGCCGCCGATCGCGCTCCTGATCAAGATGATCCACGCGAGGGCCGAGAGCGGGGCGGACTTGGTGTCCGCGGCGCTGCTTTCGCTGCCCACGACGGCGATCGCGCTCTGGGCCGTGCACCGGATGCAACGCCATCGGCGGATGCCGTTCCGGATCCTGCTCGCCGGATTCGGCTGGGGCGCGGCGGTGGCCGTCGGATACGGAATGGCACTGCCGGTCCTGTACAACTCCTTGAGCGATCAATTGCTGGGCTTCACCAGGTTCGTCGCGATCATCGACGGGGTCAAAGCGCCTGTCTTCGAGGAACTGGCCAAGGGCGTCGGCGTGCTGCTGATCGCCGTCGCGGTGCGGCGTTGGGTCACCGACCTGGTGTCCGGTCTCGTCGTCGGTGCCAGTGTCGGCCTGGGGTTCAACTTCCTCGAATCCATGTTGTACATGTCCGCCCCTGGCACGGGCGGCGCCGTCTATCAGCACTGGCTGCGGCAGGTGGTCGGGATCATGCTGATGCATGTGGCCTTCTCGGCGCTGGTCGGTGCGGCGATCGGCGCCGCCCGGCAGGTGCGGAACCCGAGGACACGGCTCGCTGTGATCGGTTGCGGCCTGCTGACCGCGATCTGCGGCCACTATCTGTACAACAGCCTGATCTCGTTGCTGCCGCTGATGTTCCGTGTCAGCGAGCCGGTGTTCGCCATGGTCGTGTTGCCATTCCTGGTTCTGCTGCTGCTCGGCCCGCTTCTGGTGATGTATCTGGTGCTTCTGCGCCGCGGCCTGCGCTACCAGAGCACCGCGCTCGCCGCCGAACTCCGGAACGAGGCGAACAGTGGGCACCACGCGGTCACCGCCGCCGAACTGCCGGTGCTGCTCGACCCCGCCCGCCGCTTCCGTACCCTCGTCGACGCCTTCCGGCGTGGTGGGCCGCTTGCCTATCGCCGACTGTCCCGCCTGTACCAAGCCCAACTCGACCTGGGCATGTGTCACTGGCACCAGGCGCGTCAGGACCCCGACCGGGCGGAGGTGGACTTCACCCGGCTACGGCGGCAGATCCAGGAGTTCAAGACCGGCCACGAAATCCGCACAGGACGGGCCGCTGATGCGTAACGCGCTCTGGAAGGCCGTACACCTCGTCACCATCGTGCTCGCCGTGCTGTTGCTCACCCCCGCGACAGCGGTCGCCCGATGCACGGGTGGCCTGGTCAACACCCTTGGCTCCACAGGAGACGACGGCTGCGGCGGTATCTACCCGGCGGTCGGCTCCGCCGTCGCGGTGGCAGCCGCTCTCGCCGTCGCTGCCGGCCACGCCGTGCTCAGTTACGCCCGAGGCGGGACCTCCGGTGAGGAACTGGGCCGCGCGGACACCACCGGGCGAAAGGTCGGCACTGGCGCCAAGACCGGCATCGACCCGACACCGGAGTCGATTGCCCATGGCACGGTACGGATGGAGGAACACTCCGGTTTCGTAGCCGAGACTGCAAGGGTGGAGGCGATGGGCTTCACGATCGTCGCGGTCGAGAGCGACCCCTCGGTGGCGATCCGCCGCATCGTCGGGCTGGCAGGCGAGACGATCAGGACCGATCTCGAGTTCAGGCTTCGACCAGGCATGCGTTATCTGGACCTCGAGCACGAACTCGGACACATCAACCAACTCTTCGACACGAATCGCTTCCCTGCTGGCCCACCTCCGAGCGAGATCGTCACACCGACACGGAACTCACCGAAGGGCTACAAGCGAGCGTTCAACCAGAGCGGAGTATTGACGATCAATCAGAACGCGGTCCTGGAATACCACAACCGGTTGCAGGAACTGCTCTGGCTCAGCGAGCGTGGCGTCCCGCCGGACGTCATGCGGGAGCATCTCGCCGGGGCCGAAGACTGGTTCGACCGCTACCGCAAGGCCACGTCCGGACGCCAGGGGAACAGGACGGTCGGCTGGCAACGCAGACACTTCGGTGACCTCCAGGAACTGGAGCAGCAGGTGCGTTCGATCCGCACCCACCTGTGGCCCTGGGCGCGGTGACGAGCAGGAGGAAGGTGGCGTCGTGAAGGTGACTCCCCAAGCGGACTACCCGGTAGAAGTGCGTTCTCGGCGCTGGGAGGTGGATGACCGTCAAGCCGCGCTCTACGAGGGCGTCTGGGACGTTCTGCTCAACAGAATGGTGACGGTTTCCTTCGTTCCCGACATCGGTCAGCCGGTCCACGACCGCGCTCGATGGCCGGCCGACCTCGATGAGATCGCCACCGAGCGACAGGCTCGGCTGGAAGCCGCCATGTTCTCCGACTACACGGTGACGCCGAACACCGAATTGGCTGGCCGCGCCACCCGGTCACAGGCCACATCCTGGCGTGAGAACCGGTACGGCGTGGTGTTCTACGTCGACCCGGCCGAGTACGCGCGACTGGCGGCCGACCTGCAGGCACTCGACGTCGTGGGGGCCACGGTCTCCGAACTTCGCGGGCACCCGGCCGTGGATTTCGTCGAACGTATCGTCGCCTCGCCCGAGTTCGCCGACGAGGATGCGTTCTGGTTGCGCGGAGAGGGCTGACGGCGGTCAACTCGCCGGGTCGCCGTTTCAGTGTGTTTTAAGGAGAAACAATGGAATTCGACTTCTATGTCACCGATCTCGGGAGCCTGTTGGGCGGCTGGACGGTCAACGTGGTCGGGGCCGAACTGAGTAAGTACAACCGGTTGCTGTGTGCTGAGGCGTCTAGTTCGTCGTACTCCACTTCGGACAGAGTCGTCAGAGCTGGTCGGGAGGATCGGGATCGCTGGTGTTCGGCGACGCGCCGACTGCTGGCGCAGATCCAGGCCCTGCAGGAACGTGAGGAAGCCGTCAGCCTCCACCTGCGGGCGCCGTTTCGGGGTGGTCTGTGGTGGCGGATTAAGTACGCGCGGCGGAACTGGTTGCTGCGAAAGGGATATGACGCGGCGAGCGCGCGGCTGCGGTCGGACTTCGCCGCTGCTCTCGCGGATCACCAGAAGAGCATGGATGATCTTCCGCGTTACCTGGAGGAGTACGCCATGCGGGAGAAGGAGCGCGTGCGGCGAGAAGATGAGCAGGCCAGGAAGAAGCGTGCGGAGGCACTCGACGGCGTGTCCGGTCCGGTGTGGGCCTACGAGATTCGCAAGCATTCAGGCGGACGCCGCAGTTTCTGGATCTATCTGGGGAGCCTGGACGCCGGAGGTGGCAGTAAGCACACCGTGCGAGAGGTCCACGCCGCGCTGACCGCGGAACGGGCCGAACATCACTACACCGGCGTGTATTGGGGGCAGGAGACCGCTCGCGCGTTGGCGGAGGAATACGAGACCGTGGTATCCGGTTGGGCGCGGCTCACCGGTGAAGTGATCATCCCGCTTCCCCGCGACCCGAGTGATCCGCCGATGTGGTCGAAGTATCACGGCGCTCCCTCGAGCAGCTACGGCAGTGGCAGCTTCTGACGAAGGGAAGGCAAACGTCGTGGTGCGATGGTGGCTCGCTCTTGGGACCGTGGCGGGGCTCGGCTGTCGGAGTGACAGTGGTTCTCGTCAGGGTGCCGGTGCTGTCGAGAACTCCGGCGTGCAAAGCTCTCCACCGGAGCCGATGAGCAGCGCCAGCGCATCGACGCTTGCCAGCACGTGGTCCCGCCGGGCTACGAGACGCGGACGACCGGGCTCCTATCGCTACATTGAGCGGGCCAAGCCGTCTCCGATTGGGGTCCGTTGCCGGAGAAGAGCCGGATACAACCCGACACTGCTTGACACCTGGGCGGCCTGGGAGGCGGGTCCTGACCTGCGCAACGACGTGCTGCCCCCGCCCTACCTGCACGGCTTATCCTCAGGGGACTTCGTGTCCGCGCTGGGCCACTTCCTCGGCTCAGCGAAGGGCCTGTCGGGCCCGGTGATCACGAAGCTGACCGAGCAGTGGAAGGTCGAGCAGCGCGCGTTCTGCGAGCGCGACCTGTCCACCGTGGACTTCGTATATCTGTGGGCGGATGGGATCCACGTCAACATCCGCTTTCGGCGTGGAGCTGACGACTGCCGCTAAGGCGGTTATGTTGTCCTTTTCGGATTGTCAACGGTTTCCCATGCGCGGGAGTTCTTTCACCGCCAGGGCTTTGAGCCGGTGGCGGCTTACCCGGCAACGAGCTCCTGGTTCCCTGCATGGTGGGCCGACTCATCTCAGGAAACACCTGGCGAGCCGTATCGGAAGGAAGCTTCCGCTGACCCGGTTCGGCTCGCCGCCGATGCTCGGCCAGCGCCGAGGGCATGTCGATCGAGGAGCTCGCGCAATGTGGTGTGCATGAGTTGGGTGTTTGGAGCGGTCGGGGTGAGATAGGTCAGCCGGATGATCGTGCTGGCCCGGAGCGGTGATCCGAAAGGTCTCGAAGTCGTGAGGTGGGAGCACGTTGGCCAAATCCGTACTGTCTGGGCGACCGGGCGCGACGTTGGAAGGAGTTTCTTGGCCCCGTGGTTGCGGACGGCGCCGTACATGATCCCGGCGGCCTGAAGGCAGTCGCCCACCGTGGCGCCGTGTCGATGCACGTCTGGTTTCATCTCCGCTCTGAAGCGGTCATCGATCCAGCATTGGACGTCCAGTCGAAGGGCTTCGCGTGCGCTGCCCTCGAGGGCGGGCTTTTTCGCCTTTTTGTTCGTCTTCGAGGACGTTCCGTGTCCTCTTGGGGTGAGCCATGGTCGGCGGACAAGATCCACTGGCTTTCGGGGGAACATCGATGGCTCGCCTTGTCCGCGTCGTCCTGCTGACGGCGTTCACCTTGCTGATCGCGCAACCGGCGCTGGCTCAGGACGCGGGTCTCGACCTCGCTCTGTCGACAGGACAGACCACGTATGTGCCCGGTGAGCGGGTCGTGCTGACGGCCACGGTGACCAACAAGGGCACCGCGCCTTGTCAGGTGGCCACGATCGCCGCGGGTTCGGTGCAGGTGGCGGCGGTGACCCGTGACGGCAAGGCGGTGGCGTCTCAGCTCGGGGCGGCGTATCACGACCGGCCGCTGGTCGATGTCGTTCGCGGCAGTATGAAGACGGTCCAGCCGGGCGACGCCGTGTCGTTTCGCCTGGGCAGCGCGTCCGCCGGTCCCGATGGCGGGGCGGAGGTCAGTTCCACCGACGTCCTGCCGACCGGTCGTGGCCTGATCGCGAGCCGGCCGTTGACTGAAACCGGCGCGTACGTCGTGTCCGCACGGTACGCGGCCCCGCCGTTCGGCGGCCTTGAGCCCGCTCCGTGCGCGGGTACGACGAAGGTGGCCACCGTGACTTTCGCCGTCGGCTCATCCGAGCCGGGGTTTCCGTGGCTGTGGGTGTCGATCGGGGTCGGCGCGCTGCTGCTGGTGGCGGCGTTGTTCCTGATCCTGCGCAGGGTTCGCGGCCGGGCCCCGGCGGCTGGCGTGGTGCTGCTCCTTCTTGTCGCGGGAATGACCGGCGCTGGCGTCAACCCCGCGGAGGCGAAACTGGAGCCGGTGCCCATGCCGCCCGAGCACGCGTCCGAGAAGTCCAAACAGGACGCTCGGGATTTCGCCGCGGCGGTGTCGGGGTGCATGTCCGTTTTCACCGCTGACGCGTCGAGCGCACCTGACATCAAGATCGTGACGGACTGGCTGAACGATCCCTCGACGACCGCGGTGCGCATCGTGCCGCACGACGGCAACAGTTTCGCCAGGCCGTACTGGGTGGCGGACCTGGCCACGGGCGAGTACGTCTGGGGAGTCGATCCCAAGACGGGCAAGCCTGTTCCGCCGGTTCCGTATGCCGTGGAGGTGGGCTGGGACCGGTCCTGGGAGGGGGAGTTCTCCAATGGCGCACCCTTCGATTCGTGCTCGACGTTGTTCCATGAGCTGGTGCACGCGTGGTCGATGGGGCACGGTCTCGACTACGACTGGCTCGAGGCCCGCGAGCTGATGTGCCCGTACACCAAGAGCGAACTCCATCCTGAGGGTGACGAGGCGACGGAGATCCGTGCGACGCTCGCGGAGAACTCGTACCGCCGGTTGCACGGTCTCAAGGAACGGGACGGGTACGGTTCGAAACCGGCGCCGCCGTCGCTGGGTGATTGCGAGAGCGACCCGGCCAAGGTCCCGCCGCCGGACCGGACTCATCACCCGGTTCCGCCGGGAAAGCCCGGGCCCCGGCCGGCGCAGACACTGCCTAACCTGCCGAACTACCCGGCCAAGCCGCCCGGCACCGGCCAGAAGACCAAGGGAGGCTTCCCCGGGCGTTCCCAGCCACCCGGCGTGGTTACGAAGCCGTTCCCCATCGAGCAAGGACCCGGCGGTATCCCGCAAGGAGGATGGGACGGCACAGACCGCGGCTCCGTCGCGCCGCCCGTGGGCGGTGGCGGCTCTGACGGCGACCCGCATCTGACCACCCTCGATCACCACAGCTACGACTTCCAGGCGGTCGGCGAATTCACCGTCGTCCGTTCCACTGGTGGTGACCTGGAGATCCAGAGCCGCCAGACGGCGATAGAGAACGACCGCACGGTCAGCGTCAACTCGGCCGTGGCCACCAGGATCGGGCCCGACCGGGTCACCTTCACCATGAATGGCGGTGACGTCGTCCTGCGGGTGAACGGTGAACCCACGACCCTGGCACGCGGAGAGCGAAAGCTCCCCGGCGGCGGGACCGTCCTCCGGAGGGGCAGTTCGATCATGCTTGCCGAGGACGGCTACACCGTCCGGTGGCCGGACGGGTCGTCGGCCTGGCTCGACCCGCTCGGGCGCTGGGGCCTGCGACTATACGTATCCCTTGTGGACGGTCGTAAGGGGCAGGCCGCCGGGCTGCTCGGTAACTTCGACGGCAATGCTGACAACGACCTGACCACGAAGGACGGCAAGCCGGTGTCGGCCCGGCCGTCGTTCGAGCAGCTCTACCGGACCTTCGGCGAGAGCTGGCGGATCAGCCAGGCCGATTCGCTGTTCGACTACGCGCCGGGCGAGAGCACCGAGAAGTTCACCGACCGCGCCCTCCCCGAGAAGGAGGTGAAGGTGGACGACCTGCCCGTGGAGCAGCGCGACCAAGCCCGGGGCGCGTGCACGATGGCGGGCGTCCGGAATCCGGCACTGATGGACGGCTGCATACTCGACGTGGCCCTGACCGGTCAGCCGATCTTCGCGGTCACCGGCGGCAACTCGCAGCGCGCCACCACCATTCCCACCACGCCACCGGACCCGCCGCCCGGCGAGCCGCTCGGCCCGCTCCGTGACGGCAGCCGGGTGACCTCCGCCCGGCACGGCGACTATCAGCTCGACCTCGGCGGGGCGACCGACTTCGAACTGGCCGACGTCACCGGGGACATCACCACCCAAGTAGCGTGTCCCGGCCAGAATGCCGAGCACGTGCTCATCGGCGTCCACCAGTTCCGGCTGCCCACGCCGGCGAACTGCCGGCTCACGGTGACCGGCACCGGCGGATCGTACGGATTCCGTCTGGTCACCCTGAAACATCGTGCGCTGCCCGCGAAGATCGGGGACCGGATCACCGGCAGCCTCGACGTACCCGGCCGCGTGGACACCTACCGGATTGACGCGGTAGGAGAGGGAAAGATCGTGCCCACAGACGGAAAACCTTGCGAGGGCGTGACACTCGGCGTATCGGGCGACGGCGAGCGGCCCCGGGTGTTCACACCGCACGGCGCGTGTTACGGACTGCCGATCGCCAACCCCGATCCGGACAAGCCGATGTTCCTCGTCGTCTGGTCCGACAACGCCGAAGTTGTCGACTACACGTTCCGGCTCGAGACCGGCTGACGGCCACCATTCCTCACCTCGAACGAATCGCCGCCCCGACCGCCGGTTTCCCGTGTTCATTCTGGCAGCCTCGAGCCCATTAATGATCATGACCTGATCCGGGTGTCCTGCGCCGACACCGCGACAAGCTACGAGGGCGACCTCGAAACCATCATTCTCGGCGAGGGCTACAAGTCACTATCGCTCCGCACCGAAACGGCAGCGGGCCAGTGTAGCCGCAGGGGAGATCGTCGCGGACCTCGCCGACCAGATCGTCGCCTTCGAGATCATCCCCGAATTGACGGCCCGGCTGGCCCGGATCTACTACCGCCCCGCCCCTGTCCTTCCTGCCGGAGCTCGGCGAGCTCGACCGGTATCGGACCGGTCTTGCCCGGCTCGGCCGTGGCCTGCCTGAGGAGACCCGGCTCCGCGCTTCCGTGCGGCCGGTCACCGAGGTCGCCGGCCACATCGTGCGGGCCACCGAGATCCTGCGTGAAGTCTGGCCGGAGGCGGCAGAGGAAGCCCGGGTCCTGGTGCTCGACGTTCGCGGGAGACGGCTTCTCCACCGCGCTGGCCGGCCGAGTTCTGGACCTGCTGGAGGCCGACGACGGTGTACTCTACCGACAAGCCGCCGAACGAGGCGCGCGACTCAAAGCGGACAACCCCGGACAGATCGCTGCAATGCGCGGCCGGGGAATGATGCTGGGCGTGGAGTTCGTCTCGACAGTGCCGGAGTTCGGCTACCGGGCCGCCGGATATCTGTTGCGGGAACACGCGATCCGTATCTTGCTCACCGCGATTGCCGGGACCACGCTGCGCGTCGAGCCGTCGGTGTCCCTAACCGACCAGGAGATCGTGCGCACAGATCGCGCTTTGCGCGGCCTGCGCGCCGTCATGGCCACTGCGGACTTGTAGTGATGAGGACCGCTGTCGATGACGACCTGCAGGATTGGCGCACACTCGACGATCGCGAGTGGCTGACCCTGCTCATCGGGAACGGACTGAGCATCAACCTGTGGGGTGACTTCGCCTATCCCCGCTTGTTCGACAAGGCGACATTGTCCGCGCAGGCGAAGAACATCTTCGCGGAGTTGGAGACGACCGACTTCGAGAAGACGCTGGAGTGCCTCTACCACGCCCGGATCGTGCTGGAGGCTCTCGGACAGGGCACCAGTCAAGTCGACACCGTGTACGCCGAAGTTCGTGACGCGCTTTTCGGCGCGGTGGCGGACGTTCAGGCGAACTGGAACCGGTTCTCCACCGACGCGCGGACAAAGATCGCGGAGACCTTGGCGAAGTACCGGTCGACGTACACGACAAATTATGACCTGTGCCTCTACTTCGCCCGCATCCACTACCTCCACGGCGGGATCCACCTCTGGAAGAGTGACAAATCGCAGCTTTTCGTCAGCGAGGGCACCTTCAAGGCGAAGATCCGCACGATCCAGCGGTCGCCGTATCCGAGGTCCTGCCTCGAGTCGCTCGCTGCGAACGAATAGGACACGGTGATCTTCGGGCATTCCCTCGGTTCCCAGGATCGGTACATCATCGACGTCGTTAACGCGGGCCGGAAGCGGACAGTGGCGGTCTCGATCTATCCGAGCGGCGTTCCGGGGAAGATCATCGAAGAGAAGGTCCGCATTCGACAGGCCTTCGATCGCCATCAGGTCTGTTTCTACGACTCGACCACCCAGCCCCTCGCCGCGCATCGGAGCCGTGACGTCATCCGGTCTGTCGTAAATCCGCGAGCAGGAGGCACAGCACGGCCACTGCGGTGACGATCCCGGGAGCCGCTGGTGATGGGGACGAACCGCTTGTGAGAAGCAGCTGGTGATGGGCGCAGCTGGAAGTGGTGAAGGTCTCGACAACGCTTGCTGATTACCGGAGCGTCAGGCGAGTGACTCACCTTCGGCGGAAACCTGTGCCGTTCGCCTCGCGATGTGGGTGCACCGCTAAGAAGTTGATCATGAGTGGGCGCCGGTACCGCGTGACGATGTGCATGCCGGGTTCGCCGCTCTCGCAACGTCGAAGCTTGAGGCCGGTTCCGCATGCCCGCACGCAGTACCCCAACGTCTACTCGGCATCGTGGACCTGCCGGGGTCGGGAAGCTGTTGTTCTTCAGCCGCTGGTTGCAGGTTCCGCTCTATCTCGGGTTGATCGTCGCGCAGTTGGTGTACGTCTGGCGGTTCCTGATCGAGACCTGGAATCTGGTGGGCAGGCGTTCACCGGTGTGGGGTTCACCGAGGGCGACGTGATGCTCGGCGCCGAGTGTGTACTGCCTATAGTCCACTGCCGGGTACGTTCCTCGTGCCACCGGTAGCACGACAAGATCCGCCGGTTACCGGGAAAAATCCCGCAGGGAATGGTGAGCTCTTCCCGCGAGGGCCTCATTGGCTGGCGGCGAGGGCGTGTCCGAGCGGGGTTCGCGTATAGAGCGACGAGGGCTTTGTCGACTTCGGGGGCCTGCCCGGTTTGTTGTCCGGGCAGGCACCGATTCGTTTCGCCTTGGTAGACCGTTTTGGCCGTCGAGATATGCCGTCCTGGTATGTGATCGTGAGTTGCTCACGTGCTTCAGGGAGGAACTCGATGTCGTCACGGCGTCCGACAGCGGAGCAGGAGGCTGCGGTGGAGGCGTTTCGCCGTGGCGATGATCTGGTCTTGCAGGCGGGCGCGGGAACAGGAAAGACCACGACGTTGACGATGCTGGGTGCCGCGTCTCGCTGGCAGGGCCGGTATCTGGCGTTCAACAGATCGATCGCGCGGGAGGCGCAGCGGAGATTCCGGGGCAATGTACGGTGCTCGACCGCGCACGCGCTGGCGTTCAAGGCTGTCGGGCACAGGTTCGAGGAGCGGATGGAACGCCCTCGGATGGCCACGGCGAAGCTGGCGCAGCTGCTGGGTATCACGATGAATGTCACGATCGGTGCCCGGCACTTGCGGGCGTCGACGCTGTGCTCGTTGGCCCGGGACACGGTGATGCAGTTCTGCTACTCGGCCGCTGACGTCCTCAGTCGTCTGCACGTGCCTTGGCCCAAGGGCATCAGTGATGAGCATGAGCATGACCAGCTCGTGGAGATCGTGCTGCCGTTGGCCGAGCGGATGTGGGCCGACCTGCAGACCCCGGACCGGGGCAAGGTGCCGTTCAAGCACGACCATTACTTGAAGATGTGGGCGCTGAGCCGGCCGAGGATCTACGGCGAGTTCCTCCTGCTGGATGAGGCGCAGGACACCAACCCGGTGGTCGAGCAGGTGTT
Source organism: Amycolatopsis speibonae (assembly GCF_042647925.1). NCBI lineage: Bacteria > Bacillati > Actinomycetota > Actinomycetes > Pseudonocardiales > Pseudonocardiaceae > Amycolatopsis > Amycolatopsis speibonae. Next base: position 165,000 of record NZ_JBHRWK010000038.1, read on the forward strand.
CCTCGCTCAGGGCGCGCACGCACAACTGGTCATGGTCGGCGACTCGGCGCAGGCGATCTACGGTTGGCGCGGCGCGCGGGATGTGATGACCGGGTTCCAGGCCCGGCAGCTGGCGTTGTCGCATTCGTTCCGGTTCGGTCCCGCGGTCGCCGCCGAGGCCAACCGGTGGCTCACGATCGCCCATGCCCCGATCCGTCTGACCGGTTCCCCGACGGTCAGAAGCGAACTCGCTCCCGTCGATACCCCGAAAGCGATCCTGTGCCGCACGAACGGCGGCGCGATCGCCGAGATCCTCACCCTGCTGGCCGGCGGCCGCCGGGTCGCGCTCGCCGGTCGCGCTGCCGAGCTGCGGAACCTGGCCGAGGCCGCACGGGACTTACAGGCCGGCCGTCGCACGACCCACCGTGAGCTGCTGCTGTTCTCCACCTGGGGCGAGGTGCAGGACTACGTCGAATGGGACCGCGACGGACGCGACTTGCTGCCGTTCGTCGACGTGATCGACGAGCACGGTGTCGACGTCGTGCTGCGGACGCTTTCCCAGCTCAGTTCCGAAACCCAGGCCGAGGTCATCGTGTCCACCGCCCACGCCGCGAAGGGACGTGAGTGGCCGACGGTCCGCATCGCCGGCGACTTCACCGAACCGGACGATCCCGAGGACACCAGCCTCGGTGGCGACCCAGCGCCCGGCACGATCGAACCCGCCGAAGCTCGCCTCGCCTACGTCGCGGTCACCCGCGCTCAGTATCGCCTCGATCTCGGCGGGCTGTCCTGGATCAACCAACACCCCGAGGGCGAGCGCCCAGCCTCCCTGGCGGAACGCCGTGCCTGAAACACATCGACCTTCGCCGCGCAGGAGTTCGGGCTGTTTCTGCCACCGGTGTCATCCCCTGATGTGTGGGTGCCCGGCCTCGTCCGGGTGATGGTTCTCGGGCTGCCGCCATGGGCGCCCTAGCGTGCTTGTCATGATGAGAACTCTTCTGCGCAGCCGGGCCGCAGCCGTCATCTTGTCCCTCACGGCTGTCCTCACCGTATCCGCCGCCGTGCTCCCGGCGACCGCTACCGCTGCTCAGGCCATACCCTTCTGTCCCCAATTCGCCGACCCGGTCAAGGCAGCCGCGGACCGTCGCGTCGACGTCGGCCGCATCACCCCGGAGCCGGTCTGGCGCAAGACCTGTGGCACCCTCTACCGCTCCGACAGCCGCGGGCCTGCCGTCGTCTTCGAACAGGGATTCCTTCCCAGGGACGTCATCAACGGCCAGTACGACATCGAGAAGTACGTTCTCGTCAACCAGCCTTCCCCGTACGTCAGCACGACCTACGACCACGACCTCTACAAGACGTGGTACAAGTCCGGCTACAACTACTACATCGACGCTCCCGGTGGTATCGACGTCAACAGGACCATCGGGGACACCCACCGGTGGGCCGACCAGGTCGAGGTCGCCTTCCCAGGAGGGATCACCCGGCAATACATCATCGGCGTGTGCCCGGTCGACAGGATCACCAAGACCGAGATCATGAACGACTGCAAGGACAACCCGCATTACAAACCCTGGCACTAGGCCTGGACGACGCCCGGGCTGACATCCTCGCTTGGCGGCGCGGCCGAACAACGCCGATGTGGTCTGGATCAGGCTTCGCCCGCGATTTCCCTTACGCGCCGGTGTCGTGCGGCTGTATTAACTGAATCGTGACAGGCGGAGAAGCCGGAGGCAAAGGAGGTAACAGAACCTTGTCCACATGAACGAATCGGAGGTGCGGTCGGAGACCGCAAAAGCGGCGAAGACCTCAATGAGCCGCGAGCTGATCGAGCTCGCGGCCCTGTTCATCGCCGCGGGTGTCGCCCACCTGTTCGTCAGTATGTTGTCGCTCAACAGCGTCGGGCCGGTCGTGCTGTTCGCGCTGGGTCTGCTCCTGATCGCCACCGCCGCTTTGCGGCGATGGTGGACCCACCGCCCACGAGCGAAGGTGACCCGGGTCGTGGCGGACGAACTCCCGCCGCCGCCAGGAGGGGCGTGGCGGATCCGCGCCACGGTGCGCGATGTGCCCGGGAGTTTGGCGGCGGTGACGGCCGCGTTGGCGGCGCACCGGTACGACATCGTGTCCATGCAAGTCCTTGCCGTGCCGGACGGTGTGGTCGACGAGTTTCTCCTGCGCGCGCCGGCCGGTGTGACAGCGGCGGATATCGCCGCGGTGACCCAATTGGGCGGAGGCAAGGAGGTGCGAGTCGTTCCGGCCGACGTTCACGAGTTCGTCGACCTGCCGACCCGGGTACTGACGATCGCGGCCCAAGCGGCCGGCCCACCGGCCGACTCGGCGCAGCTGCTGCGTGCCGTACTGGGTGATTGCGTTATCACCCCGCAGCAGACCAAAGGAAGACCTCGGGCACAAGGGTCCGGCGAGTGCGTCGAGGGAACGTCGATGCGGCTGGTCGCGCCTGACGGCGGCCTGATGATGGTCACGCGTCCGCCGCTGCCTTTCACCCTGGTGGAGTTCGCAAGGGCCAAAGCCGTTCTCGACCTCAAGCGGTGCCTCGCCGGTGCGCCGATCACCACGACGACCCTGCGGTTGGCTGCCGGCACGGAAGTGGCGATCCGTCCCGTCACCCCTGGCGACGCGGCAGCGATCGAGGAGATGCACGAACGGTGTAGCGCCGAGAGTCGCGGTCGGCGGTACGGCCGCGAACGGCCACCGGCGTTCGAGCGCCTGCTCGAACACAAGGGCACTCGTACTCTGCTTGCCGAGACCCTGGCAGATGGGGTGATCGCGGTGGCGACGTTGCGAAAACGCGGTCGATGCGCGGAGGTCGGCATCCTCGTCGAAGACCAGTGGCAAGGCCGCCGTATTGGTACAGCCCTGCTTTGCAGGCTGATCACCCTCGCGCGGATCGACGGCTGCGTGGCACTCGTCGCGATCGCCCAGGAGGCGAACACCGCGATGATCCGCGCGATGTGGCGAGCTGGTGCACAAACCGACCATGTCGAACCGGACCTGACCCACCTCACGGTATACCTGAACGCACGTTCGGGAGTTCCAGGTCCGCGGCCAGGCGACATCGGCCTGCAGTAGCGACACATCCCGTGCGCTTTCGCATCCGGGCCCAGCTCGTTGTGGCCGTAGTTGGGCGAGGAACTTCCGGCGGAGACCGCGCCTAGGTTTTGCGGCCGACGCCGGTGCAGACCTCGTTGGGTTCCACGTCGCGCAGGCCTGGTTCCGGGTGCCACAGTGGTGCGCTGACCACGCCGGGTTCGACCAGGTCCAGCCCGTCGAAGAGGGCCGTGACCTCGTCATAGGGGCGGAAGTACATAGGGGCCCGACTGTTCCTCATCGCGTCGGCGACCGCCGCCATTTCCCGCGGGGCGTGGTCGGCGGTCCGGTGTGCAGCGCGACCGGGCTACCCGCCGGCGCCCTGCCACCGCTGAGCACTGCGCCCGCTCGGAGCACGATTTTCGCCCAGCGGCTCTTCGGTGGCGTCAGCGGATACCTCGTCCCGCCGGGTCGCGTGCGGAGGAAAGCCGATCTGGCGCCGATCTCGGCGAGAGTTGTCTGCCGCGAGTTCGGCCGGTTCCGGTCATTGTGGGGAGTGTGGTGTCGTGGGGAGCAGCCGGCAGAGGAGGTCGGCGGCCGCAATGGCGCCACCGGCACCCCTGAATGAGTCGCGGATGTGACGTGCCTTGGTTCGGTAGGCGGGATCGGTGAGGACGGTGTCGAAGGCGGAGCCGATGTGTCCCGCGTTGGCGCGGGAGAAGCGCAGACGCTCCGCTGCGCCTGCCGTGACCGCTTGGCCTGCGACGATCTGCTGGTCGTCTCGGATCGGTGCGACGACCAGGGGTACGCCGTGCCATAGGGATTCGCAGACGGTGTTGTGTCCGGCGTGGCACAGCACGGCGTCGACGGCGGACAGGATGGTGGCCTGAGGGACGGTAGGGAACACGGTTGTGCACGGTGGCTGTGGGCCGAGATACGCGCCAGGGTCGGCGATGATGGCGCGGAGAGCGCCGCCGCGTTCGGCGACGGCGTCCGCCGCCGCCGTGAGGAATGTCCCGGTGACGTCTTTGTTGGCGGTCCCCATGGTGATGAGCACGGTGGGCCGGTCACGGTACGGCCATGGCCAGAGCCACCCGGTTTCCGGCCGCCCGGTGAGAACCGGTCCCACGAGGTGCGTCTGGCGGGGGAGTGGGACGGGGCCGAGGAGTGCCTCGGTGGTGTAGGCGAGCACGAGATGCGGCGAGAGACGCAGGTCGCCGTGCCCTGTCAGGCCGAATCGTGTCCGTAGCCCGGCAAGGAGACCGGCGATCCACGCTTCGACCTTCGGCGGGTACGGGCTTGTCAGCTCCGCGGACGTGGAAGCCGAGGTCGCCCAGGGGAGACCGAACTGCTCGGCGACCAGCGCGCCCGCAAACGCTTGCTGGTCCGCGACGATCACGTCGGGCCGGAACCCCCGGACGGCCGCGGCGGTCTTGTCGACCATGGCCTCGGCCAGGGGAATCAGATAGTCCGACCACAGGAACCTGAGTGCTTCCGCGCCGAACACGTCCGGCCGTTCCTCGGCCCGTTCCGCAAAGGTGGCATGCACGACGTCGTAGATCTCGGCATCGCCGACCAGCGGCTTGATCTTCGTGGCGAGCCCTGCCCACGCGATCTCATGTCCCCGTTCCCGGAGCCGGTCGGCGACCCCGGTCAGCGGGTTGATGTGTCCCACCAGTGGCGGTACGACGAACAGGAACCGGCTCATCGCATCGACCGTTCGGTCAGCCACGGCACCAGCAGCGCCCGGACCTGCAGCGGTGCGTCGGCCAGCAGCAGGTGGGTCTGTCCTGGGATTACCCTCGTTTCACACGTCGTCAGCAGATCCTCGAGTTCGGCACGTACCAACGCGAGGTCGGACTGCTCGCCGAGTATCAGGAGTTTCGGGTGGGTGACGGCTCGGACCTGGTCGGGGGACAGTAGCCCGCTCGGGTCCAGTGAATCGGTCATCGCCGTGGTGTGTGCGGCCAGTTCCCGGCCGCGTGCGGCGGCCTTGTGGGCGACCTCGTCCTGTTCGGCCATGAAAGCCGCGTCGTTGATCACCGCGTCGGCCCGTGCCAGCGCGTCGGTCATCCGGTTCGCCCATGCCTTGGTCGGTGGCTCCCCCTCGATCATCGCGATATCCGCGACCCGGCCAGGGTGACGGTGCGCGAAGCTGATCGCGATGGTGGTGCCGAGGGAGTAGCCGACCAGATGGACGGGCCGGTCGACGCCGAGTGCGTCGAGCAGGGCGGCGAGATCCTCGCCCGAGTTCAGGAGGGTGTATCCGGTCGGGGGTCGTTCGCTGCGTCCGTGGCCGCGCAGGTCATAGCTGATCACGTCGAACCCGGCTTCGGCGAGCGGGCCGGTGAGGGTGAAGTAGAACGAGGCGAGCGAATCGGCCAGGCCGTGTACCAGCACGACGACGGGTGCACCGGGTCGTGGTTGCCGCTGGACGTGGAGTTCGACTCCGTTGGCGGTGACGAACGGCATGCCTCAGGCCGCCCGGCAGTGGTCGATGTAGTCGGCGAGATCGCCGACGGTGAGTGCGACGATCTCATCAAGGTCCATTTCGGACAGATGACGGGGGAGGTTGACCAGCTCACCGTATTTCTCATGGACATGGCCGCTGAGCACCACGAGGTCGATGCTTGCGAACGCGAGATCACGCTGGAACGCGGTTTCGCGGGTGATCGGGCCGTCCAGCTCGTAGCCGTCGAGGACGGTCTCGATCATCTCGGCGACTTCGGAAAGTGTGGTGTCGGTGCTCATGCGGTGCCTTCCTCAGGTGAGCAGACGATGACGTAGGACTTGCCTTCGTGGGAAAGCGGAGTTCCCGGTGCGGTGCCGGACGGAAGCACCTCGATGCCGACCGGCGTCCCCGGCGGGCGGACGGCGGCGGCCCCGATACCGTCGTGCCGCGCCACCGCGATGGTCAGATCGGGTAGCGGTGGCCCATGCCTGCGGGTCGCGGTCACTCGTCCGGGACCGGTGTCGGTGACTTCGAGTTCGATCGGGTACAGCTGGCCCCAGCCGATGTCCCACAAGTACAGGCGCACCGCGTCCTTGACCGCCATCCGGCCGAGCAGCCATCCCCTGCGGTCGCGGGGATGCTGACGTTCGTACTCGGTCCATTCGGGCCTGCTGAGATAACGCCGGGCCATGATCTCCCGGCTGGCCAGGCCGGGCCACGCTTCCCGCACCACCGCCCAGTCACCGGTCGGCCGTTCGGCGAGTACCGAGGTCCCGCCCGAGCGTTCCACCCCGCGCAGCCGTTCGTCGCTGGCGAATCGCTGCACGGTCCACCCCTCGGCGAATGCCCACAACCGGCCGCCGGGGCGGACCAGTTGGACATCCGCGGTCACCGTGGACTCGGTCACCGCCCGGATCCGTACGACGCAGGAAAGCCGTTCGCCGGCCGGTGGATGTCCGGTGTAGAAGCGAATTCGTTCGAAACGCACGGGGAATACCCGGCTGTTGCGGTCGAAGGTCTCCAGGATCCAGTAGCCGACGAGATGCCCGGCGTTGTCCAGCAGCGCGCCCGGCGCGGCGGGAGTGTTGATGACACCGCGCACATGGTCATCTGAGATCGCGGTGATCTCGGTGACGCCCTGATACGCCGGGCCGTGGAACATCCACCTTCGTTCGTAGAGTTCCCTCGCGGTCAGCCGAGGCCGCCGCTCGCCGGCGAGCGCCCCCGCCCAGACCGGTGGCGTCCGCGCCGGATACCGGCGGCCGAGTTCCACCGTCGCCCCGGCGTAGCCGCGCGCGGTCACCCGCACCTTGTCCAGCTGCTCCCGAACACACTCGAACGTCGCCTTCACCGCGGGTTCGACGGCCAGCCACTTCTCGAACCGTGCGTCGTGCACCGCCACCGGAACCGTGTCCGGCTCGGCGGCCAGTTCCATCATGAGCCGGACCAGTTCGGTGGCGGGCACGACCGGGAACCGATCGAAGTCGTCGGGCCAGTCTTCCGGGACCGCGTAGAAGCTGTGGTCGCGAAGATGCGGCATGACTCGCAGCGACATCTCCCGCGTCGTCGTTTTCGTTGCCTCCGTGGGGGAACGGCGGGCGGCGGCGAGCACACTGAGCGCGGCTTCGCGGGTGACGTGTAGCAAATCGTCCACTTCGGAGTGTCCGGAATGGACAGGATCCCGCTGATCGCCGAGCAGCCCGGCGGCGTCCGGGCCGAGAGAGACCAAGGGACTGCCGAGCCGCAGCTTGTCCAGTCTGCCTCGGGAGTGCCGTCGCAGCGGGGTGATCAGCTCGTCGCTGACCTCGCGGCCTTCCACCCAGAGCGCGGCGGTCACCCGGGCGAGCTGACCGAGACCGCTGTGCCGCGTCGTGTTCGCCGCGATCGCCAGATGGTCACGGTCCTTGAGCGTGTCGGAGATCAGTGTGTTCAGCCGGCCGGGACCGGCCTGGACGAACACTCGGGCGCCCGCGCCGTGCAGATTCTCGATCAGCGTGCGGAACCGGACGGTTTCCAGCAGATGCCGGTAGAACAGGGTCCGGACGTCGTCCGGGGCCGCCGGGTACGGCGACGCAGTGGTCGCCGACCAGATCGGACGGGTGGCCGGGCGCAGCGGCATCTTCTCGGAGCCGAGCCGGATCTGCTTCAGGTACGGCTCCAGTTCCGGGGTGTGGAAGCCGGAGCGGAACGGCAGCAGCTGCCCCATGATCCGCTCGTCGAGCAACTCGGACAGCAGCGTGCGCACCGGCTGTTCCGGCCCGCACACGATGCACTGGTTGGGCGAGTTGTCGTGCGACAACGTGATGCCGGTACCCGCGAGCCGGGGCAGCACCCGCTCGGCGGCACAGCCGAGTGCCGCGAACACCAGGTCGGGTACTTCGAAGGAGTCCACGGTGTAGGTGTCGAGCACGTGATCGAGCTGGTCGTCGTCGAACATCCCGGCCGAGATCATCGCGGTCCACTCACCGACGGAATGACCCGCGACGGCGTCAGGGGTGACACCGAGACGGTCCAGCGCGGCGTGGACGAATCGGCTGACCGCGACCACCGCGCGGCCGTGCCTGCCAAGGCTGTGTGAAGAAAGGTCCGGCAGCGGCAGGCTGAAATACGCCGCGATGTCGTCCAGCCGCGGCTCGAACTCGGCCTCCAGCCCGGGATGGACGAAGACCAGCCGGTGTCCGGGATCGGCGAGCAGGGGGCGAGGGCTGAACCAGACGTCGTCGCGACCTCGCCATGCGACGCCACTACGCACGGCCTTGCGCGCGGCGGCGAGTTTGCGCTCGGTGGGCTCGACCACGGCCAGCTTGATGCCGTGGCCGGTGGGCACCGGGTCCGGCTGGTCGAGCAGTTCGGCCAGCCGCTCCGGGCTCTCGGCGGACAACCGCAGCACCCGGATCGGCTCGCGAACCACCACGGGTGTGGCATGAGCGTCCTGTTCGAGGATCACGTGCGCGCTGATCCCGCCGAAGCCGAACGCGTTGACCGCCGCGCGCCGCGGACTCCGCCCCTGCCAGGGCCGGGCGGTGCCGATGGTGCGGAAGCGGGTTCCGGCCAAGGCCGGATGCGGGTTGTCGCAGTGCAAGGTCGGTGGGAGGACACCGTGGTGTACCGCCAACGCCGCCTTGACCAGCCCGGCCATTCCGGATGCGGGCATGGTGTGGCCGATCATCGACTTCACCGAGCCGATCACCGTGTGCTCACCGTTCGGCGAGCCGAAGACCTCCCGCAGGGTTTCCAGTTCGGCCGCGTCTCCGGTCGGGGTGGCGGTGGCGTGGGCCTCCAGCAGCCCCAGCGCGCCCGGCTCGGCCGGGTCCAGACCGGCCGCGGCCCAGGCCCGGCGGACCGCGCGGATCTGGCCCACCGACGCCGGGTGCATCAAGCTGACTCCTCCGCCATCGCTGGCCACGCCGGTACCCCGGATCACCGCGTAGACCCGGTTGCCGTCCGCCCGGGCGTCGGCGAGGCGCTTCAACGCGACGACCGCGGTACCTTCGCCGATGAGCAGGCCGTCGGCGTCACGGTCCAGCGGCCTGCTGCGTGCCGTGCGGCTGAGCGCACCCAAGCCGTTGAAGACGTTCCACAACGTCGCGTGGTGGCCGTGGTGCACCCCGCCTGCCAGCACGAAGTCGCAGCGGCCGCTGGTCAGTTCGGTGACCGCGTGGTCGACCGCGATCAATGAGGACGCGCAGGCCGCGTCGACGGTGTAGGCCGGGCCGCCGAGGCCGAGCCGGTTGGCCACCCGCGAGGCGGCGAGATTGGCCACCAGTCCGATGCGATCGCCCAAGGACTCCGGGCCGAGCCGGTCGAGATAGGCCGAACGCACCCGGGCCAGGTCAGCTGGGGACACATCGGGGAGCAGCTCGCCGAGCGTGTGCACGAGCTGGTCCGCGACGGCGGTGCGCTGGTCGATGCGGGCAAGTCCGGGGGTGAGGTAGCCGCCCCTCCCGAGGATCACCCCGGCCCGTCCGGGGTCGCCGATGGTGCGCTCGCCACCCGCGTCGGTCACCGCGGCCGTGGCGACGCGCAGGGCGATGAGCTGGTCCGGCTCCGTGCTGTCGAGCGCGGCGGGCATCACGCCCAGCGCGGCCGCGTCGACCGTGGCCAGCTCGCCGAGGAAACCACCCCGCGAACCTCGGAACTCCGGCATGCCGTAGCCGTCGGGCAGTTCGGTGATGGCGTCGACGCCGTGGGTCAGGTTGTGCCAGTAGGTGTCCAGGTCGGGTGAGCCGGGCAGCAGGACGGACATGCCGACCACGGCCACGTCGTTTCCGGTGCTCACCGGTGGCCCGCCGTGTAGAAGACAGACCGGATCGAACGGTCGCCCCAAGCGAGTTCGCGCAGCAGGGAGGCGGCGCCTTCTTCGGGGTCGATCAGGTCGACGCCCTGGCGGGCGTAATCGGCGGCCAGCTCCGGAGAGACCATCCCACCGAAGTCGGGATCGGGCGCCCACGGTCCCCAATGGACGGTGAGGACGCGTGTGCCGTGCTCCTCGGCCCAGCGTGAGCCGAGGAGCTCGATGGCGTCATTGGCGGCGGCGTAGTCGATCTGTCCCCGGTTGCCCAAGGAGGCGATGCTGCCGAACAGCACCACGAATCCGGGCGCGGTCGGCAGAGTGCCCAGGGAGTCCAGCAGGGTACGCGCGCCGTCGACCTTGGTGGAGAAGACCCGGCGGAAGGAATCGATTCCCTTGTCCGCCAGCAACTTGTCCTCGATCACGCCGGCGGCGAAGACCACGCCGTCGATCCGGCCGTACTCGGCGTGGGTCTGTTTGGCGAGGCCGGACAGGGATTCGTGGTCGGTGACGTCGACCGAGACGTATTTCGCCTCGCTGCCGTGCGCGCGGAGTCGCCGCAGCGTCGTCCGGATCTGTTGTCGTGCCAGGAACCGGCGTGCGGCCTGATCGATGCCGGCGGGGTCCCGGAGCCCCGTTGTCGCCAGTGCGGCCCGCGCGCCGGCGAGGTCGGTGGCGGTGAAGCCCACCGGTTCGCTTTCGGCGGTGAGCTCAGTGCGACCTGCCAGCACGAACCTGCACCCGCTCGATGCGGCGACGGTGTCGGCGAGCCTGGCGGCGATCCCGCGTCCGCCGCCGATCAGCAGGAGCACTGAGTCCGGGCCGAGGCCGGCGGTGTCCGGCTGACCACCCGTCTGGCCCATCCCGACGGCTCCGAGGCCGGCCGGTGAGAGGACGCGGGTGGTACGCCGGGCACCGACCCGGGCCACCGGACGTCCGTCGTCGACACGCAGTTCGGTGACGACGTGCTCGGCGAGCGCCGCGTCCGTCTCCGCCGGGTCGGTCTCGACCAGCCGGGTCAGCGAGGACGGGGCCTCCAGCGCCAGCGAACGCATGAACCCGCGAAGACCCAAGGCAGCGGGCCTGTCCGGAGCCGCGACGGCCACCACCCAGCGCAGGTTCGCCGCCGCCCGCATGAGCGGGAACTGCTCCGGCAGCACGGGATCGTCGGCGGCGAGGGACAAACCGCCGAGGTGGATCAGCCCATCGACGTCATCCAGGCTGTCGGTGACGGCCTGGGCTTTCGCGCCCTCGGCGGCCAGCCGGTCGCTGAGCGCCGTCAGCTGCCCTGGTGTGCCACCCGCGATACCGAAGGTGTGGCCGGACAAGGCGACGACGGGTTCCGCCGGTGCGTCGGCCTCGGTGAGCACGAACCGGCGCGGCGCCGCCTTGTGTGGTGCCGGTGTGTCGAGTGCGGAGGCGGGAGTCGCCGCCGCATCGCCGCCGATCCGGTCGTCCAGCCACCGGGCGATGGCGGACGCGGTGCGATTACCCGTCAGTTCTTCGACCGCGGACGAGTCGAACGGACCGTGGTCGGCATACCGGTTGGTCAGCTCGCCGATGAGCTCGGTGCGCTTGATCGAGTCGATCGACAGATCCGCCTCCAGATCCAGATCCGGCTCGATCATCTCCACCGGGTAGCCCGTGCGCTCACTGATCAGCGTCGTCACGGCGGCGAGTGTGTCGCCATCGTGGGCGGCGACGGTGCTTGCCGGATCCTCGGTCACAACCGGTGCCGAGGGTTCAGTCAGCGGTGGATGAGCGGAATCCTCCGGGACCGCCCCGAAGTAGGCGAGCATCGCGTCGCGCGGGCCGGTGACCAACTCGCGAACCGTGCGCAGATAGTCGGTGACCACCTCGTCCCGTGACAAGCCACCGGTCCGGTGTGCCGGGCCATGGAGCCGGACCCGCTTCGGCGGTACCGGCCCGCCCGCGACGAATTCACCGTCGGCCGTGCGCACCGCTTGCCCGTCCACAGTCCACTGAGGACGTTTCGCCGGTTGGTCGCCTGGTTCGGTGGCGCCACGCCCGCGCAGCAACGCACGCGCGTCCACTGGCACGCCGCAGACCGCCAGCCGGGCCAGAGCGATCAGCGCGCCGGTCAGGCCACCACCGGCTCGTTCGAAGTGGACTGTCTCATGTGGACGATCGTCGAGGGTGGCCGCGACGAGGCTGCTGAGCACCGTGCCTGGGCCCGTCTCGACGAATATCCTGGCGCCGTCGGCGTACATCGCCTCGATCTGCTCGGAGAAGCGCACCGGAGCGCCGAGCTGGGCGCCCAGTTCTGTCCGGATGGCCACCGCATCGCCCGCATAAGGTGCCGCCGTGCGGTTCGACCACACCGGCACTTCGGGGCGCCGCAACGGATACCCGGCCAGCATCTCCTCGAACGCCGGACCGGCGGCCGCGACCAGAGGGCTGTGGAAGGCGCACGCCACCGGCAGGGGCTTGGCCTGGATCCCGGACCGCTTCAGCGAAGCCATCGCCTCGGCGATCGCTGCCGTGCCGCCGGAGATCACCACCTGCCTGGGGGAGTTGTGGTTGGCGATCACCACGCCGGTGCCCGCCAGCAGTTCGGCCACCTCGGCCGCGTCGGCGGTCACCGCCGCCATAGCGCCGGGATCGGCTCCCGCGGAGCTCAGGATGGCGTTCGCGCGTGCCAAGCTGAGCTCGGACAACTCACGTGGGCTGAAGACTCCTGCCACCGCCAACGCGATGAGTTCGCCGTAGCTGTGTCCGGCGAGCATGTCCGCCGCGACCCCGGCCTTGGCCAGAAGTGCGTGTACCGCCAGGCCCGCGATGCCGAGCGCGGGCTGGGCAACGCGGGTGTCGCGTAGCCGTTCCCGCTGCCGCCGCGCTTCTCCCTCGGTGAACGCGGTTCCCGGATACATCGCCGCGGCGACGTCGGCGGCGTCTCGCAACAGCTCTTGCGACTCGGGGAACGCGACGAACAGGTCGGCCGCCATCCCCACTCGCTGGCTACCCTGCCCTGGGAACAACAGTGCGACCTTGCCGCCTGGCCGCTCGAAGAACACCTGGTCGCCGCCGCGTCCTGCCTCGGCGTCGTCGAGTAGCCTGGCCAGCTCGGTCACGTCACGGGCGACCACGGCGATCGCCGCGCGGCCGCGGAACCGGCCGGCCGCCGCGGTGGCCAGGTCACGCATCAGGGCGCCGTCGGACCGTTCGAGCAGCTTTCGCAGAGCGACTACATCGTCCTTGCCTGCGAACAGAAAGAGCTCCGTGGACCACTGGTCGGCGCCGTGACGAGGGTCCGGCCCGGCGTGCCCGGCCAGCACCGCGTGGTAGTTCGTGCCGCCGAAACCGAACCCGCTCAGGCCGGCGACCCGGGTTTCGGCAGGTGCGGCCCACGGCAGCGGTTCGGCGGTGAACGCCAGTGGCCCGGACGGCCCGGTCCACGCGTCGTTCGGCTCGGACAGCAGCGAAGTCGGCGGCCGGGTCCCGGTGTGCACCGCCAGCGCCACCTTGATCAGCCCGGCGATCCCCGCGGCGCATTTGGTGTGCCCGATCTGCGACTTCACCGAACCCAGCACGGCGGATCCAGGGGACGCGCCCGCCTCCGCGAACACAGTCTCCAAAGTGGACAGTTCGGTCCGGTCGCCGACCGCGGTCCCGGTGCCGTGCGCCTCCACCAGACCCACCTGCGCGGGCGAGAGCCTCGCGTTCGCGTAGGCACGCTGGAGCGCGCGGCGCTGCCCGTCCGGCCGTGGCGCGGTCAGCCCGAGGGAGCGGCCGTCGCTGGACCGGCCGATCCCCTTGATCACCGCGTACACCCGGTCGCCGTCGCGCGCGGCGTCATCGAGGCGCTTGAGCACCACGCACCCGACGCCCTCCCCGAGAGCGATCCCGTCGGCGGAGGCGTCGAACGCCTTGGACCTGCCGGTCGGTGACAGAGCGCCGACTCCGTCGAACAAACGGTAGTCGTAGACGCCGTTGTGGGTGTCCGCGCCGCCGCACAGGACGAGATCGGCGACGCCAGTGGTCAGTTCGCGGCAGGCGGCGTCCAGCGCGGCGAGCGATGACGCGCAGGCCGCGTCGACGGTGAAGTTCGCGCCGCCGAGGTCTAGCCGGTTGGCGATCCTACCGGAGATCACGTTGGCCAGGACGCCGGGGAAGGTGTCCTCGGTGAAGTGGGGCAGCTGGGTGTCCAGCTCGGTGGGTACGTCGGACAGATAGGACGGCAACATCGAGCGCAGCAGGACCGCGTTGGACAGCTCGCCGCCGGACTCGGCACCGAAGATCACCGCGGTCCGCTCGCGGGGGAAGGCGCGCCGGTCATAGCCCGCGTCGGCCAGTGCCAGCCGCGCCATCTCCAGCGCCAGCAGTTGCACCGGTTCTATCCGGCCCAGCGATGCCGGCGGGATCCCGAATCGCAGCGGATCGAACGGGATCCGCGGCAGGAAGCCGCCCCACTTGGACGTGACGTCCTGGTGGACGGTGCTGTCCCAGCGCTCTGTGGGCACCTCGGTCACCGAGTCGGTGCCTGTGAGGATGTTCCGCCAGTATCCGGCCAGATCGACGGCGCCGGCGAAGACCCCGGACATGCCGATGATCGCGATGTCCAGTGGCGGCGGCGCCTGCTCCCGCGTTTCGGCAGCCGTGACCTGTCCGGCAGCCCGATCACGGAGCAGGGTCATCGCTCCGCTGGTCACCTCGGCGTGCAGATCCGCGATGGTGGTGACGGCCTCGCGCAGGACCGCGACCTGCCCGGCCATGAACAGCCCCTGGCCGAGCTGTTCGACCTCGTCGACCTTGACCAGCTCTCGGCCGTCACGTCGCAAACCCTTGCTGGCCACCCGGAGCCTGCCGATGTTCAGCTCCTCCAAGCGCTGCCACACTTGGCGCTCCGGAACGCCCTCGCCGCTCAGTTCCGTGCGAACACGGTCGAATTCGGTGGTGAACGGACTCGGCACACACCGGGTCAGGTGCCCGGGCGCCGTCTCCAGCACCGCCGTCCGCCCCGCTGAGACGACCTGCCGCTGGAAGGCCGGACCCACTGCCCCGGTGGCGACCGCCTCCGCGGTGAACAGATATGCGGTGCCCATCAGGACACCGATGGCGACTCCACGGGCGGCCACCGGGGCGGCCATGGCCGCGACCATCGCCGCCGATCGGGCGTCATGCACGCCGCCTGCGAAAAGCACCTCGATCCCGTCGCCGGGATTCCCGTCGAGGTGGTCCAGCAGAGTCGTGATCTGGCTTTGCCACAGGCAAAAACTCGACCTCGGGCCGGTGTGGCCGCCGCACTCCGCGCCTTCGAAGACGAACCGGCGCGCACCCGCCGACAGAAACTGCGCCAGCAGCCGTGGTGAAGGTACGTGCAGGAATGTGGCGATGCCGTCCGATTCCAGCTCGGCAGCCTGTGCCGGACGGCCACCGGCGATGATCACCGCGCGCGGGCGCAGTTCACGGATGACGGCGAGCTGGGCCGCCCGGGTCTCTTCCGGAGCGAAACCGAGAATGCCCGCGCCCCAAGGCCGATCGCCGAGCAGGTCCGCCGCCGAGGTCATCATCTCGCGGCTGCGTTCTCCGTCGGCCAGCGCCAGTGCCAGGAAAGGCAGACCGCCGGCGTCCGCGACCGCCGCCGCGAAACCGGGGACGTCACTGACCCGGCTCATCGGGCCCTGGACGACGGGGACCGTGATCCCCAGCCGTGCGGCCAACGGCGAGCCGGGCGCCAGGATGCCCGCTGGATCGGCGTTCGCCATGTCGTCCATTGCTGTGTGCAACGCACGTACCAATGCACCTGCCGAGCCGTAGCGGCGGGCGAAGTCCGCGGCGAGCGAGCCGTCCTGTCCGAGGGGAACGAGACCGTCGCCGAGGCGGGTCGCCACGTCCTGCTCGTCGGTCAAGGCCAGCAGCTCCGCCGGGACGGGTGCGAGACGTGACGACAACACGCGATGTCCGCCGAGCACGATGGTCTCGGACCCGTCCATCACCCGGACCGCCTCGGCCACCGCGGTCTCAGGCTCGGCGTCGTCCAGCAGCACGAGCTGGCTGTCGAGCACGACTCCAGCGGCACCCCCGCTCAGGGCGGCCACCGCCGTGTGCGGGCCGATACCGCCTGCCGCGTACACCGGCACATCCACCGCCGCGACGAGTTGCTGTAGAAGCACGAACGTGCTCAGATCACTTATCCGGCCACAGGATTCATTGCCCCTGGCCACCAGTCCGGCCGCGCCGGCGTCGATCGCGGCCCGGGCGTCGTCAAATCCGGTCACCTCGACCAGCACCCGTTTGCCCAGCGCTGCGGCCTCGTAGACCGCGCTCAACTGAAACCAATCCAGCACGACGGTCGTGACCTGCTCAGGAAGCTCACTGATCGGGAACGCGCACCGTGCGCCGATCCGGACGCCGAACGGGGCGGTCGTCCACCGCTGGACCCGGTCCAGTTCCGCTCGGGCGGGGCGATCCCCGCTCACGAGATCGAGCACTCCCGTCGCGCCGGCCGCGGCGAACGCCGAGACCAGCCGCGCACCCGGCCTGCCCGGCGGGGAGATGCCGATCACGGAACTCGGCGAACGGAAAACGGACACGCGGAACCTCCACGACCAGAAAGGACCAGGGGAACAGGAGAGTCGATAGCCCACCCACAGCGGGTAATGAGGACGTGCTCGGTCATGTCCGTTTCACGGGACAGTTCCGGCCGACGCGTAGAGAACTAACAGTCCAGTCACGTCCTGTCAATTCGATCGACCTCGACCGAGGGCAAGATCACGCTGAGCCGCGACTGTTATTCCATTGTGGACAGTGGGGCCTGTTGGCAAACGAGGGAATGCAAGGGTTTCGCTAGCGCGAAGTTCTTCTGTGTGCGTGGAGGTGCATCGGATCTCGCCCTGTATCGCATTGGCGGAAAGTGTGAAAGAGGCGCGTGGCGATCTTGCCTCAAATACTTCCCATTCCTGTCCTTTTGGTCTCGAACGTCGAGGCTTGTGGCGTGTTCGGGATTTCTGTTGCGCCATTCAGGGAATGCCGGCCGGAACGTGGGCATACTCTCGGTAGTCCGCTCCCTATCAGGTGACCCTTGTTCAGTTGATCTTGGCGTCGCTTGGCGCCGCGAGCCGCGATGCTCTCTGTCGATCATCCGGTCAAGTTCAGACGAGGAGCGACCATAGATGCACCGTGGGAAGATCACTTCGGCAGTCGCTGTCGCCGTGCTCAGTGTGGTGGCCTGTGTGACGGCGCCGGCGGCCGCGGCCGCCGACGTGGCGTGGGCACCCTGTGCCGAGGAATGGCTCGGCGGCTTGGAGTGCGCCACCGTCGAGGTCCCGAAGGACTACGGCGACCCGGCGGCGGGCACCATCACGATCGCGATCAGCAGGCACAAGGCGACCGATCCGGACCGTCGCCGTGGCGTCCTGTTCACCAACCCGGGTGGGCCGGGCGGGGCAGGCCGCTGGCTGGCCGCCGACTACGCGAGCCAGCCGATCGCCGCGGTGTACGACATCATCGGCATCGACCCGCGCGGCACCGGGGCCTCCACGCCTCTGCGTTGCGACGCCACCCGGCCGACCGGTTCGGTGATGCTGCTGAGCCGTCCGACGGACGACGAGCTGGGACTGTTCTCTTCGGTCGCGCACGACCGGGAAGTGGCCTGTGAGAAGGGCGGCGGCGACTTCCGCAGGTTCGTCACCACCGCCGGCACCGCGCGGGACATGGACGGGATCCGTGCGGCGCTGTCCGAGGAAAAGATCAGTTACCTCGGTGTTTCGTACGGCACATGGCTGGGCGCGGTGTATGGGCAGCTGTTCCCCGGCCGGCTGGACCGCAGCGTGCTCGATTCCTCGGTCGACCCGACGAAGACCTGGTACGAACAGTACGACGACAACAACAAGTCAGTCGAGTTCAACTTCACCCAATGGGCGCAATGGGTCGCCAAACGCAACAGCGCCTTCGGACTGGGCAAGACGCCCGAGGACGTGCGCGCCGCAGTCGACGCGATCTCCGCGCACGTCGCCGCCAACCCTGGCTTCGCGGGCATCATCAACCGTGATGACTTCGACGCGGCAGTCGGCAAGTTCACCCGATACCGGCCCTACTGGGCGGCCTTCGCCGAGAACATCAGCGCCGTCACCGCCCAACGGAACGGCGCTCCCGCCGACCCGGACCTCGCCACCGCCAACACCGCGACCGGCCGGATGATCGAGAACGAGGCGAACGAACCCGACGAGAACGGCGTGTTCGCGACCGCGACCTGCGACTGGGAGACCCCCACGGATCAGGAGACGTACTACGCGGGCATGCGCCGGTGGCGCGACTCATTCCCTTACGGCGGAACCGTGGCGTCGATGGCACCGACCACCTGCGCGTACTACCCGCACCAAGGCGAGGCGGAGGTGAACATCGGGGCGCGGCAGTACCCGACCGGTCTCGTTCTCAACGCCGACGGCGACCCGCAGACTTCGCTGGTGTCGGCCAAGAGGATGGCGACCACACTGGACGAACCACTGATCACGGTAACCAACGAAGGCGCCCACGGCGTCTACGGAATGACCGATGTCCGCGACGACAGCGTCGCGCGGCCGAATACCTGCGTCGACAACCTGGTCAACGCCTACCTGATCGACGGCACTCTGCCGGACGGCGATCAGGTATGTGCGACAAGCAATCCTGCCGCCCACATCCCGGCCGACGGCACGCCGATCACCGGCACTCCCGCGGACGAACCGGATCTCGCCGCGCTCGCCAAGCGACCGGCCGAACATCCCCGGTACGGTCACTGACCGCGACGCCGCCGTCGCGGACGACCTCGCAGTCGGCAAGAGGCACCAAACCCTCTCTGACGAGTTCGTCGAAGGTCGGAGACGAAGGCCGAATGCGGTTCTCGTGATCGACGTTGGCGACCGGCAGATCCTCAGTCTGCGGCGACGACGCCGCGGATCACGCTCGCGCCGGCGAGCCCTGCTTCGTGGTGTGGCGGACGACCTCTCTGTAGAGCGGCCGGTGATGCACGATGCCGGTGTCCCCGACGAAGATCGTCGCCCGTAGACCCGGCCCGCCGAACTGAAGAACACCGGACGACCACGAACCGGACAACACGGTGGGGACTTCCCGGCGGCACGGAGGAATGGGGATCCGGAGTTCCGCGATGTCCGGTTCGGGTGCGGTGATCATCCGGTCTCGAGGAGACGCTCCTTCACTCAGATGACCGCGCATCTGCGGTCCGCCGTGTGGCGGAGCAGATCATCGTGGTAGGCGCTCGGCGAGGCCAATTGCGTATGGCCTCGCCGAGCTACGGCTTCCGAAGGGATCTCCGGGAGTCACACACTACGGGGAGATCCATATGACCATAACGGAAGGTCTTACCTTCGAGTCGAAATTGAGTAAGCCTGCCCGGGTGAGAATTCCTGGGCAGGCCGAGGATCGACAAAGTCTTCTTCCGGGAAGTGCAACTGCCGCGAGGCATGGTGGTCCTTGACGGCCGGGGTGTCATTCGCTCGGTGATATGATCGTCGATTATTCCGGAGGTCTATCGCTCCGTCGTTTGCGTCGATGCTTGCGGTTCACCTGTGGTGGTTCAGCTGAGGGTGTGCTGTCAGGAGGGGGTCCCGGGTTCCGCTGGGAAACCTCAGAGGTCCGTACATCGTGCAGGATCTCCAAGACCCGACATGCGCGTTCGAAGTCCGCTTTGGTTTTGGCTTTGAGCGCCCGCCGGACTGCGTTTCGCTCGCTTCCTGCCCGCATCAGACTGGGTAAGATTGGCGCCAAAAGGCGAATCAGCTGGGCAACTACGCCCACTGCGACGGCGATGGTCGCGGGAACGGTTCCCGACTCGATGATTGTTCGAAAAACATCTTGCACGGCCGGCTCCTGCCGCTTTGGGCGGGGAGCACGCGTAGGCCTATGTTGGCGCGAGAACTCCTCCGCGAATGACTGGGGAATTAGTCATTCGCGCAGTGTTCGGTCCCCGAGGCGTGTGTCCCGAGAACAGCAAGAGATCATCTGGAGTCCGTGCGGCCGCCGAGGGCTTTGGTCGACGCGCTAGCTGCAACAGCCCACGTCTTATCTGGCTGGCAGGGTTGGCGCGTTGCCAGAGGCGAATCAACCGTTGCAAGAACAAGCGCAACGCCTCGAACTGCCTTAACCGCCGTCGTGCCGCGCTCACCGTCAGCACAGCCAGTGCGGGAGACGTCGCAGCCTCCGTGCCGCTCGAATCCCTGACGGCAGGGAAGGCGAGTTGGAAAAAGATCCACATCTTTAGCGAGCGAAGGCGTTTCTCCGCGTTGGGCCGAAGTGGCCCGCTATCCGGATCCCAAGCGCGATTGAAAAAGTCCGAGTGGAAGTGCTCAAGGTGAGCAGCTTTCTCCGGGGGCGCTGAGGCGATGTCGACGTCAAGGTCGACGATAGGGCGAGCAGGCGTCCCGAACTTTCGGATAATTGACCTGGGTGTGAAATGTGCACGCAGGCACGACTCGACGAAATTTGCCGTCTTTCCGGTGCCTGTGCCGCTGTTGAGCAGCGCCCTGTGGGATGGGTGCTCGGATGCGGCCATGCGCCAAGTATGCCAGACACGATCGGCAACTCGCTGGTCGCGATCGGCGAGCTTCCCTGGCGTATGCACCCCGCGTTCCCTGCTCAACGGGAACACCGGGCGGGCGCGGACTCTTCGAACTGCTGGCCTCTCGCCTTGTGGAGGAAAGCCCGGGCCGGTGTCGAACAAGTGCTAAAGGCGACTCCGCCATTTGGCGAGGCTGTCCCGCACAGCGTTCGTGTGCGGGTGAGCGGGTCCCAGGACGCGATGGTAGTCCGCGAGTAGTTCGTCGAGCTCCGTGACAGCGTCCGAGATGTCGCCCGCTTTGGCGCGCCAGTATGCGAGGTTGTGGCGTACTGCGAAGGTATGCGGGTGTTCGGGGCCGGATATGCGTACCCGGTCTTCGAGTAGTTCTTGGAATCCGGCCACAGCCTTTGAGACCTCGCCCCCTTGGCCTTGCCAGTAGGCCAGGTTATGACGTGTGGCCAAAGTGCGGGCGTCGTCGGGTCCGGATACCTGGGTTCGGCTGGGCAGCAGCTCCAGCAGTGCGGCTGCGGCGCCCTGAGGGTCGCCTGCGTGGCCTCGCCAGTACGCGAGGTTGTGGCGAATGGTGAGCGTACTGGGATGTTCGGGCCCGAGGATGCGGATGTAGTCAGAGAGCAAGGTGCTGAAGGCTCTCTCGGCGCCGTAGGGATCGCCTGCTCTTCCGCGGCGGAATGCGAGGTTGTCTCGAGTGCTGAGCGTGTCGGGATGTTCCGGTCCCAGAACGCGCAGACGATCCTCGAGCAGCGTGCGGAAAGCGGTGACCGCCCCAGGCTGGTCACCTGCTTCGCCCTGCCAGAACGCCAGCTGATGGCGGGCCGTAAGACTGTCGGGATGATCGGGGCCGAGCCGCTCTGTCGTGGCTGTGATCAGCGTGCGGTGGTAGTCGATCGCGCTGACGACCTGTCCGGCTTCACCGATGCTGCGCCCCATGCGAAACAGGACGGGGTGTGCTTCCCCGACAATGAGACAGTCTCCAGCCGCCACAATGAGCTGATCAGTGTTGTCGCGCAGAACGGTGGCGAGCCCGGTGTCGCGATCGACCTCCGGCCACGTTTGTGTGAGCGCGTCGGCCAGGGCTCGGCTGACTATGCTCAGCTGAGCGGCTGCGAGGGTTTCGCGGACAGCCCGCTGGACAAGGGCGTGAACGCGCACGCTGGCGTGGGGCTGCCGCTGATCGAGAGCGAGCAGACTGAACCTGTGCAGGGCCTCCAGCCCGCCCGCCACGGTCTCGGCGGTGATGTCCTGTTCCAGCAGGGCGGAAACGTAGCTCGTGACGGCGTCGGTGGTGAAGACCATGATCGGGATACCGGCCGGGTCCAGCAACGACGCCAACTCCAGGACCGGCAGGGCGAGGCCGGCGGGGTCAAGCTGGTCGGCGGCCTCGATCGACAACGACCAGGTCACGGCCACGGTCTTTTCGTGTTCGTCAGGCAGGTCCCGGTCGGTCGGGAGGACGTCCTGCAGCGTGCCCCGTCGGTCAGCGAGCCGTGCACGGTAGGCCGCGCAGGCCAGCAAGGGTTTGTTGATCAGGTAGGCAGCGGCCTGGGCCAGCGCCAGCGGTAAATACCCCAGGTCGTCGGCGAGACCCGCGAGGTCTTCGGCCCCGGTGCGGGCGTGGTCGGGGAGTTTGTCCGTGAGGTAGTCCATGGCTTCATCGGGGGTGAACAGGTCGACGTCGAGGACCTCGCGGCGGTCACCACGCAACGCGGCGTCGCGGCAGCGGGTGGTCACCACAACCTGCCCGGCCGCCGAGTGCGGTGGCCACAAGCCGGTCAGATGGGAGGGGTCCTGCACGTCATCGAGGACGACCAGCCACGGATCGGAGGTTTCGGCCAGCCATTCCAGCAATCGCCGACATGCCTGATCGGGCGCGATCGGGTCCTGGCCGAGCAACTCGACGGCGACATCGGTGTAGCCGGCGGTGATGGCATCTCTGGTGCGGGCGGAAATCCACACCAGCAGATCCACCTCCTGGTTGTCCCACACAGTGTGGGCATGGTCCGCGGCCAGCTGGGTCTTGCCCACCCCGCCCAGCCCCGTGAGCACACTGGCCGGCGTCGTGGTGGCGGCGCCGGTGAGCACCGTGGTACCCCCACCTTCGATCGAGCGGGTCAACGCCGCCGCGACGGTGCGGCGCTGGAACGCGCCGGCCCGCGGCGGCACCGCGCCAAAACGTCGTCGCCGCCGCTGTTCAGGCGGGGCGGCAGTGCCTTCGACAGGCGGGCACGAATCACCAGGTGAGCCCTGCTCCAGCGCGAAGACCAGCGCCTCGTGCCGGTGGCGCCACTGTCCGAGCAGCATGTCCTGCGGCGGCATCGTCAACTTCTTGGTGTGCCCCACGTGGACGCACGCGGTTACGAACGCCGCGACCCGCTCCCACGGCGGAACCCGGGTGAAGTTCCCGGCCAGCAACCTCGACACCGTCGTCTGCCTGAGCTGCTCCGGGTCTTGCCTCTGCAGATCGGCCTGGGTCGCACCAGCCAGAGCGAGCAGCTGCTTGAGCTCGTCGACGAACCGAACCCGCGGATCCACCGTCACCCGTGTTGCCCCCTTTCTGAAATCTCACCACGATCCACCCGCGTGCGACTCGGAAGAATGGCTCTGACCAGCGAAAACATTCGGGTTTGTCCCGCCTTCAACCGGAACGCCTTCCCACCCAGTCCGGCAGTCCATGGTGGTCACCAGCAGGCCTGCCCACACCCTCGACCACAAAGGAGCACATCATGCCCCGCATCCGCTACCACCGACCTCGCCCGTTGGTCCACGCCGTTCTCGGCGGTGCCCTCTCCGGGATCACCCGCGCCGTGCTCGACTGGATCCTGCGCACTTTCACTCCCTAAGCAGGGGGACGCGGCCGGCCGGGCCGCCGTTACAGCAGTTCGGCCGGTCCCTGCCACCCGGGACCACGGGCCAACGGGGACCGTCGGCCCGCGGTGAACGCGCAGCAGAAGGCCATCACCTGCCGCGCCACAGTCCACCAAGACACCCGCGGTTCGGCAGGCCCCACGAAGCATGCCGGGCCGGGCGGCCGCATGCGATGGCTGTCTTGAAGCGGCGAGGGTTCCCCGGCGCCACGGGAAGTCGCCGGACAGAAACAGCGACCTCCCGTGGTGAGGTGCTCCGGGCGCGATCTCCGTCGCGAGGTGTGGCGTATGCGCTTCGCCAGCCGGCAAAATGTTGCAGCCAAGTGCAGGCGAGCGGAGCAGGACATGGACGGAGAAAGCTGGGCGGGGCAAGGCCACTTCCCTGCTGGGAAAGGCACAGCGCAGCTTGACGAGCGCATGACGGCACCGGGGGAAGGGCCTCCGCTCGGCGGCATCGACCGGCCGCGTAATGGACACGTCGGCGCCGATCTTGCCAGGTCGGCCATGGAGGACTTCGTGGTCGAACGGCAGCTCCTCGTGTGTGAGGTCTGCTGGCTGGTCGGGCGGGAAGTACGGGGTCGGCCGCACGTGGCTTCCCTGGTTACTGCGGCCACACGACGATGCGCGGCTCTGATATCTGCTCGGCGGACTGTGGTCAGGGAACGAGCCGATCAGGAAGTTCGGCGAGCGACTCGATCACCCAGTCAGCGTTCTTGCGGACGATCGGGTCGTTCGCCCATAAGTATCCATACGGGCCGCGGCGGATCAGTGCCGTCCGCAAACCAGCCATGCTGGCCGGGACTACGTCGTTGTCGCGGTGATCGCCGACGTAGAGAATCTCGTGTGGCTCGCCCGGCGCGAACTCGGTAACCCTTTGGAAGAATCGTGTGTCCGGTTTCGCGACTCCCCACTCGCCCGACGTCGCGAGAGCATCGACGGGTAAAGCAAGTCGTCGAAGGAGCTCAGCGGCACGGTCGGTTTGATTGCCCGCGACCCCGATCCAGTAGCCCGCATTTTTCAAGGCCGTCAGTGCGGACCGCACGTCGGGGTACAGATCCGACTCCTCGATCCGTTCGCCAACCCCGGCCTCTTCCCGCAATTGGCGCTCGACGGCTAGATCGAACCCAGGGCGAATGAGCTCGAACGCCTCAGCGTTGTTCCGACCGGTTGCCGTGAGCGCGCCGACGAGGCCGGACAACGTGTTCAACGGAACGCCTACCCAATCGGCCCAGGCACCCCACTCCCGGTCGTCTTTGATCAACGTCTCCCCGACGTCAAGCACCACGGAGCGGATCACACTGCTCCTACCTTCCGCTGATCGATCGTCCACCATCGACTACCGGCTCGCCACCTGCCCTCGACGCTGCGTGTCACAAGGCATGGCAGGATGCCAGCCGTACCTATGCTCGACCCTCTATCCGGCGCGTCGTCGCAAGGCTGCGGACGCGGATGGCTGCCGTACAGCGACCAACAGGACTCAGTCGGCACCCAGCCCGACGATTACGCCGGATAGTCGAGAATCCGCCGGACGCGCACCCGCTATTTTCGACTGGTCAAGGGACTCTTCCATACGGTTCGAGAGCTGTTCGTGGTGTGCCTGGCATGGGACGGCGGCGATTCGCAGGTCATCGGATTCGGCGTGGAGCCGACCGCGATGCAGGCCCGGTTTCAGGGTTGGCTATGATCTTCGACGAGTCAAGGCGCGTACGTTCTCCGTCGCTGTCACCGCTGACCACGCCAGCTGTGTGACGATGTCGACCAAAGGTCCCTGCGGTCCCGCGTAGTAGTGGTTGAACACATCTGATGCCGGTATGTCTCTTCACGCCGGGGTGTGCGTGGTAAACCCCGCGGAATAGGTGAAGACCATGCCCAAGGACAGTCACTCCGCGCGCCGCCAGGACGCCAAGCTGCTGAGCCTGCTCGCGGACGTGTCCTACAGCGAAGCGGTGCAACGTCTCGACGGGGCCCGCGGTGCTGAACTCGCCGATGAGTCCCGCTGTCTCGTTGAGGAGCTACACCAGGCCGCGCGCGCCCGTGCGGACGTCAGCGGCCAGTCCGTGCGGTCTGCCAAGAGCACCCTGTTGTGCGAACGTGGGTTGCTGCCGGCCGACAGCGCGTTCCCCGTCCTGCATGCCGATACCTACGAATGGTCGGAGCTGCATGGCGCCCACGTGAAGTGTGAACGCCAGCTCGCCGATGTGACACGGGCGCTGACGGGGGTCGTGCTGCCGCCGCAAGCCGGACAGCCGGAATACCGGCTGCGTTGCGTGCTGACCTCGCCAGCGCGTGGACGCCAACTCGGTGAGGTCGTGACCTTGGACGGTCGCCGGTGGAGTTTCGACCTCAGCCCTATGCAGGTCGGAGCACCTCGACGCGCCCGGTGCAGCGCCGATCGTCCCGTGTACACCAGCCTGACTCTCCCCACGGACATTCTTGTGCCGGTCTCGACGTTGCGACGTCGGCGGCTGATTCCCGCGCGCACTCAGGCCCCGATCGCGACGCTGCGATCTCTGGCCGGCAGGACCATGCCCTTGTACGCCGCCACGGATGCTGTCCCGATTCCCGCAACGACGCCGCAGCAGGCAAAGGCGATTCTCCGTTCACGTACCTGTTCGACCTGTGGCATTACCTCCAGTGAGCCCTTCCGGATAGCGCGCGACGGCAGGCACTACTGCACGGCGCACTTCGACGCCGCGATGAAATGTGTGGAGAACGCCGAGCGTGCTCGTGGACGGGCGGTGAGCACGTTGTGGGCACAGCAGGTCCGGCGGGATCCGTCTGCCGTTCTGCTCATGCTGTGTACCAACGACGGCAGCCTCACTGTTCGCATGGAGGCCATAGAAGGCGCGGTGATCATCAACGAAGTCGTACCTCTCGCGGACATACCGAGTCAGATGGATGTGCTCTTCGACGAAGTGCGACCTGACCAGCTTCCCGCTTGGGTGGGGGCGGCGGTGGACAACGGTTGGCTCGGTCGTCGACTCATCGCGGCGGTGACCAGGGGCGCCGACGAGAAGTTAGTTCTCTTGATGAACGGCTTCGACCGCGGCCGGAGGCGGAGTTCTTGCGGCAGGTCGGACTGGCAAGATCAGTTGTACCGGCGCTACGGCATCTGGAACGGTGACGTCCGGCCCGAGCCGG
The DNA here is from genome assembly GCF_042647925.1 of Amycolatopsis speibonae. Taxonomy (NCBI): domain Bacteria; kingdom Bacillati; phylum Actinomycetota; class Actinomycetes; order Pseudonocardiales; family Pseudonocardiaceae; genus Amycolatopsis; species Amycolatopsis speibonae. The sequence continues at coordinate 191,309 of NZ_JBHRWK010000038.1, forward strand.
GTCGATTCGAATTCCTGGAGCCCGAGTATCTCGACTCCGGAATCCGGCGTAGGAAACGAACCAAAGAGTTCGACCCGGCCGGGGTCATCGCTGAAATGCGCGCGATGCTGGCTGCGATGGCCGACGAGACGTTGACCGAGGCGGAAACCGACCACGCTGAACGGTACCTGGCGAAAGAGCGTGGTCCGGGCCGTTCCCCGTTCGATCGTCGGTCCGACCGCGCCCCGCTCGCGTCGGGGCTGATGCGGGTATTCGGTGCCAAGAGGGCCACCAGCGACTAGCGCCGATACAGGGACGGGTCGGCGCGGTTCTGCGCGTTCCTGTATATCGGAACTGCTGCCGCTGCTTGCTTGGGCTATTCGCGTTAATCGGTTTACCCGCTAGCGGAGGTGCATTCATTCGAGTCGTGGTATATGACGTGTCGAGTAGCAGCCTCCAGGAAATACCTTGGCCGTCCGTCGGTGGCGTTCTTCGCTGCTGTGGCTTCGATGTCACGGAGCCACAGCAGCGAGCCTTCAATGCGGAGGTCGCCGGCTTCGGTCAAAATCTCGATCGCTTGGCGCAAGGCTTGCGCCGCGCGTTCCCGCTGGCCGGAGAGTCCAGTGACTCGACCATCATTTCGAGGGGCTGGACGAGGTGGTGGTCGGAGAATTCGCGGGCGACGTAGAGATCGGCCGCGTTGTTCGAGGTCGATCGCTACGGCGTGCTCACCCAGTTTCTGCCGTGCCTCCGCCGCGCTGTGGAGCGCGGCGGCTTCTGCCGTCGTCTCGCCGGTTTCGCGCCGCAGCACCAGCTGGTGGCTGGCATGTTCCAGCGCCTCGTGATAGCGGTGTCGCGACTCGCGAAAATTGGCGAACCGTTGACACGGCACCTTGAGTTCTAGCGGTAGGTCATGATCGGTGGCGGTTCTCGGTGCGGAGCGCATCGTCGATGCGGTGTTGTGCGCGGAAGAGTTCGATGGCGTGGGCTCGTACTCGGCTTGCTTCGGGGGTGTTGCCGCTCGAGTCGAGAGCGTCGGACAGTCTGGCCGGCACGACCATGTCACCCAGTGTTCGTGGATGCGTGCCGATGTCTCGTAAGGCCGTTTTCGGGTGAACGGTTTCGACTCGACCGATGCCCGCATGGGCGACCACAGGTGTGCTGGGACCAGCCCTGGCCAACGAGCTCATTGATCTCGTCGGCTGTGTCGCTCAGGGGCCGACGGTATGCGACAGATCCTCGCTGACGCTGAGCGCCCGGCCGCGCGCTGAGATCGATCGGTACCTGGTCGCGCCACCCACTGCGCGGCCAGATCCTGTGGGTGCTGCTATACGCAGGCTGCCTCCTGCGCCGGAGAGATACGTCAGACCCGGCTGATAGGGGCGGCTGTTCTCCTTAGGCGGTCCCGATTTCGGCGGCCAGGGCGGTGAGGTTGGCGCGGGTTCCGGGTTCGAGCGTGCGGGCAAGGGCGAAGATGTCGCGGCGTAGCTCTGCGCGTCCGGTGGGATCGGGTTCGCCCCGCTCCCAAGCAGCGCGATGATAGTGGCACTGCTTGGCCAGTGCGCTGGTTCCGGAATCGGCGCTGGCGGCCGTGACTGTGCTGGTGAGTGTCGATGGGATGTAGAGCGTGATTGCGCTGATGGGCGCGTCTGTGAGTCGGCGCAGGCGTTCACCGCAGGCTGCTGGGGCGGCGATCTGCGTCGCGAAGGCGGTCTGGGAGAGCCCGACGCCGTTGACGTTCAGGCGTTGGTGGAGCTTCTGGAGGATCCGCTTGCCGTGGAAGCGTTCCTGCTGCTTTCCAGCAGCGACGATGGCCTCGACGTCGTTGCGGGCTCGGTCGGTAATGCTGTCGGCGTTACCGACGCCGAGTTCGCGCAGGCGCGCGGCCCATGTGGCGCTTTTCCTGCTGACCAGGGCATCGAGGTCGGTGCTGTCGAGGAGTTCGTGCGGCTCGATCTCAAGACGGCCGATGGGCAGTTGTTGCTTGATACGCAGCCGCACTTCGTCTTCGATGCGTTCATCGGCGATCTGGGAGAGCAGCGTTCGCACGTCGTCGGGGGTGCGCGCGGGCGTGGATGTGCCGAACGGCTTCAAGACCTCGTGAATTGCGTCAGGGTCGAGCAGCAGGTTCTCGATCATCGCGACCACCACAGGCGATGACGTGGTCGTCGCCTGTGGTGGTGGAGCGGTCAGCTGTCAGTGTATTGGTCCTGGACATAGTGGACGTGGTGGCGCCGGGAGATGTTTGACAGGTTCCGGACATCGTTGACCTGAACGGCCTTGCGACGGTCCATCATCGCCCGGTGACCAAGGCGACGGATGATGACTTCGATGATCGGGCTTGGCGGGTCGAGCACCGACGGCGGGCGGTGATGGAGGTCCGTGACGGTGTTCCGATGGCGCAGGTCGCTCGGCAGTTCGGAGCGTCGCGGCAGTCGGTGCACTCGTGGGTCAAGCGGTACGAACTCGAGGGCGTTGAGGGGCTGGTCGAGCGGTCACGCAGGCCGAAGAGCTCGCCGACGCGGCTGGCGGCCGAGGTCGAAGCCCTGGTCTGCGAGCTGCGTCGGTCCCATCCGCGGTGGGGCCCGCGGCGTATCGTGTACGAGCTGGGCAAACGTGGCGTCTCGCCCGTTCCGGGGCGCACCACGGTGTACCGGGTCCTGACCCGCAACGCGCTGGTCGAGCCGCAAGAGCAACGTCATCAACGCAAGTACCGGCGTTGGCAACGAGACGCCCCCATGCAGCTGTGGCAGCTCGACATTATGGGCGGGGTCTTCCTGGCCGACGGCCGCGAATGCAAGCTGGTGACCGGTATCGACGATCACTCACGATTCATGGTGATCACCCAAGTCGTCGTCGAGCCGTCCGGCCGGGCTGTGTGCCAGGCGTTCACCGACGCGATGGGCCGATACGGAGTCCCGTCGGAGGTATTGACGGACAACGGAAAACAGTTCACCGGACGGTTCACCAAGCCGTTCCCCGCGGAAGTGCTGTTCGAGAAGATTTGCCGAGAGAACGGCATCACCGCCCGTCTCACCAAACCGCGGTCCCCGACGACGACGGGCAAGATCGAGCGGTGGCATCAAAGCCTGCGCCGGGAGCTGCTCGACAACTGCGGGCCGTTCGATTCGCTGCAAGCGGCCCAATCCGCGATCGAGGCGTGGGTCTATGCCTACAACCACGACCGACCGCACCAGTCCTTGGACATGGCCACGCCCGCCACGTTGTTCCGCCCCGCTCAGACGCTCACCACCGTCGTGGCCCCGGACACGGTCGTGCCGCCGGAAACCGCGCGTGCTTCCGCTGCCGGCGAGCCGGATGCGGCGGCGGTGGAGTTCGAGATGGTCATCTCGCCGGGTGGCCGGTTGTGTTTGCCCGGCAACCAGCAGGTCAAGTTCAGCCAGTCGCTCGCCGGACGTCCGGTGACCGTCTGGGCTGATCACCGCAGCATCCACGTGGTCCTCGACGGTGAACTGATCCGCACCCGCCCGTCACGACTGTCGACCGGCGACCTCACGACTCTCCGCTTGCGCAGCGCCCGGCCAGCCGGGCCGGAACCCGGCACCGCCGCGGCTTCCACCAGGACAGCAGCGAGTGAGTCTGTCATCGAACTCGAGCGGACCGTCGGCCGTGACGGCTATGTCAACGTCGGCGGGCAACGCATCCTGCTCGCCGCGCACCTGGCTGGTCAGCAGGTCACCCTGCGCCTGGACGGCCACCTCCTACACGTGGTGGCCGCGGGCAAGCTCGCCAAGACGTTGCCGTCACCCATTCCGGCCGAAACTCGCAGCTCTCTGCAGGGAGCACGCGTGGCGTCCTCGCCGCTGCCTCCGCCGCCGGCGCCGCCGCTTCGCGCGGTTCGGAAGGTCCCCGCGGACGGCATCACCATGGTCGCTGGACAGCGTCTGCGCGTCGGCCGCCCGCACGCGGGAAAGACCGTCACGATCGTCATCGAGGACACCGTGTTCCGGGTACTGCACAACGACATCGAGCTGTCCACTCATACCCGCAAGAGCGCAAAACCGATCGGAAAACTCCGATCCCACTCCAACGGCGTCGCTACCTAAACTCCACCGTCAAAGAACTTGTGGAACCGTCAAGCATGTCCCGGAGCCAGTCAACCATTTCCTGGAGCCAACCTGTCAAAGAACTCCTGGGACCTCACATTGACACACTGCTGTGCCGATTGCCTGCATATGGCGGCTGGAGGTGCCGCGGCAGCACAGTGGTCACCCGGTAGCGCTGAGACGATCACTTGCTTGAGGCCGCAAGCTGCAGCACGTGAGGGTCGAGATCGGTCAGGTACCGATAGCTCTGAGGAGGCCTGAAGCCGGTCTCGGCACGCATCGTGGCTAGGCCGGAGGTTTGCGAAGTAGATGTCGAATTCGGTCCTGTCGAGGGTGACCGCGAGACGATGCCGTTGCCAGATCCGGTTCGGTGACGCTGTCTCTACCCCAGCCAACGTTGCGACACCGACCACCGCCATCACGGGGGAAGCGGCGTACAGCACCAAGCTGGTACCTGTCGGTGCCTGGAGGCGAGTCCGGCGAAGCTCGATCGTTTTCGAGCCATCCAGAATAGCTTCAGCAAATCGCGGTCTTAAGGACAACACCAGCGGCCGCGGCCCGGCGTCTCCTGTCGCCGTCGTGCGGGTCGTCCTGCGTTCGCTCACGGGGCGGGAGACTCTCGGAGAGGTCAGACAGAAGGGGTCGGTGGCGCCCGTGTTGCAAAACGGCTTCGTGTTAGTCGCGCTGTGGCCGTTGGCGCTGGCCTAATGGCGTTGCCCCAGCGAGTAGAGCCCGGCGAACAGGTCATTGTCGATGCGAGTCGGTGCCAGCGGAATCCGTGGGCCGCCAAGGGTTGCTCGCAGCTGCTCTGACTGGTGCCGGCACAACCGGGGGAAGCTCAGTTCGACTGCGGTGACCAGTGTGTGAAGGGGGCTGGCCGCGAACACCGCGGTGGCGACGAGCGGGATGGTGCCGCTGAACACGGCAGCCCACTCATCCCGAGAAAGAGGCGGTCAGTCCGAACCTGCAACTTGGCGAGGTCGACGAGAATCGAGCGCGTACCACGCCGTGCGCGCACAGGCCGAGGCCCTGGATCCAGAGGTCTGGCTCGGTACTGTTTGTCTGCCGGGTTCCGTCCGGCACCGGATACCGTCGACCTCGACGGCGGAGCGTCGCCGGACCCGGCTGAGCCGGGTGGCATCGAGGTGCCGAAGATCAGCTTCATGGGCGTTCGAACGGTTTGGCCGCTCCAGTCGCTGGAAGCGCGCCTTTCGTCATGACGGCCGGTCGGGCGGAGTGGCGGTTATGCCCTTGCCTGAATTTCCGTGCGCAGTGCGGTGACTACTGCCGTCGCGACGACGAGGTGCATGAGCATGAGACCGACGACGTTCGCGATGGTCGCGCCCAGGGTGAGAAGCAGTACGTCCGGGATCCATGTCAGGGCGAGTGCTGCTGGGACGACCACGCGCAGCGCTTTCGGTGCGCGCCGGGCGATGAGGGTCCAGCCGAGGGTGCCGGCGACGATTCCAACGACGGTCGCGGGAAGGTAGATGGCGGGGGAGAGGCCCATTGCGACGCCGCCGTCGTCGAGCCGGGCGGCGATCAACGCGATCACGGTGTTCGCGACGGCGGCCGCGAGCGTGGCCAGGCCGAGCCGGAGGGCTCGGGACGAGGTATGGATGGTTTCGGTGATCATGGCAGGCTCCTTTGGGTTGCGTGTGCAACTCAAAGTGTAGATTGAGTTGCGTGTTGAAGTCAACGATCGTTTGAGGAAGGCTGTCGGGGTGGTGAATGCGAATGGTGACCCGGTGCGCTGGCTCGACGACGACCAGCGAGGGGCGTGGATCAACCTGGTCAAGGTCCTGCTTACGCTGCCTGGCGTGCTCGAAAGCCAGCTCCTGCGTGACTCCGACCTGACGCTGCTCGGGTACATGATCCTGGCCCGCCTGGCGGTGGTCCCCGAGGAGAGCCTGCGCATGAGCGAGATCGCCGAGATGGCCAATGGGTCCCTCCCGCGCATCTCGCATGCTGTGGCGCGGCTCGAGGAGCGCGGGTGGGTCACGCGGACCGTCTGTACCGGCCAAGGGCGGCGCTTTACGGTCGCGACCTTGACCGAGGCCGGCCGGGCGCACCTCGAAGCCTCCGCGCCCGAGCATGTCACTACCGTGCGCCGCCTGATCGTCGACCCGCTGGGGGACGACTTCGTACCGGTCGGCGCCGCTGTCGAACGTATCGTCGAGGTCCTCGGATTGCCCGTCGGGTCGCTCAGGTCGTGAAACGTCGTAGCGACGTTCCGCCTTGACAGCGCTTGGAGGCGGGGTCGGTGCTCGCCGAGCCGCTCGCCTCCGGCAGTGGCGATCGATATGCTCGGTAATGCGATCAAACGAGCAGTCAAGGTGGCGTGCAAATGCGGGAGTCGGGTGCGGGTCGGCGGCAGCGGGTTCTGGCCGTGGTCGAGGCGCGAGGAGAGGTGCGGGTCACCGAGCTCGCCGCCGAGCTCGAGGTCTCGGTGATCACGGCCCGCCGGGACGTCGAGGGCCTCGCCCGGGAGGGCAGGCTCCGGCGGGGTCACGGGGTGGCGCGGTCGCTGGTACCGGTGCGGCCGCCGCCGGTTCCGGGGGAACGAGGTGGAGACGTCGTCGCGCTGGTCGTTCCCGAGCGGCACGCCTACCTTAACGAGGTGGTGCACGGTGCGCGCGCCGCGTTGGAGGAGGCCGGCGTCCAGATCGTGCTCCACCCGGCGCCGCAGGTCGCGGGTGCCGAGCAGCCGATCGTGGACCGCGTGCTCGCCGGCGGCGACGTGCGCGGCCTGCTGATCGCGCCGCGCTGGCGCACCGCCGCGGCGCAGGACACCGACGATTGCTGGCTGGCCGGGCTCGAGATACCGCTGGTCCTGATGGAACGCCGGCCGCGACCGGGCAGCGCACTGCGCGGGCGGGACTCCGTGTGCACCGACCACGGGTACGGCGTCGACCTCGCGGTGGAGCATTTGGTGGCGCTGGGGCACCGGCGGCTGGTGCTCGCCGCGCGTGACGACAGCCCGACCGCGCGGGCGCTGCGCGCCGCGTTCGCCGAGGCCTGCGCCGCGCGGCCGGAGGTCGCGGCCGCGACGATCGTGCTCAGCGCGCCGGACGCGGGCGCGGATCCGGCCGTCGCCCCGGACGAGCCCTCGCTCGCCGACCTGGTGTGCGAGCGCGGCGCCACGGGCGTGGTCATGCACGGCGACATCGACGCTTTGATGCTGGTGCGCCAGCTGGCCGAGGCCGGTATCGCCGTACCGCGGGACTGCTCGGTCGTGGCCTACGACGACGTCGTCGCGGCATTGGGCAGCCCGCCGCTGACCGCGGTCGCGCCGGCCAAGGCGGAGGTGGGCCGGCTCGCGGCCGGGCTGCTGCTCGAACGGCTGGCGCGGGGCCCGGCCGTTGGGCAGCCCCGCCGGGTCGCCGTGCTGCCAGAGCTGAAGATCCGGGCGTCCACCGCACGGGTGAGCGTTTGACCGAGTTGGCGCCTCATATTGACCGAAATTCGTTCATGCAGTCAGACTGTGGGTATTCCGTTGTGACTCGCAGGAGGCGACGATGCCCGCAAGCCGCCGGTCCGTGCTCGCCGCGAGCCTGGCCCTGCCACTGGCAGCGGCATGCTCGCCGGGCGGCCCGGGGATGTCCGGAAGTGTCACCCGGATCACCTTCTGGTCTGCGCTGCGCGGCAGCCAGCAGGTCGTCGATGCGTTCAACCGCGGCCAGAACCGCATCCGCGTGGACTTCCAGCAGATTCCGTCCGGCGACCAGGGTGGCTACGCGAAGCTGAGCAACGCCGCTCGCGCGGGCAACGCGCCTGACGTGGCCACGATCGAGTATCCCCAGGTGCCCGGTTTCGCCATCGACGGCGTCGCGCGGGACATCACCGATCTGGTCAGTGACCGGCTCCGGGTGAAACTGCTGCCGCAGGCGCTGCGGCTGACGACGTTCGCCGGGCGGCTGTTCACCGTGCCGCTCGACTTTGAGCCGATGGTGCTGCACTACCGCACCGACCTATTCGCCGAGGCCGGCCTGACGGTCCCTCGGACGTGGGACGAGTTCGCCGCGGCTGCCCGCGTGATCCGGGACGGTGGGAGCCGGATCGCGATCTTCCCGACCGACGGCGCGCTGCAATTCGCCGCGTTCGCCTGGCAGGCTGGCGGGCGCTGGTTCGACACTTCCGGCGGCGCGTGGAACGTCTCGCTCGCCGATGGTCCGACCCGCCGCGTCGCCGAGTTCTGGCAGCAGCTGATCGACGACGGCCTGGTCTTCGCCAACGCTTCCCTGAGCCGGCAAAACGACGCGCAGATCGGGCAAGGTCTTGTCCTGGCGAGGCTCAGTGGCGCCTGGGACGCGGGCGCGCAGATGAAGGCGCGCCCCGGGCAGAAAGGCAAGTGGGCCATCGCGCCGCTGCCGCAGTGGGACCCGGCGCGCCCGGCGGTCGGCACGCACGGGGGCTCGACCTTCGCGGTCACCCAGGACAGCGCCAATCCCGAAGCGGCGATGGAGTTCATCGAGTGGCAGGTCACCCATCCCGACGCGCTGCGTGCCCGGCTCTCGAGCGGCACCAGCAGCCAGTATCCGGCCGCGCCCGCGCTGGTCGACGTCGGCCGTCAGGCGTTCGACCGGTCCTACTACGGCGGCCAGGACATCTACCGGCTCTTCGAGCAGGAGGCGGCGAAGATCCGCGACGGCTGGACGTGGGGGCCGCGGATGAGCGCGACCCAGCGTGTGCTGCAGGACGGCTTCGCCCGGGCCGGCGCCGGGCAGGCCACCCTGACCGAGGCCGTCCGCGACGCGCAGCGCGCCACCATGCCGGACCTGGCCGCCCTCGGCCTGGCCACCACCGAGCACAGCAGCTGAAGGGAGGTCACCGATGACAACCAGGCTGTCCGGCTCCGCGACCCGCCCATCGCCGGTGGCTACGCCGCGCAAACGCGGCCGCCGCCGGGAACACGCGGCCTGCGCTGTGCTGATGGCACCGTTCTTTCTGTTGCTGGTGGCGGTGTTCCTCGTCCCGGTCGGCACCGCGGTGTGGCTGAGCTTCTTCGGCGCCGACGAGCCGGGTCTCGGCTTCGGTCCGGAGCACACCGTATTCGTGGGGTTGCGCAGCTATCTCGCCGTACTGTCGGACCCGACGTTCCTCAGCGGACTCGGGGTCATCGCGCTCTACTGCCTGCTCTATCTGCCGTTGCTGGTCGTCGTGTCGCTCGGTCTCGCTCTGCTGCTGGATTCCGGGGCCGCGCGGCTGCGGTCGGTCGCCCGGCTCGGGCTGTTCCTTCCGCACGCCGTGCCCGGGATCATCGCCGCGATCATCTGGCTCTATCTGTATACCCCCGGCCTCAGCCCGGTGGTCGAACTCCTGGGCAAGGCCGGGATCACGGTGGACTTTCTGGGGTTCCACGCGGTGCTGCCGGCGATCGTGAACATCGCGCTGTGGAGCAACCTCGGCTACAACGTGGTCATCTTCTACGCGGCGCTGCAGGCGGTGCCGCGCGAAGTGCTCGAAGCCGCGGTGGTCGACGGCGCCGGACCGGTCCGGGCGGCGCTGCGGATCAAGACCCCGCTGATCCGCTCGTCGGTCGTGATGGTCGTGCTGTTCACCCTGATCTGGTCGCTGCAGTTGTTCACCGAGCCGATGCTGCTCTCCCAGTCCACGCCGATGATCACCGCTCGGTTCTCGCCGAGCATGTACATCTACGACGCCGCGTTCACCCGCAACAACTACGGCCTCGCCGCGGCGGCGTCGGTGATCCTGCTCGCCTGCACGATCGCGTTGTCCTACGGCGTGACGCGCTGGACCAACCGCACCCGGGAGGCGAACCGGTGAAGCTGCTCAGCCGCACGGCCGTCAACACCGTCGTCGGGATCGCCGTGCTGTACACGCTGCTGCCGGTGCTGTGGCTCGTGCTCGCTGCGGCGAAGAACGGCGACGCGCTCTTCGGTAGCGATCTCCTTTCCTTGCACGGGTTCTCGCCGCTGCAGAACCTGCGCGACCTGTTCGCCATGGACAAGGGGATCTACGGCCGGTGGTACACCAACAGCCTGCTCTACGCCGTCGTCGGCGGCGCGATCAGCGCGCTGGTGAGCATCGCCTGCGGGTACGCCTTCGACAAGTACCACTTCCGGCACAAGGAAAAGCTCTTCGGGCTCGTCCTCGCGGCGGTGATGGTGCCGCAGACCGTGCTCGCGTTGCCGCTGTACCTGATGGCGTCCGGCACCGGGCTCGTCGGCACCGTGTGGGCGGTGTTCGTGCCGGTGCTTTTCAACCCCTTCGGCGTCTACCTCGGCCGGGTGTTCAGCCAGGGCTACGTGCCGGACGAGGTGCTGGAAGCCGCGCGGATCGACGGCGCGGGCGAGCTCGCGACGTACTTCCGGGTGGCGCTGCGGATGCTCACCCCCGGGGTGGTCACGGTGTTCCTGTTCCAGCTCACCGCGATCTGGAACAACTTCTTCCTGCCCATGGTGATGCTGTCGGACCAGAAGCTGTACCCGGTCAGCCTCGGCCTCTACAGCTGGAACAGCTCCGCCACCGTGTCCCCGGAGTACTATCCGGTGGTCGTCATGGGCGCATTGCTGGCGATCATCCCGCTGCTGGTGGCGTTCGTCCTCCTGCAACGCTTCTGGCGGTCCGGGCTCACCGCGGGAGCGGTCAAGTGAGCCGCCCCCGCGCCGCGCTCGCGATGGGGCCGGACGCTGCCGCGGCCGTCTTGGACAAGGACGCGCTGACCGCGTTAGGTCGCGTCTGTGACCTCGCCGACGGCATCCTCGACGACTTCACGACTGTCCATGCCCGCGAAACCCTGACTGACGTCGAACTGCTGGTCACCGGCTGGGGCTGTCCGCCGTTGGACGCCGCCGTGCTCGCCACCGCACCCCGGCTGCGGGCGGTGGTGCACACTGCCGGATCGGTCCGCGCGCACGTCACCGAGGCGTGCTGGGAGCGGGGGATCGAGGTGACCTCCGCAGCGGCCGCGAACGCGGTGCCGGTGGCCGAGTACACGGTGGCGATGATCCTGCTGTCCGGCAAGCGCGTGCTCGAACGGGCCAGGGACTACCGCGTGGACCGCGTCCGCGACGACTGGCTCGCGGTCCCGCGTGACGTCGGCAATTACCATCGTACGGTCGGCATCCTGTCCGCGTCGATGATCGGCCGCCGGGTGATCGAGCTGCTGCAGCCGTACGACCTGCGCGTTCTGGTGCATGATCCGTATGTGAGCGCAACGGAGATCGACCGGCTCGGGGCCGAGGCGGTCGATCTGGCAGACCTCTTCGCAGGCAGTGACGTCGTCAGCGTCCACACGCCGCTGCTGCCCGAGACCCACGGGCTGGTCGGGCGGGAGCTGATCGCGTCGATGCGCCCGGACGCCGTGCTCATCAACACCGCGCGCGGTGCCGTGCTCGACCAGGACGCCGTCTCTGCGGCCACCGCGGCCGGGCGGATCCGCGCGGTCCTCGATGTCACCGAGCCGGAGGTCCTGCCGCGGTCGCACCCGTTGTGGACTGACGGCAACGTTCTGATCACCCCGCACCTGGCGGGTTCGCAGGGCAACGAATGGGGACGACTGGCCGAGCTGGCCGTCGCAGAGGTGGCTCGTTGGGCGGCCGGGGACGGCTTCGCCCACCCGGTGCACCGCGACCGGATGGGGCTGATCGCGTGAGACTGCCGCCCGAGGACCGCGAGCTGAGCCCGCGCACCGGCTACACCAGGGAGCACTGGGTCGCCGCCGCGGACGGCCTGCTCGAAGCCGCGTGGCGGTGGGCGAGCCCACGGGGGGCCCGGCTGGACCTGCCCGGGCCCGCGTCGGCCAACGGTGTCCGCTCGGATGGCCTTGAAGGCTTCGCCCGCACCTTTCTCGCCGCGGGGTTCCGCGTCGCCGGTGAAGGCGGCAAAGACCCGCACGGGTGGCTCGGCCAGTACGCCGAAGGCCTCGACGCGGGCACCCGTACGCCCGGGCGCGACGATGCCGAGTCGTGGCCGGTGATCCTCGACCACGACGTCGCCGGGCAGCCGATGGTCGAGGCCGCCTCCGTCGCGCTCGGACTCCGGCTGACCCGCCCGTGGCTGTGGGACGGTCTCGACTCGCGGGTGCGTGACCGCGTCGAGGACTGGCTGCGTGGCGCGTTGCGGCACGTCCCTTCGCCGAACAACTGGTACCTGTTCCCCTACACCGTGGCCGGATTCCTCGAGTCCGTTGGCCGCGGTGACGCCGAGACCGCGCGGGCCCGCGACCGGGCGCTGGAACTGCTCGAAGGCTGGTACCGCGGGGACGGCTGGTACGCCGATGGCGACGGGCGGGCCTTCGACCACTACAACGGCTGGGCGCTGCACCTGTATCCGGTGTTGGACGCCTACCTCGCCGGAACGCCGACGCCGTTGGGTGAGCGGCTGCTTGAGCACTTGGAAAGTTTCGCCCTGTGGTTCGGCGGCGACGGCGCGCCGGTCCACTTCGGACGGTCGCTGATCTACCGGTTCGCCGCCGCGTCGGCGGTCGGACTCGGCGCGGTCACCGGCGACACCCCACTGCGGCCCGGGGTGTCGCGCCGCGTGCTCAGCGGCGCCCTGCGGTACTTCCTCGACCGCGGCGCCACCGGTGAGGACGGCTTGCTGAGTCTCGGCTGGCACGGCCCGCACGCGCCGACGGCGCAGTTCTACTCCGGGCCGGGTTCCCCTTACTGGGCGTCGAAAGCCTTCGTCTGCCTGCTCGCGCCGGCCGGGCATCCACTGTGGACAGAGGTCGAGGAACCCGCGCCGAGCGAAGGCCCCGGCGCAGTGCTCGCCCAGCCCGTACCGGGGTTCCTCCTGCAGTCGACTCCCGACGGGATCGTCCGGCTGCACAACCACGGCAGCGATCACCTCCGGCCACACGAAGCCGAGTCGGCAGACGGCGACGACCCGCACTACGGTCGCTTCGCCTACTCGACTGGCACCGGCCCGACAGCGCGGGACAACCCGTCGGACAACCACTTCGCGGTGGTCGTCGGGGGCGTGCGCAGTGTGCGCCGCCGGATCCACCCGCTCGGCGCGGGCGCGGGCGACAGCTGGGGCTGGGCTGCGTCTTGGCACCGCCCGGTCTTCGGGCGAGGCCCGGCGACCGTGCCGGGGCTGCGCGTCGAGAGCGTCACCGTAGCCCGCGGCCGCGACGACGTGCGGGTGCACCGCGTGGCAGGTGCACCGCCGGGCGCGGGCGCCGAGCAGACGGGCTGGGCGACCCGGCTCGGCGAGTCCGTGCTCCGTCCCCTGCTCGGCTGGACCGGCCTGGACGAGGTGCGAGCTCCACAAGGCACCGCGTACGTCCCGTGGGTAGTGCTCCCGCGTCTCACCGGCGACGTCCACGGCACGACGGTCTTCGCCGCACTGGCGGTGCTGGGCACGGAGCCTCGCGATCCGGTGGCCTCGGCGACCGCGGACGGCGTCGAGATCTGCTGGCCGGACGGGTTCGTGGTGCGGATCCGGTTCGGCCGCCTGGAGGTGAGCGCCGGGTGAGCGGCTCAGGCGGACTCGCGGACCACCAGCTCGGTCGGCAGGATCAGCGAAGTCGGGCGGTCGCCGTCGATCAGCCGCACCAGCATCCGCGTCATTTCCCGGCCGAGCGCTTCGATCGGCTGGCGGACGGTGGTCAGCGCGGGGTGCGTGTGCTGTGCGGTGACGATGTCGTTGAACCCGACCACTGCGACGTCGCCGGGCACGGAGCGGCCGCGCTCGCGCAGGACCTTCAGCGCCCCGGCCGCCATCGCGTCCGAGGCGACGAACACGGCGTCGAGGTCCGGGTGTTCGTCGAGCAGCTGCGCCATTCCCGCGGCCCCGCTGGCCTCGCTGAAGTCGCCGTGCGAGATGCGGTGGTCGGCCAGCCCTGCCAGTGCGAGCGCCTCCCGGAACCCCAGGTACCGGTTGACCCCGACGTGCATGTCGGTCTGCCCGGTGATCGTGGCGATCCGCTGCCGCCCGAGCGAGACGAGATACTCCACGGCCTGGCGCGCGCCGCCGCGGTTGTCGGCGTCGACGTAGTACTGAGGCGTGCGGTCGAGCGAGCGCCCGCCGTGCACGACGGGCACCTGGCCCTCGTCGGCGATCTTCGACAGCGGGTCGTTCTCCCGCAGTGCCAGCAGCATCACGCCGTCCGCGGCTCGCGACTGCAGGATCCGCGTCAGCCTCGAGTGGCCGCGGTCGGAGGCGGCGAGCACCAGCATCAACTGGAGGTCGGTCTCCTCGATGACGGCGTTGACCCCGGAGATCACCTCGGCGAAGAACTGGTTGGCGAACAGCACCGGGTCGTCGCTGGAGATCGCGAGCGCTACGGCGCCACGCCGCGCGGTGGCCAGCGATCGGGCGGCGGTGTTCGGCACGTAGCCGAGTTCTTCGATCGCCCGCTGCACGGCTTCGCGCGACTTCTTGCTGACGTGCGGGGCGTTGTTGATCACGCGCGATACAGTGCCGGTGGACACGCCGGAGAGACGTGCCACCTCCTCGAGTGTCGACGGCCGGTTCCTCATCGTCGTCCCCCTGGTCGATCGGTCGGCAAGAGTCAGCCTAGCAAGTTGTAAGCGCTCACAGTGCCTTTCGGGCGATGACGCCGGCGTACCAGCGGGCGCTGTCCTTCAGGGTGCGTTCCTGGGTCTCGTAGTCGACGTGGAGGAGCCCGAACCTTTGCGCGTAGCCGTAGGACCATTCGAAGTTGTCCAGCAGCGACCACGCGAAGTATCCCTTGAGCGGGACGCCCTGCGCGATCGCGGCCGCGCAGGCGCGCAGGTGGCCGTCCAGGTAGGCGATCCGCGCCTTGTCGTGCACGGGTGGCTCGAATGCCGCGCCGTTTTCGGTGACGTACAGCGCTGTCGCCGGATAGTCCCGTTTGAGCCGCCTCAGCAGGTTCAGGAGACCTCGTTCGTCGATCTCCCAGCCGATCGATGTCCGGGGGCGGCCCCCGTCGACCTGGGCTACCCGGTCCGACCCGACATACGCCGACGGCGTGGGTGCTGCGGCTCCGGCGACGAGCATGGGCGAGTAGTAGTTGATCCCGAGGAAGTCCAGCGGTGCGGCGATGGTCTTCAGGTCCCCTGGCCGCACGTGGTCGAACGACGTGACCCCGGCCAGATCTGCCCGTACGTCGGCGGGGTATTCGCCGAGCAGCACCGGATCGAGGAACAACCGGTTCTGCATGCCGTCGATCCGCCGTGCCGCGTCGAGGTCGGGTTCGCCGCGGGTAGCGGGGGAGACGTCGGTCAGGTTCAGGGAGATGCCGACCGTGCTGTCCGACATCGCTTCCGCGGCGAGGCCGTGTCCCAGCAGCAGGTGGTGGGCGGCGCGCACGGCGGCCGCGGGTTCGCGCCGGCCTGGGGCGTGCCGTCCGGTGGCGTAGCCGAGGAACGCCGAGCACCACGGCTCGTTGAGCGTCGTCCAGTGGGCGACGCGGTCGGAGAGGGCGTCGTGCACGATCGCCGCGTAGTCGGCGAACCGTTCTGCGGTGTCCCGCGACGGCCAGCCGCCGGTGTCCTCGAGCGGCTGCGGCAGGTCCCAGTGGTAGAGCGTCGGCCACGGCTGGATGTCGTGTTCGAGCAGCGCGTCGACCAGCTTCCGGTAGAAGTCCAGGCCGCGCTGCTCGACCGCACCGGACCCGTCCGGCTGGATCCGCGGCCAGGCGATGGAGAACCGATAGGCGCCGAGACCCAGTTCCGCCATGAGCGCGACGTCGTCACGGTAGCGGTGGTAGTGGTCGGCGGCGACGGCGCCGGTGTCCCCGTTGTCGACGGCGCCCGGGCTCGCGGCGAAGGTGTCCCAGATGGACGGTCCGCGACCGTCCTCGGCGACCGCACCTTCGATCTGATAGCTCGAAGTGGCAGCGCCCCAGAGGAAACCGGGTTTGAACGTGCTCACGCCTTGACCGCTCCTTCCATGATGCCGCCGATGATCTGCTTGCCGAACGCCAGGAAGACGAGCAGCAGCGGAACGCAGGCGACCAGCGCGCCGGCGAACATCAGCGTGTAGTCGGTGTAGTAGCTGGTGGACAGCTGGCTCAGCGAGAACTGCACGGTCGGGTTGTCGGCTTCCAGCACCGCGATCGGCCAGAGGAACTCGTTCCAGGTGCTCATGAACGTGAATAGGGCGAGCACCGATGCTCCGGGGCGCAGGGCGGGCAGCACGACCGTGCGGTAGATCCGGAATGTCGTGCAGCCGTCGATCCGGGCGGCTTCGATCAGCTCGTCCGGGACCGAGCGTTCGGCGTACTGGCGCATCAGGAAAACACCGAACGCCGAGACGAGGAACGGCACGATGACCGCCTGCAGCCGGTCTTGCCAGCCAAGCTGCACCATGATCATGTACAGCGGGATGATGCCCATCTGCACCGGGATCATCATTGTCGCCAGGATGACCAGCAGCAGCCCGTTGCGGCCGCGGAAGCGCAGCTTGGCGAAGGCGAAGCCGGCCAGCGTGCTGAAGAACACCACGGAGACGGTGACGACCACCGACGCGATGGCCGAGTTGACCATGCCCTTGAGGAAGTTCGCGTCCTCGGCCGAGAACAGCCGCTTGACGTTGTCGAAGAGGTTGCCGCCGGGCAGCAGCGGCGGCGGCCAGTCGCCGACGACGTCGTTCGTGCGGGTCGCGACGACGAACAGCCAGTAGAGCGGGAACGCCGAGAGAGCGATCGCGACCACGAGAGTGAGGTAGGTGAGGGGCGAGGTCTTGCGCATCTACTTCGACCTCCGGGTGATCAGGAAATTGACCACGGCGAGGATCGTGATCAGCAGGAAGATCATCCACGCGACGGCGGAGCCGTAGCCGAGGTCGTAGTCGCGGAATGCCTTCTCGAACATGTACATCGACACTGTCTGGAACTGGCGCAGCGAGCCGCCTGAGATGGCGTAGGTGCCCTGACCGAAGATGAGGGGCTCGGTGAACAGCTGCATTCCGGCGATGGTCGAGACGATCACGGTGAACACGATCGCCGGCCGGATCATCGGCACGGTGATACTCCAGAACTGCCGGACCTTCGACGCACCGTCCACAGTGGCCGCTTCATAGAGCTCGCGCGGGATCGACTGCATCGCGGCCAGGTAGATCAGCGAGTTGTACCCTGTCCAGCGCCAGTCGACCATGGACGAGATGGCGACCCAGGATGACCATTTGTCTGCGCGCCAGTCGATCGGCGCCACGCCGAAGAGGTGAAGCAGGCCGTTGGCCATGCCCGCGTCACGGTCGAAGATCTGGCTGAAGACGATGCCGACCGCGGCGACCGAGGTGACGATCGGCAGCAGCACACCCATCCGCAGCAGGAGACGCCCGCGCAGCTTCTGGTTCAGCAACGCGGCCAGGACCAGCGCGAACAGCAGCTGCGGGACCGTGGACAGCACCAGCATGCCGAGGGTATTGACCACGGAGTTCCAGAAGTCCGGGTCGTCGAAGAGAGTGGCGTAGTTGCCGAGGCCGACGAAGCCGCCGTCCCCGCCCAGGTCCCACTTGTGCAGCGAGACCCACGCCGTGTAGAGCAGCGGGAACAGCCCGAATACGGCGAAGATCACGAAAAACGGTGCGATGAACAGGTATGGCGAGGCCTTGATGTCCCACCGGGACAGCGTGCTGTCGCGTTCGGCCGGGCCGGATGTACGCCCGCGGCCCGGTGCAGAGGGGCGAGGAGGTGATTCGGCCTGGCGGGGGCGTTGATGGATGACCACTGTGACGTCCTTTGTGGAGGCCGGGCGGGACGCGCGTCAGGGGGCGCGGCGCGCCCCGCCCGGCTGGCTACTTGACCAGGCGCTTGGCTTCGTCGACGGCCTTGGCCCAGGCTTCGTCGGGCTGGAGCTTGCCTTGTTCGACTGCCAGCAGCGCGTTGGTGACCCGGTCGCCGATCGCTACGTTGGCCGGGCCGAGGTAGACGGGCTTGATCGCCTTCGCGCTGGAGCCGAAGATCTTCCCTACCGGAGCGTTGCCGAAGTAGGCGTTGGCGAACCCCTGGACCGCGGGATCGTCGATGGCCTGAGGCGCGGACGGGAAGTTGCCCTTCGCTTTGAACGCGCCGATCTGTCCCTTGGCGCTGGTCAGGAACTTCACCAGGTCGGCGGAGGCGTCCTGGTGCTTGCCCTGCTTCGGGACGGCGAGGAACGACCCGCCGCGCACTGCGCCGTCGCCGGGAACTCGTGCCACGTCCCACTTCCCGGCGTTCTCGGGGCCGGCCTGCTTCTGGATGGTGGCGAGCATCCACGACGGGCATGCGATGGTGGCGAACGTGCCGTTCTTGAACCCGGCGTTCCACGGCGGACTGTACTGGTCGACGTTCGCCGACAGCCCGGCCCGGATCATCTCGACGGTCTTGTCGAATGCGGCCTTCACTGCGGGATTGCTGTCGATGACGAGGTTGTTCGCGGTGTCGTAGTATGTGTGGTCGCTCTGCTGCATCAGGATGTTCTGGTACATCCCGCCAGAGGAGTCGTAGAAGTGAGCTCCGGTGCCGCCGGAAAGAAAGCGCTTTCCTGTGGCGAGATAAGCATCCCAGGTCGGCCAGAGGGCGCTCACCTGGTCGCGATCGGTGGGCAGGCCGGCCTTCGCGAACAGGTCCGTGCGATAACACACGCCCTGGGCGCCGATGTCGGTGCCGAGCCCGATCAGCGATTTGCCGTCCGCGGTAAGTGCCTGTTTCCACTTCCACGACAGGAAGTCCTGCTCGAGCGGACCCGCGCCGTGGTCGAGGAGATTGACGAACTTGTCCGGCTTGGCGATGTATTGGCTGATGATGCCCTCTTCGAGCGCGACGACGTCGCCCGCGCCGGAGCCCGCGGCCATCCACTGCTGCAGCTTGGGCGTGTAGTCGCCCAGTTTGCCGATGTTCTCCTCCTTGATGGTGACACCGGGGTGGGCGGCCTCGTACTCCTTGTACAAGCCGTCATAGCCGAACTGGCCGAATGTCTTCACCACCAGGGTGAACGGGCCGGAACCGCTTTCCGAAGCAGTTGTGCCACCGCACGCGGTGGCTGCGGCCAGCGTGCAGGCCACTGCGGTGGCCAGCACTGTCCGCCTCAGTAGAGCAGGCATGAAAACCTCCACTTACGGGCCATCTCCGGAACCGCTAACAGGCCGGGAGACCCTCTTCACGACTTTGCGAAACATCGTTCACCTGCTGCGACGCTGCGGCTGTGCCGGTGTTGCGCTTCGCTAAAACTGGAAGATTCTGTGAGCGCTTACAGGAGCGTAACCCGGGAGACACGTCGTTGGGAAGAGACATCCGTCAAGGGGGTGGCTCTCGATGAGACGGTTGACACACCCGCCGTTCGGAGAGAACATTCCGCACTGACGCTGTGGCCTGCCGAACCTCCTTCGATCCCCAGGAGATCCGGTATG
The DNA here is from genome assembly GCF_042647925.1 of Amycolatopsis speibonae. Classification (NCBI taxonomy): domain Bacteria; kingdom Bacillati; phylum Actinomycetota; class Actinomycetes; order Pseudonocardiales; family Pseudonocardiaceae; genus Amycolatopsis; species Amycolatopsis speibonae. The sequence continues at coordinate 210,643 of NZ_JBHRWK010000038.1, forward strand.
TCTTTCAGAACCAGGCTGCTCATAGCCTGTATGCCCCCGCTGCTCCTCGTGTCGTTCGCGCCCGTCGCGCACGCCGAGGCCTACGAGCGCGTGCTCAACGGCACCTTCGACGGTGGAAAGGCCCCATGGTGGGTCAGCGGCAACACACCGTCGCGTGTGGACGCCGGCAGGCTGTGCGCCGACGAGCCCGCCGGGACGGTCAACACGTGGGACTCGATGATCGGCGAGAACGACATCCCCTTGGAGGCGGGCCAGCCCTACACGCTGCGGTTCACCGCGACGGCGACCGCGGACGTCACGATTCGCGCCGGGCTCGGCCTTGCGGTCGCGCCGAACACGTCGATGTTCGTCAAGGGCGCCGCGGTCACGAGCACCCCGAAGACGTTCGTGTTCACCGGCACCTCGAGCTTGTCCACGTTGCGCGGCCAAGTGGGCTTCCATCTGGGCGCCACCGGGAAGAGCTTCACATTCTGTGTCGACGACGTCTCGCTCACCGGCGGGGTGATCCCGCCCGGTGGCGGCCGCGACTTCGGCTCACCGGTGCGGGTCAACCAGCTCGGATACGCAGGGTCCGGGCCGAAACAGGCGTCCATAGTGGACCCTTCGGCCACACCGGTGCAGTGGCAGCTGCGCAACGGCGCCGGTGCCGTGGTCACGACGGGTCTGACCCGGGTGCAGGGTGACGACGCCGCTTCGGGTGACCACGTGCATATCGCCGACTTCACCGATTTCCGCACCGAGGGCACCGGGTATACCGTCGCCGTCGGCTCCGCGGTCAGCGAACCGTTCGACGTCCTGCGCAACCCCTACGACGGCCTGCGCCGGGACGCGCTGGAGTACTTCTACCTCCAGCGCAGCGGTACCCCGATCGAGACCGCCTACGTGGGTGACGCCTACGCCAGGCCCGCCGGTCACCTCGGCGTCGCACCCAACAAGGGCGACACCTCCGTACCCTGCCTGCCCGGGACCTGCGACTATTCCCTCGACGTCAGCGGTGGCTGGTACGACGCGGGCGACCAGGGCAAGTACGTCGTCAACGGCGCGCTGGCCGCTTGGCAGCTCATGGACACCTACGAGCGGTCGCTCTACACCGGCGGCTGGGCCGGCCTCGGCGACGGCCTGCTGAAGATCCCGGAGGCGGGCAACCACGTTCCCGACGTGCTCGACGAATCGCGCTGGGAGATGGAGTTCCTGCTGAAGATGCAGGTCCCGGCCGGACAGCCGCTGGCAGGCATGGCGCACCACAAGGTCCACGACCTCGCTTGGACCGCGCTGCCGACCCGGCCCGACGCCGACGCGCAGCCGCGCTACCTCCACCCGCCGTCCACCGCGGCGACGCTCAACCTGGCCGCCGCGGCCGCCCAGTGCGCCCGCGTCTGGCAGCTCTGGGACCGCGCCTTCTCCGCGAAGTGCCTGGCGGCGGCCAAGACGGCGTGGCAGGCAGCGCTCGCCCACCCAGCGATGTATGCACCGCGCGAGGACAGCGTCGGCGGAGGCCCCTACGACGACACGAACGTCACCGACGAGTTCTCATGGGCCGGGGCGGAGCTCTACGCGACCACCGGGGACCAGGGCTACCTGAAGTCGATCACCGCCCGGATCACCGCGGACGGGTTCTCCTGGAAGGACACCGGCGCGCTGACGGATCTCACCATCACGCGGCTGCCGTGGCGTTTCCCGCTCGCCCGGGTGCTCGCCGCGCGGCAGCGGGTCCTGGCCGTTGCCGACCAGTACGTTCGCAACGTGCGGAACCAGGGCTATCCGAACCCGTTCGAATCCGCCGACGGTAGCTATCCGTGGGGCTCGACCAGCGCCACCACCAACAATGCACTGGTGATCGCGACCGCATACGACCTCACGCACCGGCGGGACTACCGGGACGCCGTCCTCGAGTCGATGGACTACCTGCTCGGCCGCAATGCGCTGAACCAGTCGTTCGTCACCGGCTACGGCGAGCGGGCCAGCACCAACGAGCACAGCCGGATCTGGGCGCACCAGCTCGACCAGAAGCTACCGAGCCCGCCGCCCGGCTCGCTGGCAGGCGGCCCGAACAGCGCGCTGCAGGATCCGGTGGCCCAGCAGAACTTGCCCGGCTGCGAGCCGGCGAAGTGCTACATCGACGACATCTTCTCCTACTCCACCAACGAGACGGCGATCAACTGGAACTCGTCGCTCGCCTGGATCACGGCCTTCGCCGCCGGTAGCTGACCCACCCGCCGTGGCACCGCCGCCCCCGCGTGGGGTGCGGCGGCGCCGAACCCTGGGCTACGGCAGCCCGCCCCTAGAGAAAAGGAGATCCACAGTGTGGTGGAAAGCCCGCCTCATCGCGTTGCTCGCACTTCTGCTCCTCGGAACCGCAGTGCCCGCAAGCGCCGCAAGCCCTCTCGATCTGACGAGCGGGTTCTACGTCAACCCGAATTCGGCGCCCGCTCAGTGGGTCGCGGCCAATCCGGGTGACTCCCGGGCCGCGAAGATCAACGCTTCGATCGCGACGAATCCGATCGCTCGCTGGTTCGGCAACGACGGCGACATAGGCAGCACCGTCGCTGACTACGCCGGTGCCGCCGACAGCCACGACCTGCTCCCGGTGCTGGTGGCGTACAACCTGCCCGGCCGTGACGCGTGCGGCGGCGAGTCCGCCGGGGGCGCCGGAAGCGTCAGCGCTTACAAGACGTGGATCTCCGGTTTCGCCGCCGGCGTCGGCACCCATCCGGCCGTCGTGATCATCGAGCCGGACGCGCTCGGCGACTTCGACTGCATGACCGACGCGCAGATTGCCGACCGGAACACCATGCTCGTCTACGCGACGCAGATGTTCCAGCAGAAGGCGCCCAACACCTACGCCTACCTGGACGGTGGTCATACCAACTGGGTCGATGCGCCGATCATGGCGAGCAGGCTGAGCGCCGCCGGCGTGGGCAACGTTCGCGGGTTCTCGGTCAACGTGTCCAACTTCTACACCACCAGCTCTTCGGTCGGCTACGCCAACTCTGTCAACTCATCGCTGGGCGGCGGCGCGAAGTTCGTCGTCGACACCAGTCGCAACGGCAACGGTTCCAACGGTGAATGGTGCAATCCCGCCGGTCGCAAACTCGGTGTCACCGCCCAGACCGGCGGCGGCGCCGAGCTGCTCCTGTGGGTCAAGACGCCAGGTGTGTCCGATGGAAAGTGCGGGATCGCACCGACCGTGCCCGCCGGGACCTTCAGCCCGGATCTGGCCGTCCGGCTGATCGACGGCACCTGACCGTCGGGCGTGGGGCGCCGGGCTCGCGGCGTCCCACGCCCCGGGCGGCAGAGCAGTGCGTCAGGGACGCCGCCCTGGTTCGATTTCCAGGTGTAGGCGACTTCTGCCACGTATTCGGTGTCCGCGCATTGGCCTTGTAGTGGCCGATGGCCCAGTCGCTGCCGGTTGAGCCGGCTCTGACTGGGCGGTTGTCGCCGCGGTCGAACCAGACGACATGGCCTGTGGCAGGCAGCGGCGTGCTCGTTCGTGCGCGGAGCAGCGCGGACATGGCGTTGCTGCGCACGCTGTAGCCGACCGCGAGATAGCCTTGCGGGTACCGGCGTCCCAGTCGGGCAACGCGAGCATCCGGGCGGACACGGTGTCGTCGGCGTGGTCCAGATCGAGCATGCTCCAGCGTGGCGTGACCGGCACCGGGCCGGTCAGCGCGGGGGCGTCGATCAGCTTGTGCCAGTCGGCCACGCGCCAGTCGCCGGGGTCGTTCACACCGGCGCGGTGGAGTGCTGTCCGGCTGTGGTGACGAACAGCGCCTCGTCGTCGACCACCTTGGCGAGCTGGTCGGGGGTGAAGTCCTGACAGCGCGGATCGTTGGTTACGCCCTGCGTCGTACCAGCCCCAGTTCGGGTCGTCCCAGGTGTCGCGACGGACCTCGTTGCGCAGGTCGGCGCCGATCACTCTGCTTGGCACGAGCATGAATTCAGCTCCTTTGAGGATGGTGATGCGTCGCAGGAGGTGTGCTCGCATCGCCAGTGCGGCAGTCAATCGGCTGCGACCGGGCATCCGGCTCGGTGCACACGATGTTCGGGGAGGAATGTGGCCATCGACATCCATCGATGTTCCCCAGGGTGCGGGTCTGCCGTCCGGACCGAGGTGAGCTCGTCGACACGATCTTGCGAACACCCGGTGTTGTCTGGGTCTGTCAGCGCTTACAGGAACTGGTCGCGACCAGCGTGTGCCGCTCTGAAGCCGGCGGGGTGGCAGGCAACGGCTACGGATCCTTCGGCAGGCGGAAGGCCTCATCGGCCGAATTCGGTCGCCTAGGCTGCCAAGGCAAGCTTGACAGAAAGACTGTAAGCGCTTACAAATATCAGCTGTGTCAAGCGAGCGGAAGTCGTCGGTGGGGTGGCGGTTCGCGATGAGCACGCTGGGCCTGCCCGGAGTGCCTGTACGTGAGGCTGCCCGTACTGCGCAGGCGCACGGGTGCGATGGCCTGGAGTTGCGGGTGCACCCCGGTGAGGAGCTCCACCTCGGGCTCCCCGGCGGCGACGTCGACCGGATCCGGTCGCAGCTGGCGGAGGAAGGCCTTGCGGTGGCCTGTCTCGCGGGCTACGCGAAGGTCTGCGCGCCGGGGCGGGACCAGCCCGTGATCGACGAGTTGAAGGCGCTGATCGAGCTGGCACAGCGTGTCGGAGCACCGGCCGTCCGCGTCTTCCCAGGCGGGGACGAGAACGCGGATCGGCGGATCACCCCGGTCGTGGACGAGTTGCGCTCAAGCGGCGTGCGGCTGCTGATCGAAACCCACGACTCGCATCCCACCGGTGCCGCGGCTGTGGGCCTGGCTGCCCGGTTCTCCGCGCCGGAACTGGTGGCGGTGTTGTGGGATGCGGTGCACCCGTGGCGGGCCGGCGAGCAACCCGCTCTCACGCGGCAGGCGCTCGGTGACTACCTCGGCTACTTTCAGGTCAAGGACATCCGGAGCTGCCAAGATCCGACCCCGGTGCCGCCGGGAGACGGCGCGGTTCCGCTCACTCAATGCGGTGAGCTGCTGCGCTCCTGGTCCGGCTGGGTTTCGCTGGAGTGGGAGAAGGCTTGGTACCCGGGGATCGCACCGGTCGAAGCGCCTTTGCGTGCGGCCGCAGCCTGGGTCGGCCGATACGCGCCCGCGAAGAGCGGCCGATGAGGACCCACCCGATCGTCGTGACGCTTGACGATGTCGCGAAGGCCGGTGGAGTATCCCGCGCGACCGCGTCCCGGGTACTCAACGGGGGTGCCCGGCAGCACGTGCGGCCCGCGCTGCGTGCGCCGGCTGCTGGCCACAGCAGACGGGTGGCCGGGCGCATGGTGCGGCACCCCTATCGCATCTCTTAGTTATCTGCTGGTCCGCCCCGGCACCTGCGACGAGGTGCAGCTCAAGATGCGGAGCAACGTCGCCGCCGAGCTGCATCCCGGTGACGTCCTTCGATCCGTCAGCGGCGGAGGAGGTGGGTGGGGCGCCTGATGGGTTCGTGGCCACCGTCATTCGCGGTGGCCACGGATGCCCGATCTTTTCGGCGAGGCGGAGGTTCGGGCAGGTCGACGGCGGGCGGATTGACGATCGGCCGCGCCTGTTGCGAGGGTCGCCCCAGCGACGTGGGAGGTAGCGATGTGCGGAATCGCAGGGTGGGTCTCCTTCGGCACGGACCTGACACAACGCCGTGAAGTCATCGACGCGATGACCGCGACCATGGCGTGCCGC